>NZ_FNRV01000001.1:6116524-6476037 GCF_900105115.1 Pseudomonas mohnii
GTGGATCCTCAGGTCCTGGAGCGCGGCATGCCGAGTGCCTGTTCGGCAATCAGGCTGCGATGGATCTCGCTGGTACCGCCGTAGATAGTCATGCCGATCGACTGCCGATAGCCCAGCTCTACATGCCCCAGCCCGGTGTTTGATTGCAGCAAGGTGTCGGGTGCGCAGAGGTCCATCAAGTCGAGCGCATCACGCTGGTACTGTTCAGTGGAGAACAGTTTCGACATCGGCCCGAAGGCGGCGCGGCCAGGCACTTGCTCCTGTACGCCCCAAATGGTCCGGTAGCACAGGTCGCGGGCAATGGTCGTGTGTACCGCCACACGTGCCAGTCGCCGTTGTACATCGGCATTTGCCAACATGGGGTGGCCATCGCGCCGAGTGGATTGCGCCCATTGCAGTGCATGCTTGTACATGTTTTCGAAACTGATGCGGTACTGATCACCGCCGTGCTCCAGCTCCAGGGTCGCGGCCATGACAGCGGTGCCACCGTCAATTTCACCGATCCGATAGCGATCGGCGACGACAACTTCGCTCAAGTAGGTGATGTTGGTGCGCTCATCCTGCAGGGTATGCACCGGATGGACTTCGATGCCCGGCAAGTCCATTGGCACCAGGAACAGCGTCAGGCCTGCGTGCTTGGGCACATCGGAGTTGGTTCGTACCAACAGGAAGACATAGTCCGCAAGGTTGGCGGCGGTAGTGAACATCTTCTGCCCGTTGATGACCCAGTTGCCGTCAAGGGTGCGCGTGGCACGTGTCTTCGCGGCAAAAACGTCGGAGCCGCACGACGGCTCGCTGAAGCCCAGGCAAGCCAACGCTTCGCCACTGGCAAAGCGGGGCAGGGCTTCTGCTTTGACTTCGTCGCTGGCGAAGCGCATGACGATCTGCGCTACCTGGTTGGTGATCGGGGTGGTGATGCGCTGCCAGTTGTGCGCTTCGAACACTTCCTGCAAGGCGGCCATGTCAAAAGCGTTTTTGCCTCGGCCACCGAATTCGGCAGGCCAATGAGGAAACAGCAGGCCTGCATCGGCCAGCATGCGGTTAAAGCCGGCATGGTAGCCATCGACCGAATGATGGGCGTAAGCTTTCAATTCTTCGGTCAGATGTGTGCGGAAAAACGCTCGAACCTCTTCGGCGAACAGGGCAGCCTGCGGCCCGTGGCCGAATTCCAGATTGACCTCACCGACCTCTGGCAGGGCGACGGTGTGACCGTCACTCCACAAGCGTGCGGCAACCCTGTCCAGCTCAAGCTGCGGGTCGCCATTGAGCATCCCCCAGGCTTTCGCCCGGCGGTAATACAATTGCACGTCGTATTCGAGCGAAACGCCGTAGCCACCGAAAGTATGCAGCGCACGGGCCACTGCACGCCCGGCAGATTGCGTTGACCACCACCAGGCCATCGAGACCAATGCAGCCGCGTCGGGTTGCTGCCGCGCGATGCTCCAGACCGCATGTCGTACCAGCAGTTGGCCGCCCTCGATTTCGGTCAGGGCATCGGCCAGTGGATGGGCGATACCCTGAAAGCCGCCGATAGCCCGACCGAACTGCTGGCGTTCGCATGAATAAGCAGCGGCCAACTTCAATGCCTGATGGGCAAGGCCCATCAGCATGGCTGCCTTGAGCAGTTTCCATTCTTCCACGGCTTGCTCGAAAGCGCGGCAGGACTCGGCACCGCTGGCGATTATGTGGCTCTCGACCGTGTGGTCATCGGCGGCCAGTATCTGCAGGTTATCGGCGCCAAGATTGGCGCTTGGCGGTTTTGCCGCCAGACCCGTCAGCGCCAGAATGGCATCGCCCCGACGAACAAGCACGGCAATCGCGGCATTGGCTCCCGGCAGAGCAATGGATCGCCCCGCGCCGTAGGGCTGCGGGGCGAGCGTGATTAGCTCTCCCTGTTTGGCCTGATCGAGCAGCGCTGTTGCGGCCGGGCTGTCGAGCTGTGCCAGCAGGCGCGCTGCCGGCAGCGATTCGGCCAGAGGCACCGAGACCAGATGGCGTCCGGCTTCCTCGGCAACCAGCACGGCCTCCAACAGTCCCATGTTGGAACCGCCGGCGGACGCCGGAATGCGCATGGTGGTGATACCGAAATCCACCAGTTGCCGCCACAGGTCAGCGTCGAACCCGCGGGCTTCTGCAGCGCGCACGCGTGCAGGGCTGGACTCAACGCTGAAAAGGCGGGTGACGGAGTTGAGCAACATTTGCTGCTCTTCGGATACGTTCAAGTTCATGGCAACCTCGCCTTGTTTCAGTTCGGTTGTGCGTAGAGCTTGCGCAGTTCGATCTTGTTGACCTTGCCGGTGACCAGCTTGGGCAGCGCATCGACCACAATGATTTTTTTCGGCTTCTTGTAACTGGCAATCAGTGACCGCGTGTGCTCGATAAGGGCGTCTTCGCTGGTGCTTTCTCCCTGTTTGAAGGTGATGACCGCACAGACACTTTCACCCCATTTGGCATCGGGAATGCCAATTACGGCGCATTCGGATACCACAGCGTGTTGCAGCAGGGCTTCTTCGACTTCCCGTGAATAGACGTTTTCGCCACCGGTAATGATCATGTCTTTCTTGCGATCGACCAGGTACAGGAAACCATCCTCATCGAAGCGACCCATGTCACCGGTATGGCACCAGCCATCACGCAGGGTCTGCAGGGTGGCGGCATTGTTGTTCCAGTAACCGCGGAACATCGCGCTGCTCTTGGCGAGGATTTCCCCGGGCTGGTTTGGCGGGCACTCGTTACCGTCCTCATCGACCACCTTGGCCAGAAGGTTAGGGTAGGGCTTGCCCACCGAGCCCAGGCGCTTGCGCTCCTGTTCAGTGCCATCGGGTCGGTGTTGGGCCGACGACAACGAGAACATGCAGATTTCACTCTGGCCGAACAGGTTGACGAAGTTGCAGCCATTGAACACATCGATGGCTTTTTTCAGTACCGGCACCGGCATGGGGGCCGCGGAGTAAATGATGGTGCGTACGCTGGAGAGGTCGGCCTGAGTCACGTAAGGGTGCTCGAGCACCATCTGCACCATGGTCGGTGCCAGCAGCAGGATGCTCAAGCGCTCCTTCTCGATGGCCTTGAGCACATCTAGGGGCTCGAACTGACGCTGAAGATAGGCTGCGCCGCCACGAACGTGCTGCGACAGGCTGATGACCATGCCACCCAAATGAAACATGGGCATGACGATCAGGGTGACGTCCGGTTGCTGCATGTCGATCAACCAGGTATCGACCTGAACCAACTGCCGATACTCGCGGTGGCCCCAGATCACGCCTTTGGGTTTTCCAGTGGTACCGCTGGTGTAGATCAGGCAGCAGATGTCTTCTTCGGTAGCGCGGATCGGTGGACCGAGCGGATCGCCAGTGGCGATGAAGTCTTCATAGTCGATTGCCCAGTCGCTCTCGCCATTGATGCAGACAAAGGTCTCCACCGACGGCATTTCATGGCGCAACTGCTCCATGATCGGTAAATACTGCGCTTCGAAAAAGAACAGCCGAGGCGAGCCATCAAGGACAATGCTGGCGATCTCAGCCGGGGCCAACCGGAAATTGACGGGTGCGAGGATATAGCCGGCCCATTGCGTGGCAGCCATGATTTCGCCAAATTCAATCGAATTCATCGAGAGGATCCCGACCCGATCCTGATGCCGCAACCCGGCATTATGCAAGGCCGAGCCGATCAGTTTCGCGCTGGACAGCAGCTCGCCGTGGCTGATGCTTTTCTCGCCCAGAATATAAGCCGGGTCATTGCGATAAAAGCGAGCGCGTTGTTCCAGGTCATCGGCGAAAGACAGTGGCAGATAATCACGCATACAAAGCGCCTCCGATGGGTTGTTGCAGGTTGCCGGCAGCACGGGTCAGGTGGAAATCGCTGTCGCCAAAACGCTTTTCGAAAAGTACGGCTGCCTTGTAGTGATGGCCGACCGCATACTCGTCGGTGGTGCCGATACCGCCATGCAACTGAATGCCTTGGCTGGCAACGAAATAGTGGGCGCGGGCAATGAATACCTTTGCGCCGGACACTGCCTGGCGCCGGGTCTCGACGTCCCCTGAGTCAAACGCATTGATCGCGCTGAACAACATGGACCTGGCCTGGTCGGTTTCCACGAACATCTCCGCCATGCGATGTTGCAGGGCCTGGAATTGCGCCAGAGGCTTGCCGTATTGAACGCGTGTCTTGAGGTAGTCAGCGGTCATGGCCATGACCGCTTCCATGGAGCCAACGCTGGCAGCACACAGCGCCAGAATGGCGCGGTCGAGTCCGGCTTCAATGGCTTGCTGCACGGCCGCGCCGCGCAACAACAGGTTCGCATCGGTGACCTGTACGTCTTGCAAATGCAGATCTGCGGCGCGGCTGCCGTCGATCAGTTCGTAGGTGTTGGCCGTCATCCCCACAGCCGCACGGTCGACCACGAACAGCGCCGTTTCGTTGCTGTCTTCAAGGATGGCGCTCACCAGAAAGCTGTCCGCTACGCCGCCATGGAATACGCGGTGCTTTTGGCCATTCAAGGCCCAGCCATCGGCGACACGTCGGGCGCTACTGTGCAGTTGCACCTGGTATTCATTGCGAGCGTCTTGTTCCTGATGGGCGAGGGCCATCACGGTTTCACCGGTGGCAATCGATTCAAGCAGACGCTGGCGTTCGCCGGTATTGTCACTTGTGCCGAGAATGCTGGCGCAGAGCACGGCGGTGTCGACCACCGGCTCGAGCAGCAGGCCATGTCCCAGGGGTTCCATCAACTGCGTCAGCTCGAAACTGCTGGCGCCCACGCCACCGTCTGCTTCGGCGATGTCCAGCGCCAGCCAGCCCATGTCGGCGAATTGCTGCCAGTGTTTGCGTGAGAAATGGGCACCGCTGGTAACGGTGTGGCGACGCTCTTCGAATACATAGCGTTCGCGCATGTAGCGCTCGGCACTTTCGGCCAACAGCTTGTGTTCATCAGTGAGTTCGAAATTCATGGTCAAAACCCGAAAGCCAGTTTGGCAATGATGTTCTTTTGTACTTCCATGGCGCCGCCAAAAATGGTGCAGGCGCGCAAGTACATGAGGTCTGCGGTGACGCCGGGAACATGGCCTGGCCACAGCGGATCGCCCGTCGGGTCGGCAAACGCCTCGTCGCGGCTGTAGACCCGCAGACTGCGCTGTCCCAACGCGTCGCTCATCAGCTCGGTGAGTTTCTGTTGCAGGGATGAACCGCGCACTTTCAGTACCGACGCGCAGGCAACAATGGGGTGGTGGCTGGGGGCCTCATGCAGCACGCGCAGCACTGACCATTCCAGCGCTTCAACCTCCAGGCGTACGCCGGTGAAACGCCGCACGAATTCGGGATCTTGAAGCAGCGGCAAGCCATTCTTGTGCTCTGCGCCGGCAATCAGGCGGATGCGCTCAAGGTCAGCGCGGGCCTTATAGATGTCGGCGCTGGAGGTGCGCTCGTTGGACAGCAGGAACTTGGCCTGGGACCAAGCCTGATTGACTTCACCGATAATGTTTTCCCGCGGGACCCGGACGTTGTCGAGGAACACCTCGCAGGTTGAACCTTCACCGTTGATCATCGGGATCTGCCGCACGGTGACGCCAGGTGACTTCATGTCGATGATCATCATCGAGATGCCTTTTTGCGGGCGGTCACTGTTTTCCGTGCGCACCAGGAAGAAGCCTTGCTCGCAGTACTGACCTTCAGTGGTCCAGAGTTTCTGGCCGTTGACCACGTAGTGGTCGCCGTCGAGCACGCCCTTGGTCTTGAGTGCGGCGAGGTCGGACCCGGCACCGGGCTCGGAGAAGCCCTGCGCCCACATTTCATCACCATTGAGGATCGGTGGCAGGTAGCGTGCTTTTTGTTGCTCGCTGCCGTAGGTGTAGAGCACCGGGGCAAGCAGGCGCAGGCCTTGCCAGCGCAGCTCCGGGGCGCCGGCCAGTTTGCATTCGTACTCGAAGATGTGCGTCTGCAGATGGCTCCAGCCGGTGCCGCCGTATTCGACTGGCCAGTGTGGTGCGGCCCAGCCTTGCTCGTTGAGCACACGGTTCCACCAGCGCCGGTCATCTTCATTCGGCGGATGCATGCCGGTGCGGCTGCGGCGAATCACATCATCGGTCAGTTTGTCCTTGAGAAAAGCCCGGACCGACTCGCGAAAGGCCAGGTCCTCGGGGGAGAGCGTCAGTTGCATGATGGTTTCCTTGGGCAAGATCCGGTTCGGTTGAGCATCAGCACGCCAGCGGACGCAGCGGCGCATCGCTGGCGCACAGCCCGAGTACGGTCTGATAGGCATCGTGGACGGCATCGCCGATGCGTCCGCCCTTGCGCGCATCGCCGATGGTCGCGACGGCAAGACCCGCCTCGAGCAAGTGATTGAGCAAGGTGTCATCGGGTCTGCGTCCCTGGGCGATCAGTACGCCGAGGGTCTGCAATTCACTGTGTTCACCGTCGTTGTGTTGCAATTGCACGCGGCCGTCTTCGGCAATGGCGACGATGCTGCTGTTATCGATGATGCGGATACGGGGGTTGCTGGCCAGACGCGTATTGAGCACGCCGCGATAGATCACCTCGGCCGAACGCGCGAGTTGTTTGGCCGGCGAACGGCTGACCAGTACCACGGCATAGCCTTTTTCACTCAGGAGCTCGGCGGTTTCGCAGCCCGTCTCGCCGCCGCCATAAACCAGCAATGGCAAGGTGTCGTCGACAGCGGGGAAGTTTTGCGTATGCCCCATCAGCAACTCATAGGCGTCGCGTACATGGCTTGAGTCGATGCCCTTGATCGGCAGGCGCAGGGCTCTGCCGCCGATTGCCAGCAACACGATGGCTGGTGCGCCCGGTCCGGACAGGGCGCTGGCATCGACATGACTGTTGAGGTGGACCTTTACGGCGCTTTTATCGAGCTGGCGAATCAGGTAATTCAAGTACCAGGTCAGCTTGTCCTTGAACGGCGGTGCGGCCGAGGCGATCAGGCCGCCGCCGAGTTCGTCACGGCTCTCATGGAGCTCGGTGGCGAAACCGGCTTGCTGCAGCATCAATGCCGCGGCCATGCCGCCAGGGCCACCGCCGACGACAACTGCGCGTTGGCCGCGAAGGTTGCCAGCGTCAGGCAAACGGTCGAGTTCATGACCGCTGCGGGGGTTCTCGGCACAGCCGATGGTGCCGTGGGCGCCGGAACTGATGGCGACGCAATAGTTACAGGAGGTGCAGGGGCGTATATCCAATGCAGCATCACGCCGTGCTTTATTGGCCCACTCGGGATCGGCCAGCAGCGGGCGACCCAGGGCGATCATGTCGGCATCACCGTCACGTATGGCGTTTTCCGCCGTTTGCGGCCAGCGAATCTGCCCGACGCTGATGACCGGTACATTGACCGCTTCGCGGATGCGCCGCGAATAGGGCAGGCGCCAGCCTTCGGGGGTCGACATGGGCTCGATGACCTTGTCAAAACTCGTCCAGCCCAATCCCATGGACACATGCAGCGCGTCGACACCGGCAGCCACCAGTTTCGGCGCGATACGCACCATGTCGTCGATATCGAGACCCTTGGGGGTGAACTCGTCTGCCGAGAGCCGATAAATCAACGGGCGGTCGCCGATGCTCTGGCGTACTCGTTCGATAACCCGGCGTGGAAAGTTCAAGCGACGCTCTTCATCGCCACCCCAGGCGTCATCGCGGTGGTTGCTGTAAGGCGAGAGGAACGACGTCAGCAAATAGCCATGGGCGCCGTGCAGTTCAAAGGCTTGATAGCCGGCCAGTACGCCCAGCTCCGCACTTCGCCCGAAGCATTCGATCAGGTGTTCGATTTGAGCTTCGGTCATGCCGCGGGCGACCAGGCGTGAAGGGTCGGAACGCGAGGAGATATCGCTGGGTGCCCAAGGCATGCCATCGGTCACCAGCTCGCGTTTGGCACCCTGGCCGCCATGCTGCAATTGCAGGCACGCCACTGAACCGGCGCCGGTGATGGCTTCCACCAGGCGCTGATGCCCGGCTACAAACGCCGGTGTTTCCAGCGTCAGCTGACGGTGCTCGGAGCGACCACTGGCAGCATCCACACAGCAGAACTCCACCACGATCATGCCCGTGCCGCCTTCAGCGCGCTCGCGATAGAAGGCGATCTGCTGTGGCGTTACCTGGCCGTCATGGCCGGCCAGATTAGTCGACATCGGCGCCATCACCGTGCGGTTGGGAATGTCTAGATTACGCAAGCGTATGGGTTCGAAAAGATGCGGATAGGGTGCGGTGGACATCAGCTGGCTCCTGGCTTTTTTGCTTTTCGCACGCCTGCCCGGAGGGGGCTTGGTGAGGTCGCATGAAAAAGCCGCTTGGTTATTGTTATGCGGTAAAGCTGACAATATATCAGTTATTTTTCGAATGCCAGTGGTTATTGTGTTGCATTTGACTGATGGGGAGGGAGGGCTCGTGAATCCGGGAAAAAACACTCGTCCATTTGGACGATTTCGTTGCGGTTTACTCACATGACAGGCGGTGCCGCACGGGTATTTAACTGTCACTCCGTAATGAAATGATTCATGGATGAAGGTCTTTTGTTTCATTAATATGTTGATAAATAAGTAAAAAAACATGTAACAAAAAAAATCTGGAGAAAACGTCTTGCCAATAGCTGATGATCTGTTAGTTTGTGGCTTAGCGGTTCTGAAGGATCGTGATTGACAGCGTCAAGGCCAAATGCTCTATTTGCGCTCGCCCTTGCTGCAGTCATTTGGTCTTCGTGCCCAGTGTCTAGGCCCTCGGTTGCAGAGGGTCATAGCCGAAAATAAGAAACCGATTCGAATCGGAGAGGCAGGCAGTGAAAACAACCACAAAACGCAGCGTTAGCGGTCGAAGTGTCAGTTCCATTAAACCGGTCTATGTGTCTTGTTCAATTGCGTTGCTGCTGGGGGCAGCTGCTGGCAACGAAGCGTTGGCGTTTGAAGTCGAAACCGGCAACCCTGACGTTAGCGTCCGTTGGGACAATACCGTTCGCTACAACGCCGGCTGGCGGATGGAAGGGCGCAATGACGATTTTGATAAATCGCCGTTCTACGACGATACGGAGCACAAGTTCGATAAAGGCGACATGGTCACCAATCGTGTTGACCTCATCACCGAACTGGATGTCGCGTGGAAGCAGAAGCATGGTTTCCGCGTCAGTGCTGCTGGCTGGTATGACGATGCTTATCAGGACAGTGCAGAGCCCAATCCGAACCTGGTAGGTAGTGGCAACTACAACAACAATCACTACAACGGCTATGCCAATCGCTACATCGCCGGGCCATCCGGTGAATTCCTTGATGCCTTTGTGTTCACCGGGTTTCAACTCGGTAGCGTAGGGGTCAACCTGAAGGCCGGTCAGCACAACGTCTACTGGGGCGAATCGCTGTTTACCCTCGGTAACAGTATCGCTTACTCCCAAGGTCCGGTTGACACCATCAAGGCTGCTACTAGCCCTGGTGCGGAAGCCAAAGAGTTGTTCCTGCCTCTCAAGCAAATATCCACGGATATCCAGCTGACTGACGAACTTTCGTTGGGTGCGCAATACATGCTGGACTGGAAGCCGTTTCGCCTGGTGCCAGGTGGTACCTACTTCTCGAATGCTGACGGAGCACGGTCCGATCTCGGTTCGGCTGCTACGATCTTCAAGATTCCCAATGGAGATGACATCGAGCCCGACAGCCACGGTGACTTCGGCGTGAACCTGCGCTGGAGCCCCTACTGGCTGGAAGGTACCGCCGGGGTCTACTACCGCAAGTTCGGTGAGAAGTTGCCGTGGAGTTTTACCCAGGTCGGTATCGTGCAAGTGGCGCCAGGCCGTTTCGCTGGTGTGCCCAACGCCATTCGTTATAACTATGCTCGTGACACCGAGCTGTATGGCCTGAGCCTCACCAAAAACCTCGGTACGGTCAGCGTGGCGGGTGAAGTGTCCTACCGTAAAAACACAGCGTTGAACTCGGTGGCGGGTTACACCGTGATTTCCACGGGGGATGCCAGTTACTCCCAGGCCGAAGGGGCACGCGGCGACAGTTACCATGCCTTGATTAACGGCATCTACCTGCTCCCTCGCACCGCCCTTTGGGAGGGAGGTACGCTTCAAGCTGAGTTGACTTACAACAAGCTGGACAAAATCACCGAAAATGAGGCGCGTTATAACGGGCGTGGTCATGGCTGCGTGACGGCTTACAGCAAGAACTGCGCAGATGATCACTCGGTCGGTACGCAAGTGGGCTTCACCCCTGAGTGGCCGCAACTGTTCCCGGGCTGGGACGTATCGATGCCGGTCACCTGGGCCTACGGCATTGACGGCAATAGCCCGACGCTGGGTGGTACCAGCGAAGGTGCTTACAACTACTCGGTGGGTATCAGCGGCAAGTGGATGAATTTGCACAACTTCACCCTCAAATGGATAGACTCGCATGCCGATTACAAAAACAATCCGGCTCGCGGCTACGTCACCAGTGACTACACGAACGGCGCAGCGGTGCAGAACGACCATGGCTGGCTGTCGTTCACTTACAAGACGACCTTTTGATTAGCTTCCCTTTACCTGCCTGATGTGAGGGTTCATCAATGAATTACAAGAATATGATGGTATGGGGGGCGGCAAGCCTTCTGTTTGCAGGCCAGGTTCTGGCCGCACCCACCGATGAAGAGATCAAACAACTGGGGACCAGCCTTACGCCGCTGGGCGCAGTCAAAGCCGGCAACGCCAATGGCACCATTCCCTCCTGGGAAGGTGGCTTGTGCACGGCGCCCGCCGGCTACAAGCCGATCATGGGTGACAAGGGCGGCTCGCCGTATGTCGATCCGTTCGCCAATGAAAAACCGGTGTTGAGCATCACTGCTGCCAACATGGCGCAATACAAAGACAAGCTCGACGTAGGTACACAAGAGCTGTTCAAGCGCTATCCAGACAGCTACCGCCTGGATATTTACCCGACTCATCGAACGGCCTGTTATCCGAAGTGGGTCTACGACAACACCATTTCGCGGGTGAAGAATCCGCAACTGGTCGGTTCCGCACCTGGCCTGATCAACGCCCATGCCCAGTATCCGTTCCCGATTCCCAAGAACGGTTACGAGGCCATGTGGAACGCCAGCGTCAAGTTTGAACTGCCCTATTCCGAAGGTACCCAGGCGGCTTACCTGATCGATAACAACGGTGGCGTGACCTTGACCAACGTTCAGAAGATCGAGAACCGTAACCTGTTCTGGGATAACACCATCGACAAGGTCCCGGACAATCAGCCGTTCTGGGCATTGATCGCCAATACCATGTCACCGGCCGCATCGGCGGGCGTCAAACAGATGCGTCATGCCTTCCTCAACACTTCCGAACGGGACAACATGGCATGGAGCTATGTGCCTGGTCAGCGTCGTGTACGCCTTGCTCCTGAGTTCAAGTACGACACGGTCAGTACTTCCAGCGGTGGCGTGCTGTTGTTCGATGAGATCAACGGCTTCGACGGCAAGATGGACAAGTTCGACTTCAAGCTGGTGGGCCGGCGCGAGATGTACGTACCGTACAACGCCTACAAAACCTGGGCGGCCGATCCTGTAGCGATTAACACGCCCAAGCATTTGAACCCGGACTACCTGCGCTGGGAGCTGCACCGTGTTTGGGAAGTGGAGGCAACGCTCAAACCTGGCGAGCGCCACGTACAGAAGGTCAAGCGTTTCTATCTGGACGAAGACAGCTGGAGCATCCTGACTTACGTCGCTGAGGATCAGTCCGGCAAAGTTCACCACTTGATGTACCAGCCTGCGGTTCAACAGTACGAGAAACCCGGTTATCGCAATGGTCAGTACGTGCTCTATGACATGACCAAGAACGTGTACTCCAACGGCTCGCTGATGGGGGCACCGAAAATGACCGGTTTCTACAAGGTAGATCCTTACCCAGCCAACTACTTCTCATCGGGGGCTTTGTCCGGCTCCGGCGTACGCTGAACCCCGGGAAGAGTCGAGCACCTGGTGCTCGGCTCTTCGAACTCACCTGGCTCAGTCGTGCTGTGAGGATGAAATGGCAACTGTGCGTTATATGTTCGTGCTGGTGGCAGCCCTGGTCACAGGGTTGTCGAACCCGGTGAATGCCCAAACCGACTTCACCGATCCCCTGGAGCGCCCGGCATCGTCTGTGGGCAATTTGGCCGGTGCTCATCTCAATAGTGTGACCACGGCGGGCGAGCGATTGATCGCGGTGGGAGCGCGCGGCCTGATCATTGTTTCCGACAATGCCGGCGCCAGCTGGACCCAGGCCTCATCACCCGTCTCAAGCGATCTGTTGGGCGTTCATTTTCCAACGGCAAAGCAAGGTTGGGCGGTCGGCCATGATGGCGTGATCCTGCATAGCAGTGATGGCGGAAGTCATTGGGTCAAGCAATTCGATGGCGTGGCGGCGAGCAAGATGTTGACCGAACACTTTGACAAGTGGGCGGCTGCCGGTGACGAGTCAGCTGTCAGCTTTCAGGAAGGGGTCAAGCTCAATTATCAGGACGGTCCGGAACAGGCGCTGATGGGTGTCTGGTTTTCCGACGAGAACAACGGCTTGGCCGTAGGGACCTTTGGCACTCTGCTCGCCACCCACGATGGAGGCAAAACTTGGGAGTCCTGGATGGAGCGCTCCGACAATCCAGAGTTCCTGCATTACATGGCGATTTCTGGAAGCGGCGAGCAGGTTTATATCGCTTCTGAGCGCGGTGTTGTCTTCAAGCTGGATCCTCGGGCGCAACGTTTCGAGCGTTTAGAAACCGGTTACACCGGGAGTTTTTTCAGCATCAAGGTGACACCGACAACGCTCGTTGCCGCAGGCCTGCGGGGCACGGCATTCAAATCCATGGATGGCGGCACCACATGGCAACCCTTGCCCACTGGAATCAATGTGGCGCTCAGCGATGTGCAGAGTCTGCCTGATGGCCGTTTTCTGCTGGCCGGGGTCAATGGCAAAGTCGTTATCAGTGATATCTCGGTGAGCAGCTTCAAACCCTTGACGGTGTCGCGTCCCGGACGGTTTACCAGTCTGACCGAGCTCAAGAATGGTAAAGCCATCAGCGTTGGTTTTTCCGGGGTACGGGAAGTCACTGTGCAATAGGTGCCGACGGCTCCAGTCTTTTCAGAGGCAAATATGGTTGATTTGAAAGCGCTGCAAATGCCCGTCATCGCGGACCCTGCCGACTTCGACAAGAACAGCGGCAATTGGCTCGAACGGCTGGTATTTAATCATCGCATCAGCGTGATCCTGTTTTGCGGGCTGCTGACGCTGTTCTTTGGCTGGAGTGCGCTCAAGCTTCCCGTCAACACCAGTTTCGAGAAAATGATTCCGCAATCGCACCCCTATATCCAGAATTATCTGGAACACAGGGATGCACTGCGCGGCATGGGTAATGCGACCCGTATCGTGGTCGAGAACACTCAGGGCGACATTTTCGACAAGGATTACCTGCTCGCCTTGCAGAAGGTCAACGACGCCGTCTACCTGATGTCGGGTGTTGACCAGGGTTGGATGCGCAGCTTGTGGACCAGCAGCCTGCGATGGACTGAAGTCACCGAGGAGGGCTATCGCGGCGGCCCGGTCATTCCCGACCGCTGGGACGGCAGCCCGCAATCGATGGACCGCTTGCGTGAAAACATTAACCGCGCGGGTATTGTCGGCAGCTATGTGGCCAACAACCTCAAGTCGTCGATGATTTTTGTGCCCTTGCTCGACATCAATCCCGAAACCGGCAAGCCACTCGATTACGCGCAGTTATCCCGGCAACTGGAAGCGCAGGTGCGCTCCCTGGAAACCGATACGATCAAGGTGCACATCATCGGTTTCGCCAAGATCGTCGGCGACTTGATCGACGGGCTGTATTCGGTCATGGCGTACTTCGGTTTTTCGGTATTGATTGCTACCGCTCTGGTGCTCATCTATACCCGATGCCTGCGCAGCACCCTGTTGCTGGTGTTTTGCGCTTTGCTTGGCGTGGTTTGGCTTTTGGGGCTGCTCAGCGTGCTGGGCTATGTGCTGGACCCTTACTCGATCCTGGTACCGTTCCTGATTTTTGCCATCGGCCTGTCCCATGGTGCGCAGAAGATGAACGGCATCATGCAGGATGTGGGGCGCGGGACTCACAAATACGTGGCTGCCCGTTATACATTCCGTCGACTGTTCATGGCTGGCTTGACAGCGTTGCTGGTCAATATCGTCGGCTTTGCCGTATTGATCATCATCGACATTCCTGTGATCCGTGACATGGCCCTGACCACCAGTCTGGGCGTGGCGATCCTGATTTTTACCAAGCTGTTTCTGATCCCTGTGCTGCTGTCGTATTTCGGCGTCAGCGATCACGCAGCCAAACGCAGCATTCAGACGTCTGAACAGGTGGAGTCAGGCCATAGCCCGATGCAACGACTGCGTGTAGGTCTGATCCGTTTGACGGAGCGCCGTCCCGCCATGTTCGCTGTTGCAGGGGCGGTAGTGTTGGCAGGGGGAGGGCTGATGATCGGGCACCATGTGCAGTTTGGCGACCTCAACCCGGGTGCGCCTGAGTTGCGTCCTGAGTCGCGCTATAACCGCGATGTGGCTTTCGTGACGCAGAACTACGGCCTGTCCACCGACCAGTTCGTGGTCATGCTGAAAACTCCGGCAAACGGTTGCACCGAGTTCGCCTCGCTCACTGAAGCTGATCGACTGAGTGCCCGTTTGCGCGAATTGCCAGGTGTGCAGACCACGTTTTCGCCGGCCGATGGTATTCGCCTGACGACCTCCGGGCTGTTCGAGGGCAACCCCAAATGGCAGACCATCCCACGTAACGCCAGCAACCGCACACAGGCGTTCAACATGTTTGCCACCGACCGTCCGGAATTGGTCGATCGCTTCTGCGTGATCACTCCGGTGATTGCCTACCTGTCAGACCACAAGGCGGCGACGCTGGAGCGTGTGGTCAAGGAAGTGGAAGCCTACAGCGCGCAGTACAGCACCGAGTCGCGCACGTTTCTGCTGGCAGCGGGTAGCGCCGGCATCGAGGCGACAACCAACATTGTGGTCAAGCGCAGTTTCTGGACCTTGCACCTGGTGCTTTACGGTGCTGTGGCATTGCTCTGTTTCATCACTTTCCGCAACTGGCGAGCGGTCGTTGTGGCACTGATCCCGTTGATCATCACGTCTATCCTCTGTGAGGCGCTGATGGTGATGCTGAACATTGGCATCAAGGTGGCGACCTTGCCGGTCATCGCGGTTGGGGTGGGCGTCGGTGTCGACTACGCGTTGTACCTGCTCAGCGTGCAACTGGGCTTGCAACGGCACGGCATGACACTGGCGCGCTCGTATGAGGGATCGCTGGATTTCGTCGGGCGGATCGTGGGCCTGGTCGGCCTGACAATGGCCGCCGGGGTGATTCCGTGGATCTGGTCTCCGATCAAGTTCCAGGCCGACATGGGGATTCTGCTCAGCTTCATGTTCCTCTGGAACATGGTCGGCGCATTGGTATTGATCCCGGCACTGTCCTACTTCCTGTTGCGCACGCCGGCGGACAAGGTCGACGGTGAAAAGGTAGAGGAAAGCGCAACGATCGATGACCCGATGGCGGTTCTGGAATCGCCGGACGGCGCAGACAAACTCGCCGTCAAACTCCGCACTACGGCCTGAAAACCAGTCATGCACGGGGCAGATTTATCTGCTCCGTGCTTACGTGCACCTTTTGACAATCTGCGGATGTACCGGAGTCTACTGATGAATTTGGGTCTGGAAGGAAAAGTCGCGTTTGTTTCCGGAGGCAGTAAAGGCATCGGACGCGCCTGCGCGCAACTGCTGGCCGCTGAAGGTTGCAAAGTCATGGTTGCCGCACGCAACAGTGATGCAATCGAGCAAACGGTGGCGGCGTTGCGTGATGCCGGTGGCATTGCCAGTGGCGTGATTGCTGACCTGACCCGGCCTGGCGATGTGCAACGAGCAGTGGGGGTGGCACGGCAGACCTTTGGCTCGCCAGACATCGTCATCACCAATGTGCACGGTGGAGAGCCCAGCGATTTTCTTGATGGGGATGCCGATGCCTTTCTCAATGCCTTTCAGAACCTGGTAATGAGTGTCGTGCACCTGGCGCGAGCAACCGTTCCGCATATGCGCGAGCAGCGCTGGGGACGTTTGTTGACCATAGGCACGGCCGCGGCCAAGGAGCCGGCGCCAGGCTTGAACCTGATGGCTGCAACCACCGCACGCGCGGCGGTCGTCACCTTGAACAAATCCCTGGCCGATGAGTTCGCCGTCGATGGCATCACCGTCAACACGCTCGCCACGGGGTGGATCGCAACGACCACGATGCTCGAAGAAGTAGGGCGCATGGCCAGGGAGCGCGGTATGGCCCCCGACGCGCTGCTGCAGCGCTTGACCAAGAGTATTCCCGTTGGCCGCGCGGGCGATCCTCAAGAGATCGCCTCGCTGGCGGTGTACCTGTGCTCCGCCCGGGCGGGTTACATCAATGGTTGCCTTATTCCTGTCGATGGCGGCAGCCATCGCAGTGCCTGGTAGTTAGCTGGAGTTGAATGCCCATGACCCTGTTGCACGCCCCGACCCTGTGGCAATTGCTGGAACGGCGCGCGGAACTGACGCCGCAAGCCCCCATGCTGATCGATGGCCGCAAACACTTGCATATGACCTTTACCCAGGCACTGGATATTGCCGAGCGCTTGGCCGCGGGCTTTTACGAGCTCGGTATCAGTGCCGGCAGTCGGGTCACCTGGATGTTGCCCACAGGCTTGCCGGCCGTTATGACCGCCTTGGCCCTGGCGCGCCTGGGTGCTCTGCAGAACCCGATTATCTCGCTGTACGGTGAACGCGAGGTTCACGGTGTTCTTGAGGGAAATCGTTCGGAGTTCTTGCTGGTGCCCGATGACGGCGAGCGTGATTTTCCGGCGATGGCCGAACGCCTTTGCCAGCAGCTCGAGCGGCCGCCGCAGGTGATTGTCATGGGCAATCACCTGCCACGTGGGCGGGCGTCAAGTTTGCCGCCACCCCCCAGCGACGGTCAGGCCGTGCGCTGGGTCTATTACACCTCGGGCACGACCTCGCAACCCAAGGGCGCTTGTCACACGGACGACAGCTTGATGATCGGCGGGCGGAACCTGGCCAGATCAATGAGCGTCAGTGCCGCCGATGTCGGCAGCGTCGCTTTTCCGTACGCCCACATTGGCGGTGCGATGTACACCACCATGCTGCTGGCTTCGGGCATGAGCGCTGTATTGCTCGACCGCTTTCAGGCCGAGGAAGCTGCTGAAATCTATCGCCGATATGCCGTGACACTCGCTGGCGGCAGCACAGCCCATTACCAGCTATTGCTTGCTGAACAAAGGCGCAATGCTCAAACACCTTTATTACCCGAGATGCGCGTGCTCTGCGGTGGGGGCGCTCCCAAACCGCCAGAACTCTATTACCAGGTCCGCGATGAGATAGGGTGCGGTCTGATTCATAACTACGGTATGACCGAAGTCCCGTTGATTTGCGCAGGCTTTGAGACCGATACGGACGAGCAGTTGGCCAATGCCGACGGCATACCCATGCAGGACATCGAATTACGGATTATCCGCTCTGACGGCAGCCTGGCAGGGGAGGGTGAATCGGGGGAAGTCCGGGTGCGCGGTAAGGCGGTGTTCAAAGGTTATACCGACCCTGCATTGAACGTGGTGTCATTCGATGACGACGGTTTTTTCCGAACCGGCGATCTGGGCATGCGCCGCCCCGATGGTCGTATCGTTCTGACCGGGCGGCTCAAGGATGTGATTATCCGCAAGGGTGAGAACATTTCGGCCAAGGAAATCGAAGACCTGTTGTTCACCCATCCCAAAGTAGCAGCGGTAGCGGTCATCGGCCTGCCGGATGAACTGCGGGGTGAGCGTGTCTGCGCCGTCGTCGAACTGAAGCCGGGTGCTGCGGCATTGCAGTTCGAGGAGATGGTCGACTTCTTCATGCAGGCCAAGGTGATGCGGCAGAAGATTCCCGAGCAACTGGAAATCGTTGAGCAACTGCCGCGCAATCAAACCTTGAACAAAATTCTCAAGCACGTCCTGCGTGAGCAATACGCTCACTGAGCGCCGCAATGACCGACTCGCTGCCGCTCAAAGTGCTGTAGAGCGGCAGCAGGTTGCTGACGATAAAGTCGTGGCTTTGCGGTGTGGCACCGGCGATGCAGTCCTCGGGTACTACGACCTGATAACCCAGGTCTGATCCGCACAATGACAGGCCCGAAATGGCCACGTTGGTTGAAACACCCACCGGCACAAGGGTCGTCACCCCCATGTTACGCAAGATCGAATCCAGGTCGGTGCCGTGAAAACCCACCAGGCTGAAGCTGCGTGCATGCACGATGTCCGACTCGTGAGGTGCCACTTCCGGCACTGACTTCACGTCCTCTGAACCAACAATCATTCGGTTTTGCTTGGTCGAGCGGGCAATGATCACGCTGGTGCGCGGCAGGTCGACATAACCCGGGCGATGCGCCACGTGAAGGTGCAATACCGGCAGTCCGGCGGCCCTGAACGCCTCCGCCAGGCGGGCGATGCGCGGTAGCACACCACGTTGCTGAACCTGCTCTGCAAGCCCTGGAAAGTCAGACAGTTCAGGGTCGATGACACCCCGCTGGCATTCGCTGATGAGCAGCGCAGGGCGTTTTCCAGCTTCAAATCCTCTAGGCATGAATTCCTCTCTGACAGATTGGCCACGACGGGCAGGTTGAAATAGTGGTTGACACCGGCTGAGTATAGAATGAAAACTGACATAACGTTAGTTAATTGATTTAAACGTTCAGGAGTCTCTGATGGGAGTAATTGCGGATCAATCGCTGTCAGCCATGCTGCGCCAATCGGCCGATGACTTTCTGACAGGATCGCACAGCCCATCGCGCTTGCGGGGCTGGATAGGCCGGGCGCGACCGGTGGAATCATCGTTATGGCACGACATCGCCGCGTTAGGCTGGACCGGGTTGCTGCTGCCGGAGGCACTGGGTGGCAGTGGCCTGGGCTTGCGCGAGGCGACAGTCCTGTGCGAGGTGATGGGGGAGCGCTTGTTCGCCGAGCCCTTTGTGGGATGTTGTGTGATGCCGTCACTGTTGCTCACGCAGGCGGACAATGGCCCCGCCACCGAGCAATTGGCCGCCTGGCAGGTCAGTGGCGAACGCCTGCTGGCCCTGGCCTGGCAAGAACAGGCCGGGCAGATGGATCCGGACCTGATCGAGTGCCGGGTCGATCAAGGCCGGCTCAGCGGGCGCAAGGTCTTTGTGCTGGGGGCTGAACAGCAGTCAGTCTTGCTGGTGTCTGCCCTCGAACACGGCCAACCGGTGATCGTCGCCGTTGCTGCGAATGCCCCAGGCGTTCGTGTTGAAGCCTTCGCGGCAGGCATCGGGGCTCAGTACCATGTCGACTTCGATCAGGCGCCTGTGCTCTTTGAACAGGCACTGCTCAGGGGGCAGCCGGCGCTCGATGCCTTGCAACTCAGCCTGGCAGGTGGACGTATTGCCCTGTCGGCGGAATTGGCGGGGCAGGCAGCGGGTTGCCTGCAACAGACTCTGGATTTCGTCAGCCAACGGGTGCAGTTCGAACGCCCGCTGGGCACCTTCCAGAGCATTCAACATCGCTGCGTTGACCTGAGCATCGAACAGACGCTGGCGAAGGCCAGTTTGCAGCATGCGCTGACCTGCCATGAGCAGGCACCTCTGACGCAGGCCAGTCAGGCCGCTATCAGTGCCGCTAAGGCGCGATGTGCTCAAGCCGCCATCCTGACCGGCAAGCAAGCCGTGCAACTGCATGGCGCAATGGGTTTTGCCGAGGAAGTGGACATCGGCCTGTACTTGCGGGCGGCGATGTTCGGATCGGCCTGGTTAGGGTCGGTCTGGGATCACCGCCGTCAATTTGCGAAGCTCACTGGCGAAAATCCTATTGAAGCGGCGCTAGAACCCTTCGAAGCGTCGAGCTCCAGTGATCCTCGCGAGTGGAGCGACGAGGAGTTTCGGGCACGCCTGCGTGTCTGGCTGACGGAGTTTTACCCCGAACATTTGCGGCAGAACGATCGCCGGCCATTCCTGCGCCTGCGCGGCGACGACCTGACCGGCTGGCTGCGCTTGCTCAATGATCACGGCTGGCGTGCGCCTGCCTGGCCTCGTGAATACGGTGGCATGGGCATTTCCTTTCGTAAGCAGCTGATTTACCAGCAGGAGATGGAACGCGCGGGTGTCGGGCGGATTATCGACAACGGTGAAACCCAACTCGGTCCGACCATCATCAAAGGTGGTACCGAGGAGCAACGTGCACGCATCCTGCCAAGGATCCTGGCCTGCGACGATATGTGGTGCCAGGGCTATTCCGAACCAGGCGCGGGTTCCGACCTGGCCAGCCTGCGTACCCGCGCAGATCTTGACGGCGATGAGTTCGTCGTCAATGGACAGAAAATCTGGACCACTCACGCCGCTGAATGCAGCCATATCTATGCGTTGGTGCGCACCGGCAAGTTTGAGAAAAAACAGCAGGGCATCAGTTTTCTGTTGATCGACCTGAGTGCTCCGGGTGTCAGCGTCCGGCCGATCGCCAACATTGCAGGCGAAGACGAGTTCTGCGAAGTGTTCTTCGACAACGTTCGCGTTCCGGCCAGCAACCTGTTGGGCGAACTGCACCAGGGCTGGAGCCTGGCCAAAGCGTTGTTGGGCCATGAGCGGATCTGGCTGGGCAGCGCGGCGATGGCTGGCAGTGCGCTGGAACTGGCTGGGCGGCTTGTGACGGAAATGGGCCTGGCCAATGACCGTGGCGTGCTCGATCGACTGGCTTGTTTGCAAGCGGACCTGCATGACTACCGACTGTTCTACGCGCAAATCTGCGATCGCATCGCCGAAGCCGATGAACAACCGGGGCCGGAGGTTTCGATGCTCAAGGTTTACATCTCGGAGCTGTTGCAACGCATCACCGAATTTTGCGCGGAAATCGCCGGTGATTTTGGCGGCATCGTTGGCGACGTTCAGATCGGCTCGCTGCTGACCGACTTGCACTGGCCGTTGATGATGGCGCGGCCCGTATCGATCTATGCCGGCGCCAATGAGGTCCAGCGCGACATTCTGGCCAAGGCTGTCCTGAAACTGCCCAGTGCCCCTCGCACCTGAGGCCCGAGCCACCGTGAACAACCGGATAACATCATGAGAGAAGCGGTTATTGTTTCAACTGCACGCACACCGATCGGCAAGGCCCATCGAGGTGCTCTGAACGACATCAAGTCGCCGAGCCTGACAGCGCATGCATTGCTGCATAGCACCTTGCGAGCAGCGGTTGATCCCACTGAAGTCGAGGATGTGATCATTGGCGCAGCCATGGGGGCCGGGACCGCCGGGCGCAACCTGGCTCGCGCAGCGGCATTGCGGGCCGGCTTCGGCGTCGGCGTCGCCGGCTCCACCGTCGATCGGCAGTGTGCCTCGGGATTGATGGCGATCGGCATGGCCGCCAAGCAGATCATGGTCGATGGCATGGACATCGTCATTGGCGGCGGCTCAGAGAACGTCAGCGCGCTGACCCCCGGCTACCTCGAGTGGGCGATACGCGACAAGGATCCGGATCTGGTGGAGCGGGTACCCTCTGCCTACATGCCGATGATCGAGACCGCCGAATATGTCGCTCGGCAGTACGGTATTTCGCGTCAGGCCCAAGATGAATTTTCCCTGCAGGCCATGCAGCGCGCCGTCGCGGCCCAGGCCAGAGGCGTCTTCGCCGAAGAAATCGCACCCCTACAGGTCTCGCAAAAGCTGGTCGACAAACAGAGCGGGGAGATCAGTTACAAGCGTTTCCTGTTCAGCGAAGACGAGTGCCTGCGTGCGAGCACAACCGCCGAAGGTCTGGCGGCACTCAAGCCAGTCATGGAGGGTGGCAGTATTACTGCTGGCAACGCCAGTCAGCTGTCTGACGGTGCCTCGGCCTGCCTGCTGATGGAAGCACGTGTTGCTGAACAACGCGGGTTGAATCCGCTGGGTGCCTATCGCGGATTGATCGTCACGGGCTGTGCACCGGAAGAAATGGGCATTGGTCCGGTAACAGCGATTCCGAAGCTGCTGGGTAAACATGGCCTGACCATCGGCGATGTCGGCCTCTGGGAGTTGAATGAGGCATTTGCCTGCCAGGCCTTGTATTGCCGCGACCACTTGGGTATCGATCCGGAAATATTCAACGTCAATGGCGGTGGCATCGGCCTTGGTCATCCGTTCGGCATGACCGGTTCGCGTCTGGTGGGCAGTGCCTTGCTGGAAGGGCGTCGACGCGGCGTACGCTTCGTCGTGGTGAGTATGTGCGTGGGGGGCGGTATGGGCGCGGCAGGGTTGTTTGAAGTCTACCCTTGACCCATAACGCGACTTGAAAGGAAAGCCTGGAATCCGTACTGGATTCCAGGCTTTTGCGTCCTGCCCAGGCTCAAAGGCGACCATTGGCCAGCGGCACCATTGATAGAGTCGACGGAGTGGAAGATGAACGTCACAAACCCATTGGCAGTCTTCATGATCGCTGCCTCCCTCTGTGCTTGCACCACGTCAACCGAGCAAGTGATGACCGTTCCTTTGCTCCCCACTCAACGCAACGCCGGTCAGATTGCCAACGTGACACTGGCAAGCCGGGGCACACAAACGGGATTCAGCTTTATCATCAGTGGCATTCCAGGTGGCGTTTCTCTGCCCTTGCGTCTCTACACCTTCATCTATAAGGGCAGCTGCCAGCAGCCTGGGCCTATCGCATTTTCGATGAATGATCAGGTCAACACTGAACGTGCCGCAGTACGCGGCTGGACCTACTCAAGAAGCTTGCCTGTCGCCATGTCAGCGCTACTTTCAGGCGAATACTCGATCGTGGTGAGAACCGCGCCGTCCGATGGCAACGTCGATATTTTCTGCGGGGAAATCCCGCAAGGAACCCGGCGAAACAACTGATTTCGCCAGGACTCAGAGCAACGCCTTGCACGGTGTCACAGCAGATTGCAGTTGACCGGTTCGCCAGCGTCTTCCAGGACTTTTAGCGGTCCCTGGGTACTGCCTGTCGCCTCATAGAACTGCTCGCACCAGGTCCGCAGCGCGGTATAACCGGCGACGTCCTGTCTGGCATAGATCGGCCTTTGCACAAACTTCTGGTGTCTCCAGATCACCGCGTCCTCTTCGAAAAGAACGCGCGTATGCCGTGCCATTTGTCGAACGGATTCGGGCATGTGCTCAGGAGACTTTGGATCGCGCCGGAAGTAGTAGCTCACGCGCAGGTCTGATTTTTCATCGTCGATGGGCGTGCAGGACAGCACCAGTCGGCGCGCCAATACCGGATGATCGAATATCGAGAAGTTCAGACCGACCCCGGCATTGCGCGCATGCAGCAGCATCGCGACTTCCTTGGTGACTTTTGAGCGAAACCCCATGGTCGACTTCCAGATCGCCGTGCTGGTATCGAAGGCCAGCAGGAGCGGGTCTTCCGGGGCATTGTGGGCAAAGCGGAAGTGCATGGTATCGGCAGCGTTTTCTGTAATCAGTTGCGGATGGATGGGTTCCTCAGGCGCGAGGACCACGGCATCGGGATAGCACGGGTAAAAATCGGCGGGATCTGCCGGGTGTTCGGGGTGATCGAAAACGTCGGGCAACCAGCCGTCGCGGGGTGGACCACCGGCCGGATCGTGCCACAGGAACATGATGCCGTGCTGTTCGACGACGTCCCACTTGCGCAGCTTTTTGCGAATGGGATGGTCCTGATAGGGAATCAAGGCGTTCTCACCTTTGGTGTTCCACTGCCAGCCATGGTAAGGGCACGCGATGCAGTCGCCTTTGACTTTGCCGCCATAACCCAAATGCGCACCCATGTGGTGGCAGTGGGCATCGAGTACGGCAAGCTCGCCTGCTTCGCTACGGAATGCCACCAGGTCATGCCCAAGGTATTTCATCGGCTTGACCGCGCCTGGGGCCAGTTCATCGCTCCAGCCGATCTGGAACCAACCGGTCGGTTTCATGGAAAGGTTCAACATCACACGGTCCTCTTGGTTTTTGTTATAGCGGTGTGTTTGTTGTCATGGGTGCCCCGCGGGGCGTGTGAAGCCGCTTTGAAAAATCCGGAGCCTTATGCAGGTCCGGATTTTTATGGCAAACGGGGAAGGGCGAACACCCCTCAGGCCGCGCGCTCTGCTTCTGCCAACAACTCGTAGTGATGCATGCTGGTGCCGAGCGCTGCGTTGATCAGGGTCATGCGTTTGAAGTAGTGACCGATGACGTACTCTTCGGTCACCCCAATGCCTCCATGCAACTGAATGGCCTGGCCGCAAACGAACTGACCGCTTTTACCGATGTGCGCCTTGACAGCCGACAGTGCCCGGTCGCGCTGTGCTGCATCGAGATCGAGGCTGGCCAATGCCAGGTGCAGCATGCTGCGCGAGAGTTCCAGTTCGATGAGCATTTCGCTCATGCGGTGCTGCAGGCTCTGGAAGTTCGAGAGCGTCTGGCCGAACTGTTTGCGAATTTTCAGATAGTCACGGGTGATCCACAGCGACTGTTCCATCACACCCACCGCTTCGGCGAACAGCCCTACCATGGCGTGCGCGTTGGCGTGGCTCAGCGCTGCGTAGCCGTCGCCGACCTTGCCCAGAACCTGGGCCTGGGTGACCTCAACGTTAGTGAGCACCAGGTGGCTGGCCCAACGGTTATCGATCAGGCGAACATTATGTTTGGCGATGCCAGGCGTATTTGCGTCGAGCAAAAACAGTGTGATGCCGTCGCGATCCCCTGTCGCACCAGAGGTACGTACCGAAACGATGAACAGCTCGGCGATATTGCCACCGATCACCGCTATTTTTTCCCCGTTCAACCGCCAGCGACCTTGCCCGGTCTCGAAGGCGCGGGTCTTGACATAGGCTAACTCTCCGCGTGCCGGTGCTTCTTCGTGGGCCAGCACAGGCAGTGCCATACCTTCACCCATGGCCTGCAGTACCGCGCGAGCTTTTGTGTCATTGCTGGCCAGTAGGGTTTGCGCCGCGTGGATGGCCACTGCCCAGTAGGGTTCCACGCACAGCACGCGGCCGAACTCCTCCATCACCAAGGCACTTTCGATTGCCGTACAGTTCATTCCACCCAGATCTTCCGGCAGGCCCAGGGCCAGGAGCCCGAGTTCGGCCATCTGAAGCCAATGACCGCCATCGAAGGCGCCATTATCGACGGTTGCACCGCGCTGTTCGAAGGAGCAATTGTCCTCCATGAACCGGCGAACGCTGTCTTTGAGCATGTTTTGCTCTTCATTCAGTTGAAAATCCATGCTCAGAGCTCCAGGAACGAACGGGCGATAATCGTGCGTTGAACTTCATTTGCCCCACCGTAAATAGTGGTGGCGCGACGGTAGAAATAATCCGCCATGATGCCGGGCGCCGTGTTTGGGCCCGGTGGCCAGGTTCGTTGGCGCTGGGCGTCGCCCAATGGGTCGGGGTAGACATAGCTGGCGTGGCTGCCGAGGGCTTCGACTTGCAGCTCGCCGATTTTTTGCAGGAGTTCCGAACCGCGGATTTTCAGCAGTGAGCCCACCGGCAAACGAACTTGGCCTCCTGCTTTTTCGTGCAGGGCGCGCAGGCTCAACCAGCGCAGTGCCAGCAAGTCAGTATTGAGTTGTGCCAGGCGACTGGCAAAGCCAGGCCGGTCGATCAATCGCCGACCATCGTGCTGCGGTGTATTGAGCAAAGTCCGTAGGCGGGCCAGGTGGGCATTGTTGCGTGGCCATTCGGCACTGAACGCGCGCTCGTTTTCCAGCAGGAACTTGGCATAGGTCCACCCCATGCCTTCCTCACCGACCAGATTGCTGACCGGAACCCGCACGTCATCGAAGAAGACTTCGTTGAGGCTGTGACTTTCACCGATGTCATAGATCGGGCGAATGGTCACGCCCGGGGCCTGGCGGTCGACAAGAATCATCGAAATACCGCGCTGACGAGCCTGCGGATCGGTCTTGGCGAGGATGAAAATCATGTCCGCGGTTTCAACGAACGAGGTCCAGATTTTCTGCCCGTTGATGACATATTCATCGCCGTCGCGTTCGGCACGCGTCGTCAAAGAGCCCAAGTCCGATCCGGCATTGGGTTCAGAAAATCCCTGGCCCCAAAAGACATCCCCGCTGAGGATGCGTGGGCCGTACTGTGCCTTCATGGTCTCGTTGGCGAAGGTCATGATCACCGGGCCGATCATCTTGAATCCAGCGGTATCGACCGCCGGCGCACCGGCCAGGATACTTTCCTCTTCGAAAATGAACTGACGCACGGGCGACCAACCGGTACCGCCCCAGGATGTTGGCCAATTGGCGCCGGACCAGCCCTGGGCGTGAAGGATCTTGGTCCACTGGCGGGTGTCTTCACGCAAGGGGTGGTAACCCCGGCGATTGCGTTCAGCCAGATCCTGGGGCAGCTTGGCCTTGAGGAAGGCACGGACTTCCTGACGGAAGCGCTCGTCTTCCTGATCGAGAGTGAAATGCATGAGCGAGATCCTTCGGTGGCGGGCGACCAAGGCCGCCCGGGGCGTTTATTTGTTGGCGTTAAAAGGCTGGCCCTTGTCTGGCCGTGAATCCTGCGGCAGGCCAAGCACACGCTCGGCCAAGGTGTTGAGCAGTAACTCGTCGGTACCGCCGGCAATACGCAAACTGGGGTCGAGCCAGGCACTGGTGAAGTCGGTCTTCGCCTGAGAGTCTTCATTCAGGACCAGGCTGTTCGGTCCCTGGATGTTCATCGCCATCCGACTCAAGGATTGACGGGTGCGCCCCAACAGCAATTTGCGCATGGCGCCCTCAGGACCCGGAGCCTCGCCCTTGGCAAATGCCTCCAGGGCTTGGCGATGGATGGCGCGCAGGCCTTGGCGCTGGACGAATACATCGGCGATGCTGGCGCGGATCTCAGCGTCATCAAGCGCGCGCTTGCCATTGATTTTCGACTGCTCGGCCAATGCGATGAATTTCTCCAGGCTGGGGGCGTAGCCGGATTCGTCGGTGACCGAGTAGCGTTCGATCATCAGCGTTTCGACTGCGACCTTGAAACCACCATTGATTTCACCCAAGCGTTGATCGTCGGGAACGAAAACATCATCGAAGAACACTTCGTTGAGGTCGCTTTCCTCGCCCAGACGGCGGATCGGCACGACACTCACGCCAGGGGATTTCATATCGACAAAGAAGTAGGTCAGCCCGGCGTGCTTGGGCAGACTCGGATCGGTGCGGGCAACGATCACGCCCCAATCGGCGATTTGTGCCCAGCTGGTCCAGACCTTTTGCCCGCTCAGGCGCCAGCCACCTTCCACTGCAACAGCCTTCAAACGTAGTGACGCCAGGTCCGAACCTGCCGAAGGCTCAGAAAACAGCTGACACCAGATTAACTCGCCACGGACAGTGGGCCTGGCCAGGCGCTCGGTCCAATAAGACGGGGCGTAGCGCAGGAAAATCGGCAGGGGGTTGTTCAGGCTGATGCTGAAGTAGACCAGTGGCAGGTCATAACGCATCTCTTCTTCGCTGAAGACGACTTTTTCCAGCTCGCTGCCACCCGCACCACCGACCTCTGTTGGCAGGGTGATGCAGGCGTAGCCATGCTCGGCCTTGAGGGCTTGCCAGGCGCGAGCCAGGTCCAGATCCTCTTTGAAACTGAGCCCGCACCGTGCTTGACCCGCATAAAGAGGGGCGTGCTCTGCCAGCCAGGATCTGGCGCGTTCGCGATAGCGTTCGAGTGTATTGCTCATGAGGTGTCCGCCGTTATCCATGATTCGCCATCTCCAGCCCGATTTCGTTCAGCAGGCATTCACGCCAGTAGTGGATGCTGCCCAGTTCCAGGGCGAGCGTGCGTGAGCGACGGTAGTGGTGATGAGGCATGGCTTCCCATGTCATCCCCATGCCGCCGTGGACATGAAGTCCTTCCTGGGCGATGTAGTCGTAGGCTTTGGTCGCTGCGATGCGCGCGGCTGCGCTCAATTGTCGACTCTCTTGCGCGCCGTTTTCCCAGGCATCGAGTGCGTCATGGGTGCAACCCTTGGCGATTTCCAGCAAGCAGTAAGCTTCGGCGAGCTTGTGCTTGATCCCCTGGAAGCTACCGATCTGTTGACCAAAGGCACGACGCTCGCGGGCATAATCACAGGCCAGATCCAGGCTGGCCTGGGCGCCGCCGATCTGCTCGCTGGCGCAGGCGAGGGCCGCCAGGTTGGCGATATCCAGAATCAAGTCGACACCGCCCAGTCGTGTGGCCGGGACCTGCTTGAACTGCAGGACAGCCGCGGCACGAGCGTTGTCGAGGGTATTGAAGGTTCGGCGGGTGACACCGGGGTGTGCTAGGTCGACCAGATAGAGCCCGTTGCCATGTTCGCCTTGTGCCTGGACCAGTGCAATGTCGGCAACGCTGGCAAAGGCAGCCAGGGCCTTTTCGCCCTGCAAAACGCCGTTGCTTGCCAACAATGACGGGCTTGTCGCCAAGCCACTGTCGTCTGGATCCGCCAAGGCCAGGCAGGCGATCTTGCCTCCGTTGGCCAATGCTTCGATCAAGGTGCTCCAGTCGCCTTTGGCGAACTGCAGGGCATGGGCAGCCACGGCGTTACCAATCAGCGGCAATGACGCGGTCAGGCGCCCGGTTTCTTCACAAAGCACGCCAAGGCCGCTCCAGCCCAGACCCAACCCCCCCGATTGCTCGGTTACCGCGACACTCGGCCAACCCTGGTCGACGGCATGGCTCCACAAGTGTCGATCGAAACTGGCGGGTGTATCCAGGAGCGATTTCAAGTGTTCCGGGGTGGCTTGATCCTTTAGCAGGCGCCTGGCCTGTTCGCGGATCGAAGCGAGACTTTCGGCGTGTTCTTCTTGCATGCGGGCTCTCTCAGACAGGCGTGAACAGAGGTAAGTGAACATCCTCGATCGCTTCGAAGACCACACGTACCCGCTGACCGATGAAGGCCGATTCGGGCGCGCAACCGACGATGTTGGTCGTCAGTTGCAGGCTTTTGTGGTCGTCGAGTGAAACGATGGCGACGGCATAAGGCACGGGCTGGTCAGGCGACCACGGCTGATGATTGATCGTCAGTGCCTCGATGGTGCCCAGGCCCGAAACCGCCTGCGGCGCGAGGTTTCGGCTCAGGCACTGCGGGCAGATGATTCCCGGCGGATGCAGCCAATGGTCGCAGTCGTTGCAGCGCAGAAAGCGCAATTGGCCGTCGGCGCCACTGGTCCAGAAAAACCGGTTGAGATCATCCAGCTGTGGCAATACGCGTTTGTAGGCAGTGCTCATAAGAATCTCCAGCGTTGACGGGGGAAGTGAACATCATGCTTGAGCTCGCACAGTGCTACCACCGCTAGTCATTCATCGCTCAAAACTAACATGTTGTTATTTTTAGAGCATCTCAAACAAAGATGCAATAGGCCGCCTACAAGATGTTTGTTCTTCGTCGATCTGTGGTCTAAGGATGTTGCCGAACACGCTTTTTCTATTGTATAAGCTGATACATGGTCAGTTATTAACAAGAAAAGAGGAGAGTCTAAATGTCGGACGCATTAGTAGTGGTCACCGGGGCGGCGGGTGCACTGGGCCGAGTTGTCGCGCAAACCTTTCTGGCGCAGGGCCGCCCGGTTGTTTTGGTCGATTGCAGTGAGCAAGCACTGCAATCGGTTTATGAGGGTGTCTCTGGCGACAAGCATTTTGTGGTCGTGGACCTGACCGACACCGCAGCGACTCAGACAGCCCTGGGCAAGGTATTCCAGGAAAAAGGGCCGGCCGGCGTGCTGTGCAACATTGCCGGTGGATTTGCCATGGGAAGTGACGTGCATGACGCTGACGGCACTGTTTGGCAGCAAATGATGGACCTGAACGTCGCGACCGTGCTCAACACCTGTCGCGCTTCCGTGCCGGGGATGCTGGCAGCCGGCGCAGGCAAGATCATCAACGTATCGGCCGCTTCGGCCATCACGGGCAAGGGTTCGATGGGCGCCTATTGCGCCGCCAAGAGCAGCGTGGCGCGGATCACCGAATCCATGGCCCAGGAGCTGCGTGGCCATGGCATTAACGTCAATGCCGTCGCCCCGAGCATCATCGACAGCGCTGCCAACCGTGCCGCGATGCCAGATGTAGATCCGAGCCTTTGGGTCTCGCCGCAGCAGTTGGCCGCAGTTTTCCAATTCCTGGCCAGTGATGCTGCCAGCGCCCTCAATGGCGCGGTCATTCCAGTAGTAGGCCTGTCCTGATACAGCCGACCGATATGTTAAGTTTCCTTGCGCCGTACAACGACCTGCCCGGTACTCATCGGGCGGGTGAACAGCAAAATGGTGGAAGGACTTTCATGTCAGTAAAACCCAAGGGGCGGCCTCGTCGTGAATTGGACGAGGCGCTGCTCCAGGCAGCCGCCGACGAATTTCTGGAGTTCGGCTACACCGATGCCAATCTCGGCCGTATCGCCGAGGCCGGGCGGACAACAAAGCCGGCACTGTATAGGCGTTTCCCCAGCAAGGAATTGTTGTTTGAGGCTGTGCTCGCGCACATCTCCAGGGATTTCGAACTCGATTTGAGTTTTTTGCGGGTTGATCGACCAGTCGCACAATTGCTCTACGAGTTGGCCCAGCTGTTCTACGACAAACTCGGTACCCCGCGTGTCATGGCCATGTCTCGGTTAGGTGCGCATGAGAGCGTCAGATTTCCTCAGCTGATCATCCATTTTCGTGAAGAAGTGATGAACGGTTTCATGGCGCAGCTGACAGGCTGGCTCGACCAACTCAACGCGAAAGGTGTGGTGCAAATACCGAACACACTCGACGCCGCGATTATCTTTTTGACCCTTGCGGGCCGCACCCATGAACGACTAATGGGCGTGCAGCTGGCGCAGGAACAGGTGGAACCTCACTTGAGAGAAATCGTGCGTTTTTTTCTTGCGGGCTACGCACCGCGTCCGCAGTAAGCAGCCACCGCGTCTTCGCACTGCGCGGGGGGCATACGTGATCATGAGTGCCAGTTACCAACGGGAGAGGCTATGTACGATGTCATGAACGGTGTACGTGTAATCGAAGTTGCGGAACACACCTATGTGCCAGCCGCAGCGATGGTGCTGGCGGATTGGGGCGCGGATGTCATCAAGGTTGAGCGCGCGCAAGGTGGAGACGCTTCGCGGCATATGCGCCTGCCGGGCGCGGACGGGCGGGTCAATCCATTCTTTGAAACGGGCAACCGCGGTAAACGCGGCATCGCCCTGGACCTGACCCAGGAGGCGGGTCGAGAGCAGTTGTACCGATTGATCGAGGGTGCCGACGTGTTCCTCACTAACTTGCGTGCCGATGCGCGGGCAAAGCTGGGTATCGAGCCGCAGGACTTGCTCAAGCGCAATCCGCGTTTGATCTACGCACGCGGTACTGGCTACGGTTTGCACGGTGCCATGGCCAACGATGGCGGGTTCGACTACCCCACGGCTTGGTGCCGGGCCGGTGCGGCGTTCAATCAGACACTACCGGATGAACCTCCACCCAAACAACCCGGTTCCATCGGCGACCTGACCGGGGGCGTCACCCTGGCGGGGGCCATTGCCGCAGCCTTGTTTCGCCGCGAGCGCACCGGCAAGGGCGCCGTGGTCGACAACGCGCTGTACATGGTCGGTACGTATTTGATGTCACAGTCTCTGCTGGCTACCAGCATTGGCGTACCGACGATTCCCATCGAGCGGCAGAAAGACAGTTCGTTTGCCTTGGCCAACAATTACCGCACACGCGACGGTCGCTGGTTGACCATCTGTCTGTTGATGGAGAAGTGGTGGCCGGATTTTGTCGCTCATATCGAACGGCCGGCGTTGCTCAGCGATCCGCGCTTCAAGGATGCGGCTTCACGGCATGCGAACTCGCGCGCACTGGGAGGTGAACTGAACGAAGTGTTCGCTACCCGTGATTACGCAGAGTGGTGTGAACGCTTCAAGACGTTGGAAGGTGTCTGGTCCCCAATCCAGAGCCCCGCTGAAGTACTGACCGACCCACAGGCGTTGGAAAATGGCTTCATCAGTTCGGTAGATATCGACGAACACAACCAGTACCAGGTGGGCGTATCGCCGGCACAATTCGACGAGCAACCGATCGGAAGACTCATGGCTGGCCCTGGATTCGGCGAACACACCGATGAAGTGCTACGCGAGATCGGTTTGACCGATGCCCAGTTGAGGGCTCTGCGCGATTCAGGCGCCATTCGCTAGCGAACAATGTGAACGCCCCGCATCGACGCGCTAAGCGTGGTGCGGGGGTAGGCGAATTCAGGCTATTAACCGATCGGATAGGTAATAGCCTTTTCCAGCAGATACTCTTTGAGCCAGTGCGGGCCGAATTCCCGTCCGATACCGGAGTGTTTGTAGCCACCAAAGGGGGCCTTGACGTAAAGGTCTCCGGTACCACCGTTGATGGCAACTCCGCCTGATCTTAGTTTTTGCGCAATGCGAAAGGCAGCAGAACGATCAGCTGACATCACGGCACCACTGAGACCAAATTTTGAATCGTTAGCTATGTGTATCGCCTGTTCATCGGTGTCGAAACCGATGATCACGCCGATTGGCCCGAAGACTTCCTCTTGCGCCAGTCGAGATGCATTGTCCACGTTGTCAAAAACGGTCGGCTCGTAGAAAAAGCCTTCATCAATATGGGCTGGTCGCTTGCCACCGGCGATCAGGGTTGCACCGCTCTCCAACCCCAGTTGTACATAGTATTCGGTCTTGGCGCGGGCACTTTCGCGAATGAGTGGACCGACGATCACGCTGGGGTCTTGTGGATCACCGATCTTCAACTGGGCCAGAACTGCTTTCATGGTTTCGGCGAATGCCGGTCGAATGGAGTTGTGCACCAGAAAGCGGGTGAGCAGGGCGCAACCCTGGCCGGCGTGTAGCGAAATACTGAAGGCTGCCAGGCTCGCGGCTTTGACCACATCGGCGTCATGTCTGACGATCATTGCCGATTTACCGCCCAGCTCCAGGTGAACCTTCTTCAAGGTGCTGGCCGACTGACGCAAAATGGCCGAGCCGACGGCATCGGAGCCGGTAAAGCTGATGAGGTCAATGCGCGGATCTTCGGTCAGCATCACCCCGACTTCTGGGCCGCCGGTAACAACACTCAGTACGCCGCTGGGCAGTTGCGCTTCGATGATGATTTCGGCCAGCAGCAAGCCAGAGAAGGGCGTGAATTGCGAGGGTTTGATCACCACCGTGTTGCCGGTAAGCAACGCCGGTACGGCTTTGACGATGTTGAGCAAAAATGGGTAGTTGTACGGGGTGATACCGACCACCACACCGTAGGGCTCGAACAGGGTGACGCCAGCCCCCAGCAGATCGGGTGCCGAAGGGTCGAAGGGGTTAGGTTTTGATTCTATGGCTATCGGTTCCGGCTCGATCTTTTGCGCCAGTGAGATCGCGTAGTCGATGGCTTCTATAGCGCCGTTGAACTGAGCACTGTTCATCAGCATGTGCACGGCGCCGACTTCTTCGATCAATAACTGTTTGATCAGGTCCTGACGGCTGATTATGGCCGCACGAAAACGTTTGATGGCCTCGATGCGCTCGGCCATCGGCAGGGTTGGCCAGGGGCCGTTATCGAAAGCATTGCGGGCAGCAGCAATGGCAAGGTCGACTTCGGGTTTACCACCCACCGGGGCCTGGCCAATGATTTCTTCGGTCGCTGGATTGCAAATGGTTTCGTACCCCTCGGAAGGGGAAACCCATTGGCCGTCGATGTAAAACTTTTTTATGTCGGTGAAGGGCGTCGGCATTGCAGTCATCCTTTCTATTTGTTGTGCAGTGGAAGGCGGCTGTATTTAGTTTGCGACCCCGGTAAGGTGCCCCGATGGCGCGATTTGCGGATTGGCAAGCTCCGCGGCGATGATTTCGGCGGCGCGCAAAGCGATAGCCATGGCAGGGGCGTTGGTATTGCCTGAGATCAAAGACGGCATGATCGATGTGTCCACCACCCTGAGCCCCGACACCCCGCGAACCTTCAGGCTGGGGTCCAATACCGATTCGGCATCACTGCCCATGCGGCAAGTGCCAGACACATGGAAGGCGGTGCCTCCCCACTGTTTGAAGGCTTCCAGGATTTCTTCATCGCTTTGGGCATCGACACTCGGTGTGGTCGCGCCGACGATGAAGGGGGCCAAGGCCGGTTGTGAGGCAAGCTGGCGGATCCAGCGGTACATGGAAATGGCAGCCGCACGATCGGTTACCGATTCCAGGTAATTGGCGCAGATGTAGGGCGGCACATCGGGGTTGGCAGAGCGAATCGACACCTCACCCTGGCTTTGCGGGCGCATGAAATAGCCCCCTAAGGTCAACCCGGGTTGCTTTTCGGGGACGACTTTATCTTCTCCGTAAGTCAGCGAGTACAGGCTGACACCGATTTGTGCGTCGGGACGGTCGAGTTCGGGGCGGGTTTTGACGAAACCGCCAATTTCATGTGCGCTATGGGTGAGCGGACCCTTTCTGCCGGTGTAGTACTGCCACACGGAGCGCAGCAGGCCCAGGCCAAAAAAACGATGATTCAGGCTGTGGCTTTTCACGCGGTACTGCATGGCAAGGAAGAAGTGCTCGCGCAAGTTACGACCCACTTGGGGAGCATCCTTGACCACGGCAATGCCATGGGACTCGAGCAGCGCGGCAGGCCCTACGCCGGAGAGCTGCAGCAATTTGGGTGACTGAATGGCACCGGCGCAGACGATGATCTCCTTACCCGCGCTTATTGCGCGTTCGCCGCTGCTATCGCGCACGGTCACGCTGGTTGCACGCTTGTCTTCAAAGTTGATCCACAGGACGTCGGTCAGTGTCAGGACGTCCAGGTTCGGGCGGTTGCGCACTGGATCAAGAAAGGCTTTCGCGGCACTGTAGCGCTGGCCATGCCAGATGTTCTGGGTTTGGTAACCCAGCCCGCCAGGCCCAGCGGTGTTGGCCAGGTTGATATCATCCACTCGAGGTGTTCCCGCTTGCACGCCCGCAGTCAGTACGGCTTCGCAGAGTGGGCCGCCTGAAGATTGGACTGAAATCTTGAGCGGCCCTCCGATACCTCGCTCTGGTGCGGCCCCCAGTGCATGGTCCTCGAGCTCGACGAAATGCCGTCCCATATTGTCCCAGCCCCAACCGGTGCAACCGGCGGCTTCCCACGCGTCATAGTCCTCGGGTGCACCACGCACATAGACCATGCCATTGATCGAGCTGGACCCACCGATTGCGCGACCTTTGAGCCAGATGTCTTCAGCTTGTTGGGGGCCTCGCGAAACCTTGTAATCCCAGACATGCGGGTTACCCGGAGTCAGCAATTTGCCTATGCCGCGGGGCATGGCAATCAATGCGTTGCTGTCATCCGGGCCGCTTTCAATCAGCAGCACGGACACGGAGTGCCGGGACGAGAGGCGATTCGCCAAGACGCAGCCTGCGGAGCCGGCCCCCACAATGATGTAGTCGTATCGTTTATTCATTTTGCTGTCCCAGGGGTAGTTTTATTTTTTGCTGTTTGGGGGGCTGGCGCACCAACGGGGGTCAGGTGCAGGGGTCGATAATCGGTGGGGGTTATGGCTGACATGAGGCGTTTCAGCTTGCTTCGATCATCGCGAAGTCTTGCTTGGCTGCCCCGCACTCCGGGCAGATCCATGTCTCGGGGATGTCTTCCCACAACGTCCCGGGCAAGATGCCTTCCGCAGGTAAGCCCAGGTTTTCGTCGTAGGTAAAGCCACAGAAAAAGCACTGCCATTTCTTCATTTCCATCAGCCTCTTGTTATGTTTTTGGCGTGGCGGAACAAGGGTTATTGACTGTTGCTCAGTTTTTCACCTTGAGTGAAAGGTGGGCTGATCCTCATACGTTACTTTTGAGTAATATAACCTCGGTTTTCATGGACTGCCAATGACGCCAATGCTTTTTCTCCTGGGTAATCCGGAGGGGTGGGGGTTTCTGGATAACTATCATGTGGTCAGTTATCACGTGGTGGCAGCCCTGTGCCGCTGTGCCAGCGATGATTATCTGCCTTTCCATTCGGGCGTACGTTTTTCATGAAATGCGCGCACACCGATCTGCACGTCTTCAGATGCTTGTAACCGCAAACCCGCGGCTTCGACGTCAAGGCGTAGTTGCGACTCTCCGAGCGCCAGAGCCTGGCGGGCTACCATCAGAGTCTCCTGAACGGCCAGTGGTGCATTGGCTGCGATTTGTCGAGCCAGTTGAAGGGCAGTCTCCAGCACGCGTTCATCGTCGACTGACTGATTGATCAGGCCGAGTGTTTTTGCGCGTTCGGCTTCAAGTCGATTGCCGGTCAGTAGCAACTCCATCGCGATGGCCGGTGCAATGCGTCGGATCAGTCGATAGATACCACCTGCGCCAGCGATCAATCCACGCTTGACCTCGGGCAAAGTGAAGCTGGCATTGTTGCCCGCAATGATCAGGTCACAGGCCAGCGCCAGCTCAGTGCCGCCGCCAAGCGCCGCGCCGCGTACGGCAGCAATCCAGGGTTTGCGTCGCTCGGCATGAATCAGGCCACACATGCCGGATTGGTTGACGGCGATCTGTTCGCCGATACCGGCAGCGATGTCGTCGAGGTCGGCACCTGCGCAAAACGCCAGAGGCCCGGTCCCTGTCAAGACCACGACCCGAATGTCAGGGTTGGCTTCAGTTTTTTCGACCAGGCGGGCGAGGGTGCGTGAAGCGCTGACGTTGATTGCATTGCGCTTATTCGGGCGATTGAGAGTGATCAGCGCAATACCGTTCTGCAGGTCCTGATAGATGACTTCTTCGGTCATGTTTGCGTCCAGTGTCGGAGGTGAGTATAACTGATGGTATGACAGTTATTGCCAGACTGGTACCCACTACTGACGCGGAATACTTATGAAAGCGCTGCTGTGCAAAGCATTCGGTACCGCCGATAGCCTGGTTCTGGAAGATATCCCGAGCCCTGTGCCCGGGAGCGACGAAGTCCTTATCGATGTGCATATGGCCGGCGTTAACTTCCCCGATACCTTGCTGATAGAAGGCAAGTACCAGATCAAGCCGGCATTTCCATTTGCGCCAGGAAGCGAGGCGGCCGGGATAGTGGCTGCGGTGGGGGCGGGGGTCAGTCATTTGCAGCCGGGTGACAAAGTCATGGCATTGACCGGCTGGGGCAGTTTCGCCGAGCAGGTAGTGGTACGGGCAAGCCAGGTCACGTTGATGCCGACCCGCATGGATTTTGCTGGCGCAGCAGCTTTCGGTGTGACCTATGGCACGTCGATGCATGCTTTGTGTCAGCGTGCCAGGCTGCAAAAGGGAGAAACCTTGTTGGTACTGGGCGCTTCTGGTGGGGTGGGCCTCGCTGCCGTTGAGATCGGCAGGGTGATGGGGGCACACGTCATTGCGGCCGCCAGCAGCAAGCAGAAGCTGGAAGTGGCTCGGGCAGCAGGTGCCCACGAGCTGATTTGCTATGGCAACGGCAGTCTCAAGGAGCAGGTCAATGCGCTGACCGAAGGCCGTGGTGCCGATGTGATCTTCGATCCGGTGGGGGGCGATTTATTAGATCAGGCGATTCGAGCTATTGCCTGGAATGGCCGCTTGTTGGTGATCGGTTTTGCCAGCGGGCGCATACCACAATTGCCGGTCAACCTTACCCTGCTCAAAGGTGCGGCAGTCCTGGGTGTGTTTTGGGGAGCTTTCACCCAGCGCCAGCCGCAAGAAAACCAAGCCAACTACCGGCAACTGTTTGCCTGGCACGCCGAAGGCAAGTTGCGCCCATTGATTTCACAGCAATATGCATTGGCTCGCGCAGGCGACGCGCTCGAAGCACTTCGCCTGCGCAAGGCGGTGGGCAAACTCGTGGTCGAAATACGAAAGGGGAGTAGCTGATGGTTATAGTGGAAACGGTTCTCGCGCTTCGCAAAATTGTGGGCCGCGCGCGGATCGAAAACAAGAAAGTCGCGCTCGTCGCTACGATGGGTAACTTGCATGAGGGCCACATCGCATTGATAGATGTAGCTAAACAACACGCTGATTTCGTGGTGGCGACTATCTTTGTAAATCCTATTCAATTCGGACCTTCAGAGGATTTGGAAAAGTATCCTCGGACGCCCGACGCAGACCAGGCCAAGTTAAAGGAAGCTGGCTGCGATTTGTTGTTCTTACCCGATGTGGCTGAAATGTATCCAGAAGGGTTTGAAGCTCAACCAATTGTCAGCGTTCCGAGAGTATCAGAAGGTCTTTGTGGTGCGGCTCGGCCGGGACATTTCAATGGAATGGCGACGATCGTCAATAAGATGTTCAACGTGGTTCAGCCAGATATAGCTGTATTTGGGGAGAAGGATTATCAGCAGTTGGCCGTCATAAGGTCGATGGTCAGAAACCTGAACATCCCGATCGAAATCTTCGGTGCGCCGACCGTCCGGGCCCCTGATGGCTTGGCACTGTCGTCCCGCAATGGCTACCTCAATGACCAAGAGCGCGCCGCTGCTCCGATCCTTTATCAGTGCCTCAAGGACGTTGCCCTGTCTTTACAGCGCGGAAGTCTGGACGTTGAACAACTGCTAGATGAGCAATGTAAGCGCATAACCTCCTCTGGGTTCCAGTTGGAATATCTGGAAATAAGGAACGCGCACGATTTAAGCCTTACGTCGGAAACGTCCGGCAATCTGGTTATTCTCGTCGCGGCGCGCCTAGGGAAGACGCGGCTTATTGATAATGTTGTAGTCAGCGCTGGTGAGTTGTAACGGACTGCCGCGCAAACGCCCCCTAAACTTGAGCATCAACGGTGGAGCCAAGAGGGTCGCTAAGCTGGAGGTGCACCTCGCAGTGCGGCTGTTCAATGCCGCACCGCAGATAGTCTTCTTGCGCTGGCCCGACATCTCGACTTCAACCCCTTCACACACGGCGCGCATCCAGGCCAATAACGTTCGCATTAGATGGCTGACTGATTCCATTCTTAATGAAAAGAATTCCAATCGTAGTGAAAACTCATGGCACGATTCGCGATCTGGATAGGGATCATACCGGCGCTAGTTAAGTGACACTGCGCAATTGAATCAGTAATTTGTCAATTCTGGTCAATTAGTACCGGCTAATTTGGGTTCAGTCGCTTGCCGCCAGATCAGAATCCAACTCGTGGAGAGAAAGCGTTTCAGGCAAGAGGTACTGAGGCTCGCATTCCAGGACGTTGGCTATGCGATATAGCTTCTCTACGGTGATATTCACTTCGCCGCGCTCAATACGGCCCATATAGCTACGATCGACAGTGCAGGAGTGCGCCAACGCATCTTGGGAAAAGCCTTTGGCTTTCCGTTGTGTCCGTATTCTTTCGCCCAACGCCTTTGCAAGCTGATGCATATCCGCCTCGGTCTCCACTGAGGCGGCACTATCTTGCGTTTGCGGATGAATCGGCCACGGACTATAATCCGCATTTTGATCGTTCCGCGAATTTCCCTTCTAGGTGCCTGCATGAAACCCGATTCATTCATCTTCGACGGGCGTCTCTACGACCTGTTTCAGCAGGGGCACCTACGCAAATTTACGACCAACGACTTACGTAACGCTTACGCCGCTCACCTGACGGGTATTACGTTCAACAGCAGCGACCTGCGCAGATATGTCTATGAGCAGATCAGACGGATGCTGCGTACCGGATGGGTTATTCAGGATGAAAAACGACAAAAGCGGGGTCAGATCTATCACTAGCAGGGTATTCCAGCGAATCTGCAGGTGGAGCTAATCGATAATGGGTACGAGAACAGTGTTAGGTCGGTGAATAAACCGCTGCAACAACCCGCACAAAGCATCGACTCAGAGCAGCCTGGGCCAGATGTGGTCGAACACTTGGAATCCATACTCAAAGAGATTCGGCTCGACTTCCTTTCCTCCATGGGAGAAACGGAGCGCTATAAGCAACTGCTCGACGAAATGCCGCATCTGAAAGACCAAGTCGAAGGTGATTATCTCGAAGCTCGAGACCGAAGCTCTCGTCTTTTAGGTCATCTCCGAGCGGTCGAAAAGACGCTCAAGACAGTCATGTCCGCACGATGAAAGCATCGCCGAGAAAATGGCAGAGCCAATGCATTGAAATAGCGCTGGAGCACTACACCACAACACCGCACTTCTTCTGTCAAGCTACTCCAGGGGCCGGGAAGACACGAATGGCCGCAGAGCTGGCTCGACGACTGTTGGGGCAGGGCAAGATTGATCTCGTGCTCTGTTTTGCTCCCTCATGCCAAGTCGTCGACGGTTTTCGCTCGACATTCGCCACTGTATTGGGGCGGCGCTTGGATGGACTTATTGGTGCCGTGGGAGCCGCAAGTACTTATCAATCGATGGAGCATCAGGATGAAGCCTTCTGGAGGCTTTTCGATGACTACCGTGTGTTTGCGGTATTCGACGAGATCCATCACTGCTCCGGATATGATCCGGTTTTAAGCAACGCTTGGGGGCAACAGATTTTACTGAAAATGCAGGATCGTGCTGCCTTTACCTTGGCTCTATCGGGCACGCCATGGCGCTCCGATGACAGAGGCATTGCTCTTGCTCGTTACTCCAACCCGGAAGGCCGATTGATTTGCGACTATCGCTACGGTCTCAAAGAAGCCATTTTCGACGGGGTTTGCCGGTCACCTCGCATCGTTCTGCTAGATAACCAAATGCTGAGGCTAAAAGAAGATTTCGCAAACGATAGCACCGTCAAATTTTTTCCTAGCATCGCTAAGCTACTGCGTGAATCTCCGGTCTCATACGAGGACCTGTTATTTCATGAGGACGCACTCAGCCAGTTGCTTGATCTGGGAAGCAAGAAGCTCGATGAAGTACGAATGCTGAAACCGAATGCCGCGGGTTTGGTTGTTGCTACGAATATCGACCATGCTCACCAAGTTGCTTTGGCGCTAAAAAGCAGGGGCGAGAGTTTCCAAGTCGTGACCACCAGAACCCCAGATGCACAGCAGGTAATCAACAGGTTCAAAAATAGTGACTGCCGTTGGATCGTGGCTGTAGGAATGATCAGCGAGGGGACCGACATTCCTCGTCTGCAGGTCTGCTGCTACCTCAGTCGAATTCGCACTGAGCTGCATTACCGTCAGGTTCTGGGAAGAGTCCTTCGACGTATGGGCGACATTGACGATCAGGCTTGGTTGTTCGTCTTGGCAGAGCCAACTCTGAGGCGATTTTCCCAGCGCATCGCCGATGATTTGCCGGATGATTTGGCTGTTGTCTGCACTGTAAGCGCACCTAAATTTGAGCCTTGTTCAATAGAAGGTGAGGATCTCTTCGCGCAAGCTCTCCCGGGAGAGCCAGGAAACTCACCACATGTCACCACAATGCAGAAATTTTCTTCGCAGGTCGACTTAGACCCTGTCTCGACTTATCAAATAAGCTTCTCGAAAAACTATCGCCAGCAGCTGCTGGCCGTTTTCTGATGTGCTTATCATTAATTTCAAAGCCTATGAGTGCTGGCGCAATGAACAAGAGGTCCGCCTGTGTTGGAACCGTGTGATCCCGTTCCGTTGAACTCAGCCAACTGCCGGCTCTTTTGCGCAGGTGGTGGAGGGCGGATGGTTGATCGACGCGATGTGTTTCTCTTCACGCACGGGTGTGATTGGCAATGAAAGGTAGACGCAAAGCGAAAACAACGAAATGGGCTATGAAGTTTCAATTCGAAACGGAGGCTCAGCGGTTGATGACCTCGAGATCCGAAAAAGCCTCGAATCGTTTTCTTGATGTCGCCTTGCAATTGGGTTCCTCGAGCGAGCCCATAGGCAGGATCGCCGGGGCGTCAGGCAGCCCCGCATTGAAACAACTAGATCTGCCGGCGCTGCTTTCACTCGTCATCGATGCAGTTTGTCAGGCTGGGCAGCTCCTTGTAGCAGAATGGGAGCGGGTAGAAGGGCCAAGAGGGCACGGTGACAAGGCAGTTGTCGATGTCGAAATTGAAAAACTTTTACGTCAGCAGCTACTTGGTTTGTTTTTCTGCGACTTTTGGGGGGAGGAAACTGGCCATACCCTTACAGGACACCCATGGTGCTGGGTTGTTAACCCCAACGATGGCACGAATGATTTTTTGAGAGGGCTGAAAGGTTCAGCTATTTCAGTCGGCCTTCTTTACAAACACATCCCAGTACTAGGCGTGGTTTATGCTCCTGTGACGGAAGAAGGCATTTCGGATTGCATCGCTTGGGCTGAAGGATCGCCTGCTTTATTGCGTAATGGGCAGCCCTTAGTTTGTAAACTTCTGGACCTGCCTTGGTCGAGCGGTAGCCGGGTCATGCTCAGTTCCGCTGCCGTAAACAAATCAGATATCAATCTGGAGCTCTGCTCACCTAGTGGCTTTGTCGCGATGCCCTCGATTGCCTACAGGCTTGCGAAAGTGGCCGCAGGTGACGGAATTTGTGGTGTCTCTCTCTACCCAGTTTCTGCACATGACGTCGTTGCAGGTCATGCATTGTTGAGAGGTGCGGGTGGAGTCCTGCTCAATGAAAATGGAATGTCAATTCAATACGTAACGGACAAGGACATGCAAGTGGTCTCACGTCGCTGCTTCGGAGGAGTGGAAGCTGTGTGCAAGACATTGGCCGCTCGGGATTGGGATCGTGTTTTTTCTGTTGATGACAATTCCCTGCCAGTATAAAAACGCATGGTTTCGCTGCTTTACGACAGATCAGCAAAAATAGCTTCGATGCGGGCCCCAGTATTTACTTTTGTCAGAGGAGTTGCAGCCCGGCCCAAAGTATCGAGAAGTGCTCTAAATCCAATCAATAATGAAAAAATTTCAAAAAATACTGAAAAACTACGCACACGGGGGGATATGTTGTGCAATCTCAGCCACCTGGCACCACCGTTCCTCACCTAAGTCTTTGCTTCTGTTCACTAATCCCGGACAATCGCGCCCCTGTTTCGGCCAGGGCGCTACCTGTCGGGTACTCCGACGCGTTCTGACCGGGTGGCAAGTGACCGGAATGTGGAGATCCCACCGGATGAATGATCAGGCCAATAGCGTTAACGAACGCTATTTAGACGCGACACCAGCGACCCTTTCGAGCTGGAATCGCCAAGACACCACCTGGATGCTTGGCCTGTTTGGCACGGCGATTGGCGCCGGCACCCTGTTTTTACCGATCAACGCGGGCGTAGGCGGCTTCTGGCCGTTACTGGTACTGGCGCTGCTGGCATTCCCGATGACCTTCTATGCGCACCGCGGCCTGACCCGCTTCGTATTGTCCGGCCGTGAAGGCGCGGACATCACCGAAGTGGTCGAAGAGCATTTCGGCATCCGGGCCGGCGCGCTGATCACCCTGCTGTATTTTTTCGCAATCTTCCCGATCCTGTTGATCTATAGCGTGGCCCTGACCAACACCGTGGGCAGTTTCCTGGAACATCAACTGCACATCATGCCGCCGCCACGCGCGCTGCTGTCGCTGGTGCTGATCCTCGGCCTGCTGGCCGTGGTGCGCTGTGGCGAGCAGGTGATCGTCAAGGCCATGAGCCTGATGGTGTATCCGTTCATTGTCGCCTTGCTGTTTCTGGCGGTGTTCCTGATTCCTCACTGGAACGGCGGCATCCTGGCCACGGCCAGCACCTTGCCTGAGCCCTCGGCGCTGCTGCACACCCTGTGGCTGGCGATTCCGGTGATGGTATTTTCGTTCAACCACTCGCCGATCATCTCGGCGTTCGCGGTCGATCAGAAGCGTCGTTACGGCGACCACGCCGAAGAGCGCAGCTCGCAGATCCTGTCCCGTGCCCACGCCTTGATGGTGGTGATGGTGCTGTTCTTCGTCTTCAGCTGCGTGCTGACCCTGTCCCCGGCACAACTGGCCGAGGCGAAGGCGCAGAACCTGTCGATCCTGTCGTACCTGGCCAACCACTTCAGCAACCCGACCATCGCCTTCGCGGCGCCGTTGATTGCCTTCGTGGCCATTTCCAAGTCGTTCCTGGGCCACTACATCGGCGCCAGCGAAGGCTTGAAAGGCCTGATCGTGAAGAGCGGCAAACGCCCGGGCGCCAAGGCACTGGACCGCATCGTCGCGGCGTTCATGCTGGTGGTGTGCTGGATCGTCGCCACCCTCAACCCGAGCATCCTCGGCATGATCGAAACCCTCGGTGGCCCGGTCATCGCGGCAATCCTGTTCCTGATGCCGATGTACGCAATCCGCAAGGTACCGGCCATGGCGCGCTATCGCGGCCAGGCGTCCAACGTATTCGTGGTGGCGGTGGGGCTGGTGGCGATTACAGCGCTCATCTACTCGCTGACGGCGTGATTTAAAGATCAAGAGATCGCAGCCTTCGGCAGCTTCCGTAGAAAACGGTGTTTTCTCCCAGGTGCTGCCAGAGGCTGCGACTTTTTTTGCTTCGGATTAAAGGGCGGCAGCGAAAACCCGCTGTCACCTGACCCACCGAAACCCCTCGCCACAAAGGCTTCCTCCCTCTATTCACAGTCCGCGTTGCACCTCGGCAAAAATCTCGGTGATAGGCCGTCGCGGCTGGCGCTTTTGCAGCTGTCGGACCTGTTCACTCAGGCGCAGTAACTCTTCACTCGGCTTGGCCCATTGCTCTTGCGGCAGCGGCTCCGACCATTCGCGCATGGCGTCGGGCAGGGCTTGTTTGCCGATTTCTTCGAGGCGGCGCACTTCCCACTCCACGAGGCGGTTGGGGATCGTCCACAAGGTCATGACGTGGTACAGGTACCAGAAGAAACCCGATGTTCGACTGCGTGAACCGTCGCGGATCTGCTGGTGCATGCGTGCGCGGGCGTTGCGGAAGGTGTGCAGGCCTTCGTGGGGCGGGTCGTCGGGGCCTTGCAGGTCTTGCAGGTCCTGGATGGATTTAAGGTCGTTGACTTCGAACTCCATGTAACCGCGAATGGCTTCCCAATGGCTGATGGCCAGCGGCAGTCCGGCGCACTGGAATTCGAGGCTGGTGAGGGTTTCGCCGTGGTGGTAACCGATGCCCATGCCGTACTGGCGATGGATGCCGTACTGGGTGGCGCCCTGGGCTTCGATGACCCAGGCGGAGAGGGATTCCCAGGGGACGAAGACGGGCTCGGTCGCGCCTGAGGGCATGAAGCAGACTTCACGGCGTTGGCGGTTGAAGCGGGTGGGGATGAGGGTTGAGCGTTTTTTGTGGTTGTGGTGCCAGACGCCCAGGCCGATGAGCAAGATGAGCGGTCCTATGAAAATAACGTGTTCAAAACCTACTTCAAACATTACAACCACTGAGTCCCATATGGCTTCCTGTTCGTACCCAAAAATAACTCCCAGAAGTCCGGTGATTAGTGGGAACAAAAATACCAATGAGGAAGACACGCTGAATGTCACGCCCAGTATGAGTTGCCATGAAAAGACTTGCGGCGATCCCACTCCAAAATCCATATGAACGTCATTCAACTCGCCGATATGCGGGCCATAAGGGGGCACGGGTGTCGGTAAGGGTAGCGGTGCCAGATAGGTCATTTTTCCGCTGGGAAACGGCTCAATATCACCAGCTTTTTTGGACTGTTGAAGCTGCGGCACGCCGACTGGCTTGTCGTGATTATTCGCCATGGTCGGCCTTCTCCAAAAACTCGGTTTCGACCAGCACAACCGACGGTCTCTTTTGTTCTTTCTTGTGGACAGCGACCCCACTGAGCACCTCTGGAAAACCACTCATGCGCGACGTTTTCCGTTGGAGGGCGAGCCTTGTACCTCGGCAAAAATCTCGGTGATAGGCCGTCGCGGCTGGCGCTTTTGCAGCTGCCGTACCTGTTCACTCAGGCGCAGTAACTCTTCACTCGGCTTGGCCCATTGCTCTTGCGGCAGCGGCTCCGACCATTCGCGCATGGCGTCAGGCAGGGCTTGTTTGCCGATTTCTTCGAGGCGGCGCACTTCCCATTCGACGAGGCGGTTGGGAATCGTCCACAAGGTCATGACGTGGTACAGGTACCAGAAGAAACCCGATGTTCGGCTGCGCGAACCGTCGCGGATCTGCTGGTGCATGCGTGCGCGGGCGTTGCGGAAAGTGTGCAGGCCTTCGTGGGGCGGGTCGTCGGGGCCTTGCAGGTCTTGCAGGTCCTGAATGGATTTAAGGTCGTTGACTTCGAACTCCATGTAGCCGCGAATGGCTTCCCAGTGGCTGATGGCCAGCGGCAGTCCGGCGCACTGGAATTCGAGGCTGGTGAGGGTTTCGCCGTGCTGGTAACCAATGCCCATGCCGTACTGGCGATGGATGCCGTACTGGGTGGCGCCCTGGGCTTCAATGATCCAGGCGGAGAGTGATTCCCAAGGGACGAAGAGTGGCTCGGTGGCGCCTGAGGGCATGAAGCAGACTTCACGGCGTTGACGGTTGAAGCGGGTGGGGATGAGGGTTGAGCGTTTTTTGTGGTTGTGGTGCCAGACTCCTAGACTGATTAGAAGAATAAAAAAACCGGTTTCCAGTGCGAGTCCTAGAGTTTCTTCGAAGATCTCTTCTACGTAGATCCAACTGGTTTCCAAACCATCTCCAAACATTAACCCAAGAAAGCCACCTAACAAGGGAAAGAGAAAGGCGACAGAGCAAGCGATGTTGAATGGTCCGCCCAAAGTCATTTGCCACATAAACACTTGCGGCGAACCCAACCCGAAGTCCATGTACACATCATTTAACTCGCCTATATGCGGGCCATAGGGTGGCATTGGTGTCGGTAAGGGGAGCGGTGCCAGATACGTGATTTTTCCGCTTGGAAACGGTTCAATGTCTCCAGCTTTTCTTGGCTCTTGAAGTTGCGGCGCGCCGATTAGCTTGTCGTGATTATTCGGCATGGTCGGCTTGCTCCAGAAACTCGGTTTCGACCAGCACAACCGACGGTCTCTCTTGTTCTTTCTGTTGGACAGCGACCCCACTGAGCACCTCTGGAAAACCACTCATGCGCGACGTTTTCCGTTGGAGGGCGAGCGTTGCACCTCGGCAAAAATCTCGGTGATAGGCCGTCGCGGCTGGCGCTTTTGCAGCTGCCGCACCTGCTCACTCAGCCGCAGCAATTCCTCACTTGGTTTGGCCCATTGCTCTTGCGGCAGCGGCTCCGACCATTCGCGCATGGCGTCGGGGAGGGCTTGTTTGCCGATTTCTTCGAGGCGGCGCACTTCCCATTCGACGAGGCGGTTGGGAATCGTCCACAAGGTCATGACGTGGTACAGGTACCAGAAGAAACCCGATGTTCGACTGCGCGAACCGTCGCGGATCTGCTGGTGCATGCGAGCGCGGGCGTTATGGAAGGTGTGCAGGCCTTCGTGGGGTGGGTCGTCGGGGCCTTGCAGGTCTTGCAGGTCCTGAATGGATTTGAGGTCGTTGACTTCGTATTCCATGTAACCGCGAATGGCTTCCCAGTGGCTGATGACCAGCGGCAGGCCCGCGCACTGGAATTCGAGGCTGGTGAGGGTTTCGCCGTGGTGGTAACCGATGCCCATGCCGTACTGGCGATGGATACCGTACTGGGTGGCGCCCTGGGCTTCGATGACCCAGGCGGAGAGGGATTCCCAGGGGACGAAGACGGGCTCGGTCGCGCCTGAGGGCATGAAGCAGACTTCACGGCGTTGGCGGTTGAAGCGGGTGGGGATGAGGGTTGAGCGTTTTTTGTGGTTGTGGTGCCAGACGGCTAGGCCGATGGATAACAATACAAAGGCAGTTTGCAATCCTAGTTCTGATGATGGGAAAAAAACCTGCTCCGCGAACTCCCAGGAATACAACAAGTCGTACCCTAAAACGAGTCCGAAGAAAAAACTAAATAACGGCAACAAGAAAGCAAACATAAAGGTCATTGTTAGCGGGCCGCCGAATATGACTTGCCAAGAAAATATTTGAGGCGAACCTAACCCAAAGTCCATGTACACATCATTCAACTCACCAATATGCGGGCCGTAGGGAGGCATTGGTGTTGGTAGTGGTAGCGGTGCCAGATAGGTCATTTTCCCGCTGGGAAACGGCTCGATGTCTCCAGCTTTTTTGGGCTGTTGAAGCTGCGGCGCGCCGATTGGCTTGTCGTGATTATTCGCCATGGTCGGCCTTCTCCAAAAACTCGGTTTCGACGTGCAAGACCGGAGGCTTCTCCTTGATCAACTGGGAAGCAACCACCGAGAAATGGCCTTCACCACGAGGATCTATATGTATGACAGAGGTGCGCGACGTCCACTCGCCTTTGGCATTCAACGTCTGAATACAGACGGTCAGTTCCAGTGTTTCTTTCGCTGGCGTGTACTCGGCGCCGGGATTGACCGGGTATCGAAGACAGAGCACCAAGCCTTCTGGGGTTGATTTGACGATGCGCAGGCTGCTCACGACCTCGTCGCTGATCACATCCTTGCGTTCACGTGGTGCTCCCTGGCTATGCAAGGGCATGGAAATACGGTGGGCGCCGATACCCAGTCGATGGGTCGGCTTGCCGCCAAAGGGAGGCAGAAGGTTTTCCAGCGTCACTCTTGGCAGCACCAGATGGATATCGCTGGGTCTGGCTTTGAACAGCAGGTTTTTCAGCCAGGAGTCGTAGGGGGTCGGGCCCAGTTGCGCGTAAGGTGCGTGGATCAGGAAAGCCAGATAACTTTGATACTCATCCAGTGAGTGGTCGCCGCGCATTTCGGCATCCCGGCTCCAAGGGGTGGTTTTCAGCCATTTGTCGTGGGCGCTGAGGTTGTAGCGGTTGAACAGCCAAGAGCCACTCAGTTCAAGTACGGTGAACAGCGCGCCTGCAAGGTTGAAGCGGAAGAACACGGTGGAAAGGCGTGTGGCGGCGGCTGCCCACGCCGTAGCGCGCACCGTGCCTTTTTCAGCGGTAATGACGGTATAACCGGCGCGTAAAGTTGGCCCAAGACCATTTGCATTGACGGTAGTCATTCCACCCGCACCCAATGTAGCCAGCGCGGCTGCAGCTTGTGCGGGACGATTTCCGCTACGGATCGCCTGCTGCCAATTTTTGATCTGCTTTTTAAGACTGGCAATTGAAGTCACAAGCCCAAAGCTATAAGTGAATATGCCCAATCCAATGTGCAATTTGCCCATCTGCACATTCACATTCTGTAAAGCATGGTGCTGAAGTCCTGAAACGAGAGTTGCACTACGAGCCTTCAACACGGTGTCTGAGAGACTTTGGGCCGCAGTGAAACCAGCGGCTCCCGTTGTCGCAGCAACAGACAAAAGTGGCCAAATAGTTCGTTCATTTTTTGATTGTTTGAGGGTTTCCTTGAATACCCCCACCAAATTCACCACCTGCACCAAAACCACCACCAACCCCATCCCTTCAGTCTTCACCAGGCTACCCGTCGACACTCCGCCCAGCCCTGACCGAATATTCCCCAACAAACCCCGTAACTCCTGCTGCTGGGCCGGCGGGAACATCACCGTCACGCCGGCCCGTGCCGGGGTTGCGCCGTACAGCCGTGCCGACTCATCTGGTAGTTCCGCAATCGGGCTCAATGCCTTGGCCAGCCGTCCTTCGATCTGCGCCAGTTGCGCCCGCACCCGCACGATTTCGTGCTGCAACTCCATGGCCCGCGGGGTTTTGTGGCCCTGGCGGTTTTTGTTGCGGGTCAGTTGGTTGCGTTCGCGGCTCAGGGTTTTCAGGTAGTCGCGTTCACTGAGCAGGTCCTTGATTTCCCGTTGCAAGGCGGCCTGTTCGGCGGGGCTGGCGACGGTGAAGGTCACGCCGCTGGTTCTGGCGGCATCGAAGAGCCGCAGCTTCAGGCCCTTGGGCAGGCGCTGGAACAATTCGTCCAGGTCGGGAATTTTCTCCGCCGAGAGGTCGAAGCCTTCCAGTACGCGGCTCAGGCCCAGGTTCAGCGCCGGGCTGTAGGTGTGCTGCACGGCCTCGGCGACGGCGCGGGTAGGGTCGGGCAGATCGTCGAGGGCCGGCAGCTGCGGTTGCTCGATTTTCCGCAGTTTGGCCAGCCACTCCGCCAGGTTGTTGAACATCGCCATGCCGGCGTTGAACAGCGTTGAATACTGCCCGACCTGCTCGGATTGCAAACGCAGCGGCAAGGTGTAGAACAGCGCTCGGGTCAGCTCCGGGTGTTCTTCCAGATAGCCGAGCAATAGTTCGGCGGCCGCGTCGCTGCGACAGAGGTCCTTGAGGCAGGCGTATTCGGCGGTGAACGCCTGGCCGAGTTGCGCCGGCACTTGTGCGTCGTAGTACCAGGCCGAGCGATGGTAATGGCCGGCGCACAGCAGTTGCGTGCGGTCGGCGGTGATGCGGTCGAGCAGGCGGTTCCAGCGGCCGAGGTCGTCGCGATGACGGTTCAACGCCTCGTCCATCGCCGGGCGGTCGATCAGGTCGTTGACCCCGCGCTTGCCGCTGAGCACCGGGCCGTCGAGCACGTTGCGCATGCGCAGGTCCTGATCCTTGCCCAGATCGACCAGCGCCGAAAGGTGCCGATCGACGAAGTCTTCGGGAGCGACCGCTTCGAAGGACTGACGGGTGTAGTAGCGTCGATCCGCGTCGGCCATGGCCCGACCGTGGGCGGTGAAGTCCGGGGCGACACCGTCAAAGCGGTTCAGCTCCAGCGCGTTGTCGAGGGTCTTGTCCCGTAATTGCTCCAGCTCCGGGGAAGCGGCGGTGTCGCTCGGCTCGACCTTGCCGCCCTTGTTCAGGTAGTCGAGCAAGGCCTTGCGGGTGTTCTCGCGATCCGGCTCGGGCAACTGCTCCAGTTCGGCAAACACGGCTTTGGCCTGCGGCTGGTCGTTGGCCTTGGCCAGACTGTCGATGTCCTGGTCGCTGAGCTGACTCAGGGACTCGATGTAACAGGCCAGGAGGTAATCGCGCTGGTTGTTGTCGGCGTTGCTCCAGTCATCGACCCAGCCGACCACGGTGTCCTGATAGTCGGCCAGATCGCGCATCACGCCGAGGTCATCGTTGACCAGCAGAAACAGCGTGTCGTCCTGATAAGGCGCGCGCACCCGTCCCAGGAATTCGCCGATGTGTGCCGCGCGGAAACGCCGCGGTTGCTCCCACAGATAAGGCTCGCGTTCGTGCTCGGGGGCGTCGCTGACCTGCACGGCGGGCAGCTCGACCTCGCCCGTTTGCGGGTCGGTGGCCGGTTCTGCGCCGGTCGCTACTTCCGCCAGCCATTGTCGGGCCTGGGCGACGGTGAGCAAGTGCTCGCCACCCAGTTGGCAATGCACCGGCCCAAGGTCGACCGCCTGCATGAAATGCTTGCGCTCCTCGGCGCTGTCCAGCACCTGACGGCATTTGGCGGCACTCCACTGCACCTCGGCGAAGGTCACGTACAGGGTGCTCTTGCGGGAAAAGATCAGCGCCGGGCGTTCTTCAATGGCCGCTCGCTGATCCTCGTGAACCGTTTTGCCTTTGTGCAGCAGCGCGCTGACGACACCGTCGAGCACCCGGTACTCGTACAGCTCGCCGCTGAGGCTGTCGATGAGGTACAGCCAGCCATCGCGCAGCAGGCGGACGCCCAGGGGGCGGGCGGTGAGGGTGTAGGGCATCTCCAGTTCGGCGCCGGGGTCGAGGGTTTTTTCCACCAGGCCGTAACGCAACGGCAGCAGTTGCACATGGGTTTGCCGCAGCGGGCAAGCAGCGGGTGCGCCGATGGGAGATTTCGAAGCGGCGGCGGCCGCGAGGTTGGCGGGGTGTTGGTTCATGATGGGCCTCGTTCAGACGCCCACTGATGGGCCAGGGCCGCAGCCAGCGCGACGCGCTCGCCGGGTGATTGCAGGGAAGGCGTGTGGAGCAAGTGGCGGATGTGCGGGTGCCGGTCGAGGTCGTCGCCCTCCAGCCAGGCCACGACATTGGCGTAGTAAAACAACTCGGATTGACCCTGCAGCCCGAGGGCAGAGGCCTGGACCTCCAGCTGTTCAAGCCTGGCCCAGCGCTGGGCCACACTGTCGCCGGGGTGGCGTTGGGGAAAATGGCTGAGCAAGTGTGCGTCGAGTTCAAGCAGCGTGCGCCGATGATCAACCTGATCCAGCGCCGCGACCTGTTCCGGGCTGAGTCGATAAGGGGCGGGCAGCGCGGGGCATTCGGGTTGTCGAGGGCGATGACTGTGCCAGACCGTGTTGACGCAGTCGGCCGTCACCACCCAGGACATCGGGCCGAACAAACTTTGATCGGCGCTGGCCAACAAGGCTCGCATCACGGCGGCATCGGCCAGTCGCAACAGTACCGACAGGCCTTCGGACAGCTCTACGGTCAGCAGCTTTCTTAAATGTTCGGCGACGACATGGGGTTGAGCCGGGCTGAACAGCAGCACACCGCACTCCATGGGGGCGTGTTGCATGAAAAACTGCATCACGGCGTCGTCAGGTTGCTCGACGGCCACCAGCAATGGCGAGACATCGCGCAAGGCGCTAAAAGGTGGCTGGTCGTACAGGGGCAGGGTGAGTGCAGCGCGGTTGAGCCGTTTTATCCGCGATGGCAAGTCGCTCAGCGTCGCGCCATCGAGCAGCACAAAGGCCTGCTGCTCGCCCCATGGCAGATTTTCAGGCAAGGAAGTCGAAAGGCTCATGCTTGGGCGGCCTCGCAGATCAGGCAGCGCGAGGCGCGGGTCGACACCAATGCGTGGCGCTGCTGAACCGCATCGAACGCCACCTTCAGCAATGGCAATGCGCCCGGTACCAAGGGTTCCGCCAACAGGCCCACCGCCGGAGCGCCACCTTCGACAATCGCCACGCTGCTGAAGATGCCTTCAGGCCCCAGCGTCAACCAATGCCCGCCGGCCTTGATCGTCACATGGGCGCCACCATCGATGACCACTTGCTGGCCGGCACCGAGGTGCACATGCTGGCTGGCGCTGAGTCGCTGATTGGCGACACGAATATGACGGTCGCCTTGCACCCACAGATGATCATCCTGTTTGAGTTCGGTCAGGCGATTGCCGTGGGTCAGGTGATGTTCATCGCTGTGCAGCTCATGGCTGGCAATGCCGCCGACCACCACCGACAGCTGGTTGTCGACCTGGATGCGTTGGTCGTTGAGCACATGCTGGACATAGTCGCGCTGGGCGCGAATGGCGATTTCTTCGGCGCCTTTCCTGTCCTCGATCCGCAGCTCGTTGTAACCGCCACCGCCGGGGCTGCTTTGGCTGCGCAGGATGCTGCGCGTCTGTTCCGCCGGAAGGTCCAGCGGCACCGGGGTGACGGCATTGGGCAGGCAACCGAGGACGAACGGTTTGTCGGGATCACCCTCGGCGAATCCCACCAGCACTTCCATGCCGACCCGTGGAATCTGCACGCTGCCGTAGCGATCATGGGCCCAGCCCGTGGCCACCCGCAGCCAGCAACTGGTCCGCTCATTGAGCTGACCGTCCCGGTCCCACATCATCTTGACCTTTACCCGGCCGTAGGCATCGCAGTAAATCTCTTCGCCGGGCGGGCCGGTCACCACTGCGTGCTGGTTGCCGGGGATGCGCGGTTTGGCGTGTTTCAGTGCGGGGCGGAATATCACATCCCAGGGCGTCGCGACAAAGTGGTTGCGGTAGCCCTGAATGATGCCACCACTGTCGTCGGAGGTCGCCGCCTCCTCCAGCACTTGTGGCTGTCGACCAACGTGCACGACGCGGGTCAGTAGCCATAAACCGTTGCAGTCGGGTCGCGGGTGCTTGCTCATCTCGACGAAGCTGCCACTGCGCATCAGGCTCTGGTCGCTGCGGCCGTTGCCCTGACGGTAATCGGCGCGATGCCGCTCCAGGGTGCGCTGGCTCAGGTGCTCACCGCGATCGCGAAGGGTGAACTGCCCGGGAAAACCGTAATCCTCCAGCACGGGAACACGCGCCTCGGCGGCCTCGGCCTCCAGTTGCACATTGGGTTTTTCGAAATGGTAATCGCGGCGGCTGACCTGGGTGGTGCGGGTTTCCAGGCGGACATTGAAGCGGTCGATCACCGTTGCGGCGGCGACCATGCCGCTATCTTGTGCGTAGGCTGTCGGTGCGTCAGGCAGGGGGAAGACGGTCTGGTCGTCACCGAAGACCAGGACGTGTCCATCGGCGCTGTGCTGGAAATGAAAGTGCAGACCTTCTTCCTCGCATAACCGATGGATGAAATCCAGGTCTGACTCGTTGTATTGCACGCAGTACAGGCGGGGTGGGTAGTCGGCACTCACCTGGAAGCGCCAGACGTTGGGCTGCATTCCGTGATCGCTCAGAACGCTTTTGATGATTTGCGGCACGTTCTGCTGCTGAAAAATTCGCTGGTTGTGACGATGCGCCAGATAGGCGAGATGCGGCACCAGCGTCATCTGATAGCGGGTCAACCGGGCGCCGGAATCGCCTTGGGCGACGCGATAAACCTGCCCATGAACGCCGGCGCCGTCTGGACCGAAAGAGAGATGGGCCGGCAGGTGCAAAAGTGATTCGAGATCAAGGTCTCGGCGTTCACTGACCAGTTCCAGTTTGACCTCATAAGTCTCGTTGAGCGCCTCGGTGAACTTGAACTCAAACACTTGAAAGTCGTGGGGGAAGCCCTGGATATCGAGCTTGTAAACGACGGGTTTGCCGGCAATGAGCATTCACATTTCCCTGTGTTTTTTTTAAGGCACGGGACTTTGCGCGGGTCCACGGCTTGGCGCAGTCAGGCGAATCGCTTTGATGTGTAGGACGATTCCGAGATTGAGTGGCGCCGGAGGGGCAGTCCATCGGGCGTCCGCGACGGGGCCAGCGGGAACAAATCCTTTAGCCACAGACGGCGATCGTTTGCTTTTGCGCTACAGTGGCGGCTGCACGTATCACGCGTGCAGCGGTTTTCTTGTCTGGAGACAGTGGCTTGTCGAGTGCCCCCAACCCTGTTGAATCCACCCATCGCTGGCAGGATGTTCTGGCCGGGCTGTCGATTGCCGGTCTGTTGCTGCCCGAGGCGGTCGCCTATTCGAGCATTGCTGCGTTGGCGCCGCAGGCCGGGGTTATCGCGCTGTTTGCCGGGTTGCTCTGTTATGGGCTGTTCGGCACCAGCCGGTTTGCCATTGTCTCGGCCACTTCGTCGGCGGCGGCGGTGCTGGCGGCGGCGACGGCGACCCTGGCCAACGGGGACCCGCAGTTGCGTTCGACCCTGGCGGCCGGGCTGGTGCTGGTCACCGGCGGGCTGTTTCTGCTGGCCGGGATCTTTCGCTTTGGCAGCGTCACGTCCTTTATCGCCAAACCGGTGTTGCGCGGGTTTGCCTTTGGCCTGGCGCTGACCATCATTCTCAAGCAGGTCGCCAGTGTGGTCGGTGTGCATCTGATCGACGCCAATCTGGTGCGCTTCGCCCCGCAATTACTCGCACAACTGCCGCAATGGAACTGGCCGGCAGCCGGTGTGGCGGCGGTGGCGCTGGTGTTGTTGCTGTTGTTTTCGCGGTTTCCACGGGTGCCCGGTGGTTTGCTGGTGGTGGTGATCGGCATCGCGGCCGGCCAGTGGCTGAACCTGTCGGCGTATGGGGTGAAGATGATCGGACTCATCGACCTGAGCCTGGAAGTGCCGAACCTGCCGGTGTTGCCGTTTGCCGATTGGCTGCGTTTGGGCGAAGTGGCGTTTGCCCTGGTGATGATCCTGTACGCGGAGTCCTACGGCTCGATCAGCGCCTACGCGCTCAAGCACGGTGACCGGGTGAATTCGAACCGCGACATGCTGGCACTCGGGGCCTCGAACCTGCTGTCCGGCCTGTTCCATGGCCTGCCGGCGGGGGCAGGGTATTCGGCGACATCGGCCAACGAGGCGGCGGGTGCCACCTCACGGCTGGCCGGTGGCGTGGCGGCGCTGGTGGTGTTGCTCATCGTCATGACGGTATTGCCGTATATCGCCTTGACCCCGGAACCGATCCTCGCCGCCATCGTCATCCATGCGTTGGCGCGCGGGTTGAGCCTGCAGCCGTTGGGGCGATATTTCATCTGGCGGCGTGACCGTGTGCTGGTGATGTGCGCCGTGGGCGCGGTGTTACTGCTGGGGGTGCTGGACGGCTTGCTGGTGTCCGTGGCGATCAGCGTGCTGCTGATGCTCAAGCAAATGTCGGCGGCCAATATCCAGATTCTCGGCCGGATCGACGGCGGGCATGACTTTGTCGACGTGCAACGTCATCCCGCGGCGGAAACCGTGCCGGGCGTCCTGGTCGTGCGACCGGATGAAGCGTTGTTTTTTGCCAATGTCGAGCGGATTCTCGGTGCTGCCTTGCACTTGATCCGGCACCCACCGGCACCGATCCATACCGTGATCCTCAGTCTGGAAGAGTCCCCTGATCTGGATGGCACCAGCATCGAGGCGATGCAGGAGTTTTTCGTCCGGGTGCATAACGAAGGCAAACGACTGATTCTGGCGCGTCTCAAGGACAGTGCGGAATCGGTATTGTCGGCGTTGCCCGAAGTTCGGGCCAACGGGGTGATGCTCAGCGGGCTGAGCGTGGATGGCGCTGTGCAACGAGCCTACAAGGATTAAGGCATGACCTGTGGCAACGAGATTGCTCTCGAGGCGGCCTGTCAGGCAACAGAGAGGTGAATGTCAGGTCGCCATCGCGGGCAAGCTCGCTCCCACAAGGGGTATGCCATTAAAACCTGGGCATAAAAAAACGCCGCTCATCTCACGATGGGCGGCGTTTTTCATTGCCTTGCAGCGTTAGGCTTGAACGACCGGGATGTTGGCGTTCGCAGCCGCTTCGCGGAACTCGGCGATCTGGTCGAAGGACAGGTAGCGGTAGACATCAGCCGCCATGCTGTCGATCTTGCCAGCGTATTCCATGTACTCCTCGACGGTCGGCAGGCGACCCAGGATGGAAGCCACCGACGCCAGCTCGGCCGAAGCCAGGTAGACGTTCGCGCCGTCACCCAGACGGTTCGGGAAGTTACGGGTCGAAGTCGACACGACAGTCGAGTTCGGCTCTACACGTGCCTGGTTACCCATGCACAGCGAGCAGCCCGGCATTTCCATGCGCGCGCCAGCCTTGCCGTAGATGCCGTAGTAGCCTTCTTCGGTCAGTTGGTGAGCGTCCATCTTGGTCGGCGGCGACAGCCACAGACGGGTAGGCAGCTGACCTTTGACCTGTTCCAGCAACTTGCCGGCAGCGCGGAAGTGACCGATGTTGGTCATGCACGAACCGATGAACACTTCGTCGATTTTCTCGCCAGCAACGCTGGAGAGCAGGCGAGCGTCGTCCGGGTCGTTCGGCGCGCAGAGCACAGGCTCCTTGACGTCGGCCAGGTCGATCTCGATGACTTCGGCGTATTCAGCGTCTTTGTCCGCTTCCAGCAGCTCAGGGTTGGCCAGCCAGGCTTCCATCGCTTGAGCACGACGCTCCAGGGTACGCGCATCGCCGTAGCCTTCGCCGATCATCCAGCGCAGCAGGGTGATGTTCGACTTCAGGTATTCGGCGATCGACTCTTTGGACAGCTTGATGGTGCAACCGGCAGCCGAACGTTCGGCCGAGGCGTCGGACAGTTCGAACGCTTGCTCGACGGTCAGTTTTTCCAGACCTTCGATCTCCAGGATGCGACCGGAGAAGGCGTTTTTCTTGCCTTTCTTCTCTACGGTCAGCAGGCCAGCCTGGATCGCGTAGTAAGGAATGGCGTGAACCAGGTCACGCAGGGTGACGCCTGGTTGCAGTTCGCCCTTGAAGCGAACCAGGATCGACTCAGGCATGTCCAGCGGCATGACGCCGGTGGCTGCGGCGAACGCAACCAGACCGGAACCGGCCGGGAACGAGATACCGATCGGGAAACGGGTGTGCGAGTCACCACCGGTACCGACGGTGTCTGGCAGCAGCATGCGGTTCAGCCACGAGTGGATGATGCCGTCGCCCGGACGCAGGGAAACGCCGCCACGGGTCATGATGAAGTCAGGCAGGGTGTGGTGGGTGGTCACGTCGATCGGCTTAGGGTAAGCCGCGGTGTGGCAGAAGGACTGCATCACCAGATCGGTCGAGAAGCCCAGGCACGCCAGGTCTTTCAGTTCGTCACGGGTCATTGGACCGGTGGTGTCCTGGGAACCCACGGTGGTCATTTTCGGTTCGCAGTAGGTGCCTGGACGAATGCCAGTCACGCCGCAAGCCTTGCCGACCATTTTCTGCGCCAGGGTGAAACCCTTGGTGCTTTCAGCCGGTGCTTCAGGCTTCTTGAACAGAGTCGAAGGTGGCAGACCCAGTTCGGCGCGAGCCTTCTCGGTCAGGCCACGGCCGATGATCAGCGGAATACGGCCGCCGGCGCGAACTTCGTCCAACAGGACCGGAGTCTTCATTTCGAAGGTGGTCAGGACTTCGTCGGTACCGTGCTTGCAGACTTTGCCAGCATGCGGGTACAGGTCGATCACGTCGCCCATGTTCATGTTGGAAACGTCGAACTCGATCGGCAGTGCGCCGGCATCTTCCATGGTGTTGTAGAAGATCGGAGCGATCTTGCTGCCGAAGCAGAAACCGCCTGCGCGCTTGTTCGGCACGTAAGGAACGTCGTCGCCGAAGAACCACAGTACCGAGTTGGTAGCGGATTTACGCGAAGAACCGGTACCGACCACGTCGCCGACGTAGGCGATCGGGAAGCCGGCGTTGCGCATTTCTTCGATCTGCTTCATCGGACCGGTGACGCCTTGTGCGTCAGGCACGATGCCGTCGCGAGCCATTTTCAGCATGGCCAGGGCGTGCAGCGGGATGTCTGGACGGGACCAGGCATCCGGAGCAGGTGACAGGTCGTCGGTGTTGGTCTCGCCGGTGACTTTGAACACGCGCAGGCTGATCTTGTCGGCCAGCACCGGGCGCTTCACGAACCACTCGCCGTCAGCCCAGGATTGCAGTACGCCCTTGGCGTGAACATTACCGTTCTTGGCTTTTTCAGCGACGTCGTGGAAGGCGTCGAACATCAACAGGGTGTGCTTGAGTTCTTCGGCCGCTACTGGTGCCAGTTCGGCGTCGTCCAGCAGGTTCACCAGGGTCACGATGTTGTAGCCGCCCTGCATGGTGCCGAGCAGTTCAACAGCGCGTTTTTTGTCGATCAGAGGGGATTTGGCTTCGCCTTTGGCGATGGCGGACAGGAAGCCGGCCTTGACATAGGCTGCTTCGTCCACTCCAGGTGGAACGCGATTGGTGATCAGGTCAACGAGGAAAGCTTCTTCGCCAGCCGGGGGATTTTTCAGCAGCTCGACCAGGCCTGCAGTTTGTTCGGCGTTTAGCGGCTGGGGAACGATACCCAGTGCTGCACGCTCTTCGATATGTTTGCGGTAGGCTTCAAGCACAGTATTACCCTCATCAGTGGTCCCAAATGGGTGTCCGGGACGCTCATCCAGAAATTGCCGTACTCATGCGCTTCATGGCGTTGTGAGCCACTTAGCCAGAATTACCGGCAATTTCTTACAGAAGCTGCTTTCAAAGTTTTACGCCTGCAGAACGGGAGCTGATGAGGGTTGGCGTCGGGTTTTTCCCCGCTGGAAAAAACCTTTCGCCAACACCGTTCTGAAGGAACGACTGTGCTCGTGACGCTTTGAAAACAGCTTCCAACGGACATTGGCGCCTAAAAAGGCTGGCTGATTCTACGGTAAAAAAAATTTAAAGGTAAGTCGGGCTCTATTGGACTTTGGTGGACAGCCGACCCCGGAATGTTGACGCGCCGGATGCGCAGAGCGTTGAGGGGTGATCAATGGCGGACAAAGGGCTAACATGCCACTCTGTTTTGCTTTTTCGCGTTCTCCCCTATGCCCAATCAGACCATCAAGACCCCTTGCGTCGGCCTCTGCTCCACCGTTTACGGTGATCTGGTGTGCCGTGGCTGCAAGCGTTTCCATCATGAAGTGATTCACTGGAACGGCTACAACGAAGAAGAAAAGCGCGCGGTATGGCTGCGTCTTGAGCAGTTGTTGTCCCAGGTGATGGCGGCCAAGGTGGAAATTTTTGATCCGGCGCTGCTCCGGATGCAGCTGGAGCAGCGCAAGATCCGCTTCGTGCCCCACCAGTCGGAATACTGCTGGGCTTATCAGTTGATTGCACGGGGCGCGCGGGTGATCAACAACCTGGAAGCCTACGGCATGGTGCTGTTGCCGGAGTTTCGCGACTGGAACCTGCCGGAGCTGCGGGACGCCATTGATCGGGAATTCTTTTTGCTTTCAGAAGCTCATTACCAGCGCTATATCGCGCCGGGGTTTCTGAATGATGCATTCGGCGGCTAATAAATAGCATCGCGGGCAAGCCCGCTCCCGCAAGGTCGATGAAAACCCCGTGGGAGCGGGCTTGCCCGCGATGGTCATCTGTCAGGCACAGCAGGGCTTAATGCTTGCTCGCGATTTCCTCCAGGTGATCCTCGACTTCCTGGGGCTTGAGCACCAGCACATCGCTCTCCACCGCATCGAGCACCACTTCCGCCGTATTGCCGATCAACGTCCCGGATAATCCGCTGCGCGCCACGGTGCCAATCACCGTCACGGCCGCCTGCAGCTTGTGCACCATGAACGGGATCAGCACGTCCGCCGGGCCTTCTGCGATGTGCAGGTGTTCATCGTCGACGTCGAACTCCGCCTGGAACGCCTTGCACTGTTCGCGATAGCGCGCCTCGATGGTTTCGCTGAGCTGGAAGGTCGGGTCGGCCGACGACAGCATGGGCGACGGATGGGCGCTGATGACATGCAAGTGCGCTTTGGCCATGCTGGCAATGTCATAGCCGTAATCGATGATGGTGTTGTGCAGATGGCGGTGCTCACTGTCGATGTTGCCGACATCTACGGCTGCCAGAATCACTTTGTCCTTCCAGGAACCTGCGGTTTTCACCAGCAGGACCGGAGTCGGGCAGGTGCGCAACACTTTCCAGTCTTCCGGGGTCAGCAGGGCCTTTTTCAGCGGGCTGTCGGGGTAATGCTGCTTGATCACCAGACCGCAGCCTTCGGCTTGCTGCACCGTGACGATGGTTTCATGCAGGCTGCTTTCCCAGGCCTGTTCGGTGGTGACGCTATAGCCATCCGCCACCAGCGCCGCCTTGAGCACGCCGAGCATGGCGCTGTGGTCGTGCTTGCGGTCGCAGACCAACAGGTGCAAATGGGCCCGGGTCACGCCGGCAATCAATTTGGCGCGCTTGAGCGCGAGGCTTTCCGAGTGCTCGGGTTCAAGAACCACCAGAATGCTGCGAATGGCTTGCATGATCGGGATCTCCGGAAAGTAAGGATGGCGTGAAACTACTATAGATGCTGGTCGCCTGCACGGGACTTGATGCATATCAACGGTAGCGACTGGTGGTCTTCGGGCAGGCCGGTATAATCGGCGCCCTTCGTTTTGAACCTTTTGTCCGTGGGCCCCATGATCCTTCCCGAAATACACGAATTCCTTGGCTGCCGTACCCCCGATGGTTGGGTTCAAGCCGCACTGGCCGATCAGGAAACCCTGCTGATCGACCATAAGAACTGCGAATTCAAGGCTGCCAGCACGGCGCTCAGCCTGATTGCCAAGTATCACTCCCACGTCGATCTGATCAACATGATGTCGCGCCTGGCCCGGGAAGAGCTGGTGCACCACGAGCAGGTCATGCGTCTGATGAAAAAACGCAAGATCGGACTGCGTCAGCTGTCCGCCGGGCGTTACGCCTCGGGGTTGCGCAAAGTGGTGCGCAGTCACGAACCGGTGAAACTGGTGGATACCCTGGTGGTCGGCGCGTTCATCGAGGCCCGCAGTTGCGAGCGTTTCGAAGCCTTGGTGCCGCATCTGGACGAAGAGCTGGGCAAGTTCTATTTCGGCCTGCTTAAAAGTGAAGCCCGGCATTTCCAGGGTTACCTGAAACTGGCCTATCAGTACGGAGATGCCAAGGATATCGCCCAGGTCATCGACAAGGTCCGCGCCGCCGAGCAGGAGCTGATCGAGTCGCCGGATGTGGAGTTCCGCTTCCACAGTGGTGTGCCGACCGCGGCCTGAACCGCATGACCCTCCGGGGTGATTTTTTATACCTGGAATTTGCCCTTCAAAATACCGTCCCTGTAGGAGCGAACCTGCTCGCGATGGTCGCCAACGATTACGCGGACGTTCAGGTTAAATGCGGCGTCTTTGGGTGCTTCGCGAGCAGGCTCGCTCCTACAGGGGGATCGCGCTGGTGCCTGGATCGCGAGCCTAGCGGCTCAGCCCCAGGCGCTCATGCCACTGCGCAATGGACTCCTCGGGATAGACATCGAACTGTGCCGGTCCTTCCCATGCGCTTCGACCTCCACCCACGAGGCTTTCGAGCCGAGCATCAGGTGCGTGTGTTCCGGCGGGATCGGTAGCGGGGTGTCGATGGCCGAGGCGAACGGGTGAATCAGCTCGGGCCATTCAGGACTGAACAACCACAAGCCCGAACCGCACAACGAGCAGAAATGCCGCTCGGCGGTGCTGCTGTGGGCGCGTTTGTCACCTTCATTCTTGAGCCGCGCATGGTAGATCGCGATGTGCTTGCGCCCGCGTACTTTCAGGCTGGCGGCATCGCCGCCGAGGTTGATCGCATAGCCGCCACCGCCCTGGGTCTTGCGGCAGATCGAGCAATAGCAGCGTTGATAGGGGTAGGGGTTGGCGCTGGTCAGGCTGAATGACACCGCGCCGCAATGGCAGGAACCGTCGAGTCGCATGGTGCTCTCCAGAGGACTGAAATCGTTCGTTCAGCCTAGAAGGTCTGTGGTGAGCTTGCTGACGTCTTCGCTGGCCAGCCAGCGATGAACGATAACGCGGTGCCACTGGACGGTTACCGACAGCCAAGTCAGCATGGGTACCTCCCTCTCCGGACCAGGCCCGATGCGACGACTACCCTCCCTGGCAGCACTGCGAACCTTCGAATGCGCCGCGCGCCATGCCCATTTCGGTCGGGCAGCCGCTGAGTTGTGTGTGACCGACAGCGCCGTCAGCCATCAGATTCGTCAGCTGGAAGAACAACTGGGCGTGTCGTTGTTTATTCGCGAAGGCCGGCAAATTCGTCCGACCATGGCTGCCGGGCGTTTGATGCAAAGTTTGCAGCAGGCCTTCGAATTGATCGGTGATGCCTGCGACGAATTACGCGACCCCTCGTCCCTCGCGGTGTTGCGCCTGGCGGTGACCGCCGAACTGGCGCAAAAGTGGCTGATGAGCCGCCTCACCGATTTCTATGCGCGCTATCCACACATCACCTTGCACCTTTACGAACAACCGATTGATGCCACGGCGCCGGGGGAAGACATCGACCTCGCCATCACCTACGGTACCGGCCCGGTGGACAGCAGTGCGTATTTCGTCCGGCCGCTGCCGGCGTTGCAGTTTTTTCCGGTGTGCAGTCCCGGTCTGTTCAACCAGGGCACGCTGAAAGCCCCCAGGGATCTGGCCCGTCACTGCCTGCTCCACGACGATCAGGACGGCAAGACCTGGACCGCCTGGCTCACCAGCCACGCCGGCGATCAGCGCCCCGAACGGCAGCTGTATTTCGCCCATGCCGGATTGGCGCTTGAGGCCGCGGCCCAGGGGCAGGGCGTGGCCATGGGCGATAACCTGACCGCCCAGGAAGACTTGCTCAGCGGCCGTCTGGTCCGGCCTTTTACCTCCAGCATGACCGCGTTGGGCCAATACGCGCTGGTGTGTGAACGGGTGCGCCTGGAGCGGCCGGCGGTCGCGCAGATGCTGGAATGGTTCAACGATCAGCTGGTCGATTGATGAGTTGAATTCAAGTATTCCGAAATAATCATCGTTGGCGAGGAGGCCGCCAACGACCTTAGCCTGTGGTCATTCCAATCCCCGCTAATGAGGTAGGCCCATGGCACGTTTGCTCGATTCCACTCCCAAACTCGACGGTTTCCGTTTGCCCGGCGAATTCGAAACCAAGTCCGGCTGCTGGCTTGGCTGGCCGGAGCGCACCGACGTCTGGCGCAATGGCGCCAAGCCTGCACAGAAAGTCTGGGTGCAGATCGTCACCGCAATCGCCCAGAGCGAACCGGTTACCGTGTGTGCCTCCGCTGCCCAGTTCGCCACCGCACGCCGCCAGTTGCCGCCGCAAGTGCGGGTGGTCGAAATGACCTGCAACGACACCTGGTTTCGCGACAGCGGCCCGTGCTTCGTGGTCAACGACCAGAGCGGCGAAGTGCGCGGCGTCGACTTTGAATTCAACGCCTACGGCGGACTCGACGGCGGTTTGTACTATCCATGGGACAAGGACGACCAGATCGCGAGCAAGATCCTCGAAATCGAACGCTTCGACCGCTATCGCGCACCGTTGATTGCCGAAATGGGCGGTATCCAGAGCGATGGCCAGGGCAGCATTCTCACCACCGAACAATGCCTGCTCAATCGCAATCGCAATCAGCACCTGGGCAAGGACGAAGTCACCCGGCGCCTGACCGATTACCTGGGCGCCGAGCAAATCATCTGGCTGCCGCGGGGCTGCAAGTTCGACGAAACCGATGGCCATGTCGATGACCTTGCATGCTTCGTGCGCCCCGGAGAAGTGGTGCTGCAATGGACCGATAACCGCGATGACCCGCAGTGGGAAATCTACCAGGAGGCCTACGACATCCTGCGCAGCACCCGCGACAGCCGTGGCCGCGAGCTGATCGTGCACAAACTGCCGCAACCGGATGTGTTGGAATGGACCGCTGAAGAGGCCGAAGGCCTGGACCAGCAGGACAGCACCCACACCCGCCAGGCCGGCACCAAAATCTGTGCGTCCTACATCAACTACTACGCCGGTAACACGTCGATCGTGGTGCCGCTGTTTGGTGATCGCAACGACCAGGTGGCGCAGGCGACCCTGGCGGAACTGTTCCCTCGGCACAAAATCGTCGGCATCGAAAACTCCCGGGAAATTCTCCTCGGTGGCGGCAACGTCGCGTGCATCACCATGCCTCAGTACGCCGGCGCCGCCAGCCACAAAAAGGGAGCGTGACCATGGGCCTGCACAAACTGACTCAAGCAATACTGCTGGTGCTTGCACCCCTGTGTGTGCAGGCCGCCGACACCCCAAAACCAGTGGTGAATCTCTATATATGGGGCGAGTACCTGGCCCCGGACACCCTGACCCATTTCGAGAAACAAACCGGTATCCATGTGGTCGCCGATCACTTTGACTCTCTGGAAACCGTCGAGACCAAACTGCTCACCGGCCGCAGCGGCTACGACCTGGTGCTGACTGCCGGACAGCATCTGTCCCGGGCCATCCAGAGCGGCGCGATCCAGCCCGTGGACAAGCAGCGACTGCCGCACTTTGCAGGCGTCGGCGAGGAGTTTCGTCAGCATATGGCGGTGTTCGATCCGGGCAATCGCTATGCCGGGATCTACGCCTGGGGCACCACGGGCGTGGGCTTTCAGGATGAGGCGGTCAAACAGCGCCTGCCCGACGCGCCGACGGACAGTTGGGCAATGCTGTTCGACCCGGCGGTGGTGGCGAAATTCGCCGATTGCGGGGTCAGCCTGCTCAATGATCCCAACGAGGTGTTCGCGGCGGTCATGAAGTACATGGGCCTGGACATCAACCGCCAGAACCTCGATGACCTGAAACGCGCCGAGGCGCAACTGGCGAAGATCCGCCCCTACATTCGCTACTTCGACAACGACCTGAACATCAGCGACCTGGCCAATGGCAACACCTGTGTGGCGATGTCGTGGAACGGCAACGTGGCCATCGCTGCCGGCCAGGCCGAAGCGGCGGGCAAACCTTACAAGCTCGGTTACCGGATACCGAAGGAGGGCACGTTGATCTGGTTCGATGCCATGGTCATTCCCAAGGATGCGCCTCATCCGCAGGCCGGCCTGGCTCTGATGGACTATTTGATGACGCCTGAAGTGATAGCGCCGATCACCGATACCATTCACTACGCCAACGCGATCACTGCGGCGGACAGCTTGATCGACCCGGCGATTCGCAATGATCCGGGGACTTACCCGCCGACCGAGGTTCGCGCTTCGTTGTACAGCAAGAATGACAACGGCAAGGACTTCAACCGGGCGCTGATCCGGGCGTTCAGCCGGTTGAAATCGGGGTTGTGACTGGCGTTGGGTGATGTGTTGAATCGGCGGGCGCCATCGTCGCAACGCCGCCGGAGCCTGCTCGCGAAGAACGATAACGCGGTCTATCGGTTGGACACCCGCCACAAATACCAGGAAGCCACCGTCCGATAAGGGCTCCACGCCAAGCCGATTTCAACCATCTGCTTGCGCGTCGGCTGTGCGTCCAGGCCCTTGAGCCGCCGATAACCCTCACGCACCCCGAAGTCGTCGGCCGGCAGGATGTCCGGCCGTTCCAGGCTATAGATCAGCAGCATTTCCACGGTCCAGCGGCCCACCCCGCGCAGGGTGATCAAGCGCTCGATCAACGCTTCATCGTCCATGGCCAGCGCGGTGGCGTAATCCGGCACGACGCCCTCGAGGGTCGCCTGGGCGATGCCTTGAATAGTGGCGATCTTGCTGGCGGAGAACCCGCAACCGCGCAGTTGATCGAAGTCGCTGGCCACGACCTGCTCGGGCCTGGGGAACAGGCCGGACGGGAACAGGGCGAGCAACCGACCGATGATCGCATCGCCGGCCCGGGCATGCAGTTGCTGATAGGCAATCGACCGTACCAGCGACTCATAAGGATCGCGGGCGGCGTGGGGTTGGTGCAGGCACGGGCCGACCGCCGCGATGTGTCGGCGCCAGTCCTCATCGACTGACGACAAGAACACCGTGGCGGGTCGGTAGCGGTCGGGTATGGGCTCAGGCATTTGCGCAGGGCTTTAATGGCGCGTGGATTTCGCCGTGGGTCTGTGGGTGCCATTGATTGTCGCGCCAGTCCATCGGGTTTCCTTTCTTGTGAAAAACAGTGGGCGATCAGAAGGCGAGTTGTTGGGTGATCTGCACGGCGGCTTTTTCCAGCCTGAGCAGAAACGCCTTGCGCGGCTGCCCTCCACCATAGCCCGTCAGCGAGCCATCGGCACCGATCACCCGGTGGCACGGCAGGACGATCGAAAGGCGGTTGTGCCCATTGGCCAGGCCGACCGCGCGGCTGGCGCCGGGTTTGCCCAGCCTGGCGGCGATGGCCCCGTAGGTGGTGGTCTGGCCGTAAGGGATGGTCGCCAGGATGGCCCAGACCTGGCGGGAAAACTCGCTGCCGGGCAGGTGCAGCGCCACGTTGAACTCGGTCAAGTCGCCGGCGAAGTACCGCGCCAGTTCCTGCTCGATTTGCTGCAGGTGGTGGTTGTGTCCTGGCGCCACGGCATAGCCGAAACGGTTCTGCAGGGCTTCAATCTCCCGGGTCAACACCGGCCGGTCGAGGAACTCCAGCAACACCAGCCCACGGCGCTCGGCCATGGCGATCATCGGTCCCAGCGGCGTGGTCAGGCGCGTGAACAGCAGCGGCTCACTGTTGGCTGCGCGACCGGGGGTGATGTGGAAGGATTTGCGGAAGGCATCGCGAAAACCGCTCAGGGACTCGTAGCCGCAGTCGAACGCTGCGCTGTCGATGGAGTCGCCCTGTTTGATGCCGCCCAGCGCCATGCCGAGGCGGCGCGTGCGCAACCAGGCATGAAAGGTCATGCCGAAATGCTGCTTGAACCAGCGCCGCAGTTTCAGCGGCTCGATGCCGGCGGCCAGCAACCGGGCATCGGTCCAGCGCTGCTCGGGATCGGCTTCCACCGACTTGAGCAGCGTCTGTACCCAATCCGGGGCGATGGCCGCGGCGTCCAGGGGTTTACAGCGCAGGCAGGCGCGATAGCCCGCCGACAGGCACTCGTCGGCATGGGCGAAGAACTCGACGTTCTCCGGCTTTGGCTTGCGTGCCGTGCAGCTGGGACGACAGAAAATCCCGGTGGTTTTGACCGCGGTAAAAAACACCCCCTCGTAGGCGGTGTCGCGTTCGAGCATGGCGCGAACCATCTCGGCATGGGGCGGAAGTTGCGTGCTGTGTACGTTCATGGGGCCAGCATAGAGGTCGAATCAGACGGTCTCCACCGGAAAATCGACAGAGAATTGCGGAGCGTTCCAGACCCGCTCCATCAGGAGGTGCCGGTGCTCGACTAGTGCTTGTGACGATGATGGATGTCTGGAAAGTGCGCATGGCTGTGACGCAGGGGCGTGTGTTGGTGTTCATGGCTGTGGGGTTCGGTGCCGTCCCACTCGAATGCATGTTCGTGTTGGTGGTGTTCATCGTGGACGTGTCGATGACGGTGAAGAAGGGTTTGGTGCTCATGTTCATGGGCATGGCTTTCCTTGAGGTGAATCCAGACCCCCAGCCCCATCAACAAAGAAGCCACCCAAAAACTCGCCGTCACCGATTCGCCCAGCAGCAGGATGGCAATGGCGGCGCCGAGGAACGGCGCGGTGGAAAAATAGGCGCCCGTGCGTGCGGAACCCAGCCCGCGCAAGGCCAGTACAAACAACACCAGGCTGATACCGTAACCGAGCAGGCCGACGATCAGGGTTGGGCCAAGCACCGTCATCGGTGGCAACGATGCACCGAGCGACAGCGCCAGGGAACAGTTCACCAACCCGGCGCACAAACCCTTTACACCCGCAATGAACAGCGCGTCCGAGGCTGACACTTTGCGCGTCAGATTGTTATCGATAGCCCAACAGGCGCAGGCCAGGGCGACACACAGCGGCCCGGTCCAGCCCTGGGAGTGAACCGCTCCCTGTGGCCAGGCCAGCAGCACGCCCCCTGCGACGATCGCCAGCATGCCGATGACGATGCGTCGGTCGGCGTTCTCTTTAAACACCACCCACGCCAGCACGGCGGTCAGTACTGATTCGAGGTTCAGCATCAAGGAGGCTGTGGCGCCAGAGGTTGAGGTCAAGCCAGACATCAATGCCACGGGGCCGAGAATCCCGCCAAATGCAATCGCGCCGATCAGCCAGGGCCATTCCGCAGAGGTCAGCCCGCTGGGGCGCCAGCCCCGGTCGCGGATCAATCGGGCAAGGGTCAATCCCAGGCCGCTGCCCATGTACAGCAGTCCGGCCAGCAGGATGGGCGAAAGGTTCAGCCCCAACAGCTTGGCCAATGGCGTACTTGCACCAAACAGCGCAGCGGCGGCAAGGGCGTAAAGAATGCTTGTGTTCATTGGGGCCTGGCTTTCACATCAATGGCGGGATGATCTATTTAGTCACAGGCGCGGTGCCCGATCCATGCTGATGGAGAGGGCCATGAATAAAAAACGGCTCAGGCCCGACGCGCCATCAGCAACACCGAAGCCGCCGCCGACAGCAGCCCCGCGCAGCAGCGGTTGAAGAGGCGCTTGCCCGCCGGCTTGGCAAACCAGCGGCGCATGTGCAGGCCCATGTAGGCATAGGCCGCGATGGCGATCCATTCCAGTATCAGGAACAGTGCACCCAGCACCGCGAACTGCGGGGTGATGGCGCGGGTCGCGTCGACGAATTGCGGCAGGAACGCGGTGAAGATCAGGATCGCCTTCGGATTGCCCGCTGCCACCAGAAACTCTTGCCGGGCCAGCGCCAGCATCCCCACCGGAGCGCTGGCCACCACGTTCTCCACGCCGGGATCGGCACGCCACAACTGCCAGGCCAGGTAGAACAGGTAGGCCGCACCGAGAATCTTGATCCCGTAGAACAACAATTCCGAGGTTTGCAGCACCACCGCCAGACCAGCCGAGGCCAGAGCGATCATCCCGGCGAACGCCAGCAGGCGCCCTAGGCCGGCCAGGCACGCGGTGCGATAGCCGTAGCGGGTCGAATTGCTCACCGACAGCAGGTTGTTCGGGCCGGGTGCCATGTTCAGGGCGAAGCAGGCCGGGAGAAAGAGGGAGAGGGTGGCGAGGTCCATGATGGGCTCCAGTAGCGAGAGCGTATTTTTATCACAGCCCTTGAAGGGGGCGCCCCGTACAGTCATGGACCTAAAGTGCCGTATCAGTGGCTAGCGGGAGAACTTTTTCGCTCCGGCCACGCAGAGGATCACCGCGACTGTCACGCCAAGCATCCCAAGGCTGACCTGTTCGTGCAGCAGGGTCGCCGCCAGCGCCAGGCCAAAAAACGGCTGCAGCAATTGCAGTTGGCCGACGGCGGCGATTCCGCCTTGGGCGAGGCCGCGATACCAGAACACAAAGCCGATCAGCATGCTGAACAGTGACACGTACCCCAGGCTGAGCCAGGCGGGCGCGCTGATGTTGGCGAAGGTCGCGGGCACTCGCCACCAGGTCACGGCTGCCATGATCGGCAGCGCCAACACCAGCGCCCAGGAAATCACCTGCCAGCCACCGAGCGTCCTGGACAGCTTCGCGCCTTCGGCATAGCCAAGGCCGCAGGCCAGGATTGCCAGCAGCATCAAGAGATCGCCTTGCGGTGCCGCGGTCAGTCCCTGGGACGCGGCGAAACCGACGACCAGCAGGCTGCCCAGTACCGAGAACACCCAGAACACTGGCCGGGGCCGCTCGCCACCGCGCAAGACCCCGAATACCGCAGTCGCCAGCGGCAACAGGCCGACGAACACGATGGAGTGTGCGGACGTCACGTATTGCAGCGCCAGTGCCGTCAACAGCGGAAAGCCGACCACCACACCCAAGGCCACGATGGCCAAGGGCAGCAGTTGCTGGCGCGCGGGGCGCTTTTCCTTGAACAGCAGTAACAGGCACAGTGCCAGGATCGCCGCGAGGGTGGCGCGGGCGACCGTCAGGAATACCGGATCGAACTCCAGCACCGCCACCCGCGTCGCAGGCAGCGAGCCGCTAAAGATCACCACGCCGATCAGGCCATTGATCCAGCCGCTGGCGTTGCTTTGCAGTGACGGGTGTTGCAGGTTCGAAGTCCGTTCCATTTCGCTCTCGCTCAAAGTCTGGTTGCACGAAAGCCATCCTATGGCCGACTATCGGTACAATCAAAAAATTGTCATGGATACATCTCGACATGCCTCGCTCCCGCTACAAATCCCTGGTAGACGCCTTTGCCGCCGACATCCGCGCTGGTCGCCTGTCGCCCGGTACACGCTTGCCGACTCACCGGCAACTCGCCTCCGAGCAAGGCTTGGCGCTGGTCACGGCCAGCCGGGTGTACGCCGAGCTTGAAAGCATGGGCCTGGTCAGTGGCGAAACCGGGCGCGGCACCTTTGTCCGGGAGACGTCGCTGCCGCCCGGTCAAGGCATTGCCCAGTCCGTGGTGGCGGCGGGGATGATTGACCTCAACTTCAACTATCCGTCGTTGCCCGGTCAGGCCGATCTGTTGCGCAACGCCCTGCGTCAGTTGGCGTTGTCCGGGGACCTCGAAGCGCTGCTGCGTTACCAGCCTCACGCGGGGCGTTTGCATGAACGGGCCTCGGTGGCGCGGCACCTGAGTGAGCGCGGGCTCAACGTGCCGGCCGAACAGGTCATGATCGTCAGCGGCGCCCAGCACGGCCTGGCGGTGACCCTGATGACCTTGCTCAAGCCCGGCGATGTGATCGCTGCGGATGCGTTGACGTACCCTGGTTTCAAGACGCTGGCCGAAACCCTGCATCTGGAGCTCTTGCCCATTCCCGTCACGGACCAGGGGCCTGACCTGCCCGCCCTCGAAAAGCTGTGCCGGACTCGATCGGTACGGGCCGTCTACGCGATGCCGACGCTGCACAACCCCTTGGGCTGGGTGATGTCGACCGAACAGCGGGAGCAGTTGGTGTCGATAGCCCGCCGGCATGATCTGACGATCATCGAGGACGCGGCCTACGCCTTTCTGGCCGACGACGTTCCGCCACCCCTGGCGACCTTGGCGCCGGAAAGGACGGTGTACGTTTCAGGCCTGTCGAAGAATATCGCCACCGGGTTGCGCGTCGGATTTATAGCCGCGCCCGTCCCCTGGGTCGCAGCCTTCGAGCGCACGATCATGGCAACCACCTGGAACACGCCCGGCGTGATGACCGCCATCGCCTGCGGCTGGCTCGATGACGGCACCGTCCTCAAGCTCGAAGCGCAGAAACGTGCGGACGCCCAGGCCAGGCAGGCCCTGGCGCGCAAGGAACTGGCGGGGCTCAGGATCATCAGCCATCCGTCTTCGTATTTCATCTGGCTGCCACTGACCGACGATGCCCGCGCTGACCAGATCGCCATGGCGCTGATGCGCGAGCAGGTCTCGGTCTCACCCGCCGATCCCTTTGCGATCTCGACCCATGTGCCCCACGCGATCCGCCTGGCGCTGGGCTCGGTGGACATGGACTCGTTGCGTCAGGCACTGGTGAAAGTGAAGCGGGTGGTCGGCTATTACGCCTAGGGGCGGATCTTGCGCGCAGGGCAGTTTTCTTCAATACGCACACCCGCGGGCGCTTTACCTTGGGGCCTGGTTCAACTGACAGGAACAGGTGTGCGATGAGTTTGATGATGTCCATGGCGGCGTTTGCGTTGGCCGCTTCGATTACGCCGGGGCCGGTGAATATCGTGGCCTTGAGTTCCGGGGCGCGCTTCGGCTTTCGTGCCAGTCAGCGGCATGTGGCCGGGGCGACCCTGGGCTTCGTGCTGCTGCTGGTGTTGATGGGGCTGGGGTTGCATGAGGTGTTGCGGCTGTGGCCGGCGATGACCCGGGTGGTGCAGTGGGCGGGCGTGGCGTTCCTGTTGTACATGGCGTACAAGCTCGCGGCCGACAATGGACAGCTTGAGGCGAAGGACGCAAACCGTGCCCCGTCGATGCTGTATGGCGCCGTGATGCAATGGCTCAACCCGAAAGCCTGGCTGGCCTGCGTGGCCGGCATGGGCGCATTTGTCGCCAATGGCGAGGCGCGGCTGGTCTGGCAGTTTGCGGCGGTGTACCTGGTGATTTGTTACCTGTCGGTCGGCTGCTGGGCCTACGCCGGGACTTTTCTGCGCGGCTACCTCAACAACCCGGCGGGCATGCGCTGGTTTAACCGGGTGATGGCGTTGATGCTGGCGGTGAGTGCGGTTTACCTGATTGCTGAATGAGTGACAGGTCTGTTGTGTTGATGAGTATCTGTGGCGAGGGTTCAGCCCCGATACTGCCCCGGCGTCGCCGCCAGATGCTGTTTAAACGCCCGTTGAAAGTGCGCCTGGTCGGCAAATCCCGCTTCCAGTGCGACGTCGGCGATCAGCTTGCCGTGGCGCAGTTGGTCCCGGGCGAACTGGATGCGTCGGTTGACCAGGAAGGCGTGGGGTGTCATGCCGTAATGCTGCTTGAACGCGCGGATCAGGTAGGACGGTGACAGCTGTGCCGCTTCGCAGATGTCTTCGAGCTTGAGCATCTGCGTGCAGTGATCGCGGATGAATTCGGCGGCGCGTTCGAGTTTGAAGTTCGGCTCGCGCAGCGGTTGATCGGTCGGGTTGAGGCGCAGTTGCACGTCGCTGAAAAACTCTACGGCCGTGCTCTGCTTGCGCAGCACGTCCTGTTGCGGATCGACCAACACTTCATACAAAGCCTTCAGCCCGTCGAACAGACTGGTGTCGGACGTGTGGGTGAGCGCAAAACGACGGAACGCCAGGTCGTGGCTGAACCCGAGCTGGTGCTGCAAGTCGGTGAGCCATGCGGTATCGACGTACAGCATCAGGTACGACCAAGGCTGGTCGTCGATCGGATTGCAGGCGTGGACATCGTCGGGGTTCATCAACACCACGGTGCCGGTGCTGACCTCGAACCGCGATTGCTCGTGGACGTAAGTACTGCGCCCGGCGGTGATTGCGCCGATGGAGAAGTGTTCGTGGGCATGCCGGGTGTAACAGACCTCGCGCCCGTCGGCGATGGCGCGCGCTTCGATGAAGGGCAGGGTGTCATCGCGCCAGAAGCGCGGGGCCTTGTCGGTGGCCTTGGGCGTGGAGAGCTTCATGGTCAATCCTTGGCAGTTCAGCGTCGGAGTGTATTAGCTCTCGCCGTCAAAGGCTCGTTGCAGCTCGGCAATGTCGAGTTTTTTCATGTGCATCATCGCCAGCATGGCACGCTGGGATTTTGCCGTGTCGGGGTCTTTGATCATCTCCATCATCGCCACCGGCACGATTTGCCAGGACACGCCGAACTTGTCCTTGAGCCAGCCGCATTGCTGCGCCTCGACCGGCCCGCCCGCAGACAGGCGTCCCCAGAAGTGGTCGACTTCTTCCTGGGTCTGGCAATTGACCTGGAACGAGATCGCTTCGTTGAACGTGAAGTTCGGGCCTCCGTTAAGGCCGGTAAACGTCTGTCCGTCGAGTTCGAAGCTGACGGTCATGACCGACCCGACTTCCCGGCCGTGGAATTCCTGGCCGGCCTTGCCGTAATGGGTGATGGCGGTGATTTTTGCGTGATCGAAGATCGCACAGTAGAACTTGGCGGCCTCTTCGGCCTGGCCGTCGAACCACAGGCAGGGGGTGATTTTTTGTACGTGTAGCATGGCGGGTCTCCCTGGCAGGTTTTTGCAGGCTGGACTATCAGCGTAGCCAGCCTGATGTCGGCCGGGCGTGCCGTAGATCGACAAGTGCTTGCTGCTGTTTTGTCGGGTGTAGTCTGTATGACTCCTGATCGAGTCATACAGACTATTCCTTGTGGTAGTCGAAAAGACTCAAGGCCTCGCAGGTGCCTGATTTACAAGGGTTAAATATCTGGCACGGGACTTGATACGACACACGTACCACTGAACGCCTTCAGGAGTACGGAAAATGTTCGACTTCTTCAGCCATCCTCAGCATGTTTTGCATCTTTCCAGCCGCGTGCTCGGCACCGGCCTGGCCATGCTGCTTGCCGGGATTTATGGCGCTTATCTCTATGCCGGTCATTTGCCGATCGTCGCGCTGGTAGCGATGCATGCCATGACCATCGTCGGACCCACCCTGTTGAAAGTCGGCTACGTCATGCGCTTGCTGGCTCAGCATCGGTTGAGCATACCGATGGCCGGGGTGCTGGCCTGATGCGCGCATTCGGCGCTGCACCCGTCTTCAGTCTCGGTTTTCGCCCGTTCTTTCTCGCCGGCGCTGCATTTGCCGCGCTGGCGGTGGCCATCTGGGCGCTTTGGCTGTACGGCCGATGGCCCGGCGTTGAACCGGTGGGCGGCATGCTTGCCTGGCATCGACACGAGATGCCGTTCGGGTTTGCCGTGGCGATCATTGCCGGCTTTTTGCTGACAGCGGTGCCGAACTGGACAGGTCGGCGGGGACTCAATGGCTGGCCGCTGATCGGGCTGGTGCTGGTCTGGCTGCTGGCGCGGCTGGCGTGGCTGATGCCGATTCCTCATGCGTTGTTGCTGGTGCTTCAACTGCCTTTTCTGCCGCTGCTGGCGTGGGTGCTGGGGCGGGATCTGCTGGCGGCGGGCAAACGCGATAATTACCCGATTTTGCTGATGATCACCTTGTTGGCCGGGTGCCAGGTGATGACGCTGTGGGGGCTCGCGACCCATGACGATGGCCTGCAACGGCGCGGTGTGCTGGCGGCGCTGTGGCTGGTGGCGGCGTTGATGAGTGTGATCGGTGGGCGCGTGATCCCGTTCTTCATTCAGCGCGGATTGAGTCGTCCGCCAGCGCCTGCGGCCAGTCCATTGCCGACCAGGGTGCTGCTGGTCAGTGGGTTGCTGGTCGCCGTGAGCTTTGCCTTCGGCTTGAATGACGCGCCAAGGCCCTGGTTGTCGTTGTTGTTTGTGCTGATCGGGGCGTTGCATCTGCTGCGGCTGTGGCGCTGGCATGACCGTGGAATGTGGCGGGTGCCTCTGCTGTGGTCGCTGTACCTGTCCTATGGGTGGCTGTCTGTGGCGGTCGTGGCGATGGCGTTGTGGCACGCCGGCCTGATGCCGCAACAGAGCCTGGCCACCCATGCGCTGGCGGTTGGCGCCATCGGCGGGCTGATTCTGGCGATGATTGCCCGGGTCAGCCTCGGCCATACCGGGCGGTCGTTGTTGCCTTCCAAAGCGATAGTGGCGGGTTTTTTCCTGATGCTGCTGGCCGGTTTGTCGCGTGTACTGCTGGTGCCGTTTTCCGGGTTGGGGCTGGGACTGGCGGCGTTGCTGTGGTGTTCGGCATTCGGATTGTTCCTGCTGCGTTATACCGGGGTGTTGCTCAAGCCTCGGGTCTAGCGCCGATGTCGCTAAAACTGTGGGGGCGAGCCGGCTCGCTCCCGCAACAGTCCTTGAACTCACTGGGATCAGTCGATTGAGACGGTTTAATTGACCGACTGTCGATAGGGTTCGGCCTGCGGGTCAAATTGCGCTTAGCTGTAAGGGATAACCCAAGGCGCGCGAAAATTCGCTTTACTCCTGCAACCCATCACCTTTCCCAAGACGCGCGCTCTTCAGAACACCTTGAGTCTGAGGACCTTCGCAATGCTGACCCTGAACATCAATGGCAAGGACCAGGAACTGGATGTCCCCGCGGACATGCCGCTGCTCTGGGTCCTGCGCGACGTTGCGCACCTGACCGGGACCAAATTCGGTTGTGGCATGGCCCAGTGCGGCGCCTGCACGGTGCACATCGATGGCGCGCCGCTGCGCTCGTGCATCACGCCCGCCACGGCCGTGGCCCACGGGCAGAAAATCCTCACCATCGAAGGCCTGTCCACCGACGGTTCGCATCCGGTGCAACAAGCCTGGGCCGAACTCGATGTGGTGCAGTGCGGTTACTGTCAGTCCGGGCAGATCATGTCGGCGGCGGCGCTGCTGGCGAAGATCCCGCAACCGACCGACAGCGATATCGATCAAGCGCTGTCCGGCAACATTTGTCGCTGCGGCACCTATCCACGCATCCGCGCCGCGGTGAAACGCGCCGCCGAGTTGAGTTGAGGTGGCCATGGACAGCATCACTGCGTTATCGCGTCGGGGTTTCCTCAAGGGCGCCACGGCGCTGGGCAGCGGCCTGGTGGTGGCGTTTGTCATCCCTGGTGCCCATCGGTTTACCCAGGGGGCGGACAACCAGGGCAATGTGTTCACGCCGAATGCGTTCCTGCGCATCGGCAATGACAACAGCGTCACTGTGTTGCTCGGCCATTCGGAAATGGGCCAGGGTATCTGGACCGGCCTGACCATGCTGATTGCCGAAGAGCTGGATGCCGACTGGTCGAAAATCCGCGTCGAACATTCCCCGGCCTCGGCTAAGGATTATGGGCTGGCCGGGTTTGGCGGGATGCAAATCACCGGCGGCTCGACTTCGACCTGGATGGAGTTCGACCGCTATCGCCAGGCCGGTGCGGCGGCGCGATTGATGTTGATCGAGGCTGCGGCCAAGCGTTTCAACGTGGCGCCGTCGCAGATCCGTACGGAATCGGGCGTGGTCATTGCCGGCGACCAGCGCGCCAGCTACGGCGAACTGGCCGACGATGCTGGCAAGCTGCCGGTGCCGGATCCGGCATCGATCAAGCTCAAGGACGCCAAGGACTGGAAATTCATCGGCAAACCCACCAAACGCCTGGACACCCCGGAAAAAATCACCGGGCGCGCGAAGTTCGGTATGGACGTGCAATTCGACGGCTTGATGACCGCGATGGTCGCCCGGTCGCCGGTATTTGGCGGCAGCGTCAAATCCTTCGAAGGCGCCGGCGCGCTGGCGATCCCGGGGGTGCACAAAGTGCTGCAGGTGCCGACCGGTGTGGCGGTGATTGCCGATCATTATTGGGCGGCCAAGTTGGGGCGTGACGCGCTGACGGTGGAGTGGGACTTGGGGCCGAATACAGGCCTCGACAGTCAAAAACTGCTGGAGACTTTCCGCAAACTCGCCGCCACGCCGGGCCTTCCGGCCAGTCAGGCGGGCGATACCCAGGCGACGCTGGCCAAGGCGAGCAAGACCCTCGATGTCGAGTACAGCGTGCCGTACCTCGCGCATGCGCCCATGGAACCACTCAACTGCACGGTGAAGATCACCCAGGACAAGTGCGAAATCTGGACCGGCACCCAGTTCCAGACCCTCGATCAGATGATCGCCGGGAAAATCACCGGGCTCAAACCAGAGCAAGTGGAAATCCATACCGAGTTCCTGGGCGGCGGTTTTGGCCGGCGCGCCAACCCGACGTCGGACTTTGTCGCTGAAGCGGTGCAGGTTGCCAAGGCCGCGGGCGGGCCGGTGAAAACCGTGTGGGCGCGGGAGGATGACATTCGTGGCGGCTATTACCGCTCGGCGTTCCTGCATCAGGCGCGGATTGGCCTGGGTGCCGACGGGCTGCCGCTGGCGTGGAAGCATGTGATGGTCGGGCAGTCGATCATGGCCGGCACCTCCCTCGAAGCGGCGATGGTCAAGGATGGTATCGACAAGACCTCGGTCGAAGGCGTTGTGGACAGTCCCTACCTCGAAGGGCTGGCCAATCATCAGGTCGAGCTGCATTCACCGCAAACCGGCATCAAGGTGCTGTGGTTGCGTTCGGTGGGGCACAGTCACACGGCGTTTGTCATGGAATCGTTGATCGACGAGCTGGCGACGGCGGCGGGCAAGGACCCGGTGGAGTACCGCCGAACCTTGCTCAAGGATCATCCGCGACACCTCGGCGTGTTGAACCTGGCGGTGGAGAAAGCCAACTGGAAGGCGCCACTGCCCCAGGGGCATGCCTTGGGCGTGGCGGTGCACGAGTCTTTCGGCAGTTACGTGGCGCAGGTTGCCGAAGTGTCCCAGGACAACCTGGCGATCCGCGTGCATCGGGTGGTGTGCGCGGTGGACTGCGGGATTGCGGTTAACCCGCAGAGCATCGCGGCGCAGATGGAGTCGTGCATCACCTTTGGCCTCGGCTTCACCTTGCACAGCAAGCTGACCTTCAAGGACGGGCAAGTGGTGCAGTCCAATTACCACGACTATCAGGTGCTGCGGCTCAACGAGATGCCGGTGGTGGAGGTGCATATCGTGCCCAGCAGCGATAAACCCGGCGGTATCGGCGAGGCGGGCGTGCCGCCCATGGCGCCGGCCGTGGCCAACGCGGTGTTTGCCTTGACCGGCCAGCGCCTGCGCGAATTGCCACTGCAGTTGTCGGGGGTGTGAGATGAAACGACATCACTGGTTGTTGGGCTCGGTCCTGCTGGTTTGCCTGTTTATCTATGCAACCGAGTTGTTCGCCGATGACCGCGAAGCGTTGAAGGCCTTCGAAACCGTGCTGAAGGTTTTCCAGAGCCCGCGTTGCCAAAACTGCCACATTCCCGGCGATTCACCGTTGCAGTTCGATTCGGGAAAGCCCCATGGGATGAATGTGGTGCGTGGCCTGGATGGCAAGGGTGCCGCGGGACTGCCCTGCGCGACCTGCCACGCCGAGGCCAATCCACCGCCCGGTTACGACCCTAAGGCACCCCCGGGGGCGCCCCATTGGAGCCTGCCACCGGCCGCGCACAAAATGGCCTGGATTGGCCTGCCGCCCGACAAGTTGTGCGCCATGATCAAGGACCGTTCCAGCAACGGCGATCGTGATTTCGCGGCGCTGATCAAGCATGTCAGCGAGGACAAACTGGTGCTGTGGGGCTGGAATCCCGGAGGCAATCGCGAGCCGGTGCCGGTGCCCCACGCTATTTTCGTCGAGCAATTCAAGGCTTGGGCGGACGCGGGAGGGCCCTGTCCGCAGGGTAGCTGACCAACGGTGCGTCAGCCGGGAGTCAAACCGGTTCTGGGCGACTCTAAAGTACAGAGTCGCCACAGGAGCAACTTATGCTGATCCCAGGCAAGACTTACCCATCAAGCGTTTGCGCAGACCCCTTGCGCACGCCATTGCAGGAACGCGAACTGCTGCGCGACCTGGCCCGCCAGGCTGAGCAGGAACTGATCGGCGTGCAAATGGCGAGCATGGATGAGTTGACACTGCTGTCCAATCGGCACGGTTTCATCGCATTGGCCCAACTGGGCCTGAACGTCTGCCAGCAACTGGGCCGGCCGGCGACCCTGCTGTTTTTTAACCTCGACGACTTCAAGCGCATCAACTACTTGTTCGGTCGCGCCGAGGGCGACGATGCCCTGAAAACCTTTGCCGATGTGCTGCGCATAGGCTTCAGGGAAAGCGACGTGATCGGTCGACTGGACGGTGCCACCTTCGTCGCTTTGCTGACGGGGTCCAGCGCGGTGGACATCAAGGCGATCAAGGCGCGACTCGAAGAAATGCTCGATGAGCGCAATGCCACGTTGCATCGCGGTTATGACATTCGCTTCAGCATCGGGCAGATCGACTACGACACTGTGCTGCATGGCTCGATTGAAGAGCTTTTGGTTGAGGCGCAAACGGTGTTGGGCCGCTAGACGTGTGTTGGCAGGACTGGCCCCTTCGCGGGCAAGTCCGCTCCCACAGGGTGTGGTTGTACACCGTTCGTGTGAACGACAGACATCACTGTGGGAGCGGGCTTGCCCGCGAAGGCGTCCTCGCTGTCACCGCTTATTTGGCAAACAACTGCCCGATATCCTTGAATGCCTTGAATTCCAGCGCATTGCCGCAGGGATCAAACAGAAACATCGTCGCCTGCTCACCCACCAGCCCCTGGAAACGAATCCCCGGTTCGATCACGAAGCGCGTCCCCAGCGCCTTCAGCCGTTCGGCCAGCGCTTCCCACTCCGCCATTCCCAGAACCACGCCAAAATGCGGCACCGGCACGTCATGGCCGTCCACAGCATTGGTGTGGGCAGCTTCCTGGATCGCGTTTTTCGGTGCCAGGTGGATCACCAGTTGGTGGCCGAAAAAGTTGAAATCGACCCAATGCTCGCTGGAGCGACCTTCTTCCAGGCCGAACACGGTGCCGTAAAAGTGTCGCGCGGCCGGCAGGTCATAGACGGGAATGGCGAGGTGAAATGGGGAGAGCTGCATCGGGTGGGCCTCAATCTGCTGAATTCAGGCTGAGTGTATTCCTGTGCTTTTCGATTAAAAGACGATAGTTTTTGCGCCGAGCTCAAATTATTTCGATCAATCGGGGGCCCTATGCTGCGGGAACTGAAAACCTTTATCGCGGTGACGCGTTACGGCACGTTTGCGGCGGCGGGCATGCACATCGGCCTGACACAGTCGGCCGTCAGTGCGCAGATGCGCAACCTGGAACAGGCCCTCGGGATTCGCTTGTTCGATCGCACCGGACGTCAGGCATTGCTCAATGCGGCGGGGCAGCGCGCGTTGCCCATGGCCCGGGAGATCCTGGACACCTTCAGCCGCATGGCCGTCAGCGACGATGTCAGCGAATACCGTGGCGAGCTGAAAATCGGTGCGGTGGCCACGGCCCAGACCGGATTGCTGCCCCAGGCCTTGCTGCGTTTGCGTCAGCAGGCGCCATTGCTGGAGCCAAAACTGGTGCCGGGGGTGTCGCTCAATCTGTTGAGCCAGGTGGACACCGGCGAAGTCGATCTGGCGATCCTGATCAAGCCACCATTCGACCTGTCCAAGGAACTGTCGGCGCAAGTGATTCGCCGCGAGCCGTTTGTATTGATCGTCCCGGCGGAGCTCGAAGGCGACGAGCCGCTGCAACTGCTCGCCGATCACCCCCATGTACGCTACGACCGCAACTCGTTTGGTGGACGCCTGGTGACCCGGTTTCTGCGTGAACAGCAGGTTGATGTGCAGGTGGCGCTGGAGCTGGATGAACTGGAAGCCATCGTCAAGATGGTCGAATGCGGGTTGGGGGTTTCGTTGCTGCCCGAAGCCGGTTTGTGGCTCGAGCATGGGGCGAAGGTCAGGGTGATTCGCCTGGGTGAGTTGACGTTTTATCGGGAGATTGTGTTGTTGCAGCGTTACAGCCAGCGACAGCAGTCGATTCAGCAGCTGTTTGCCAATTGCCTGACACAACATTGACCCCGTAGGAGCGAGGCTGCTCGCGATGGTCGTTAACGATGATGCGTTTTGTCAGGATGAAACACGGTGCTTTGAAGTCCATCGCGAGCAGGCTCGCTCCTACAGGGGAATGCGTGCGATCGAGGATTCACAGGCACAAAAAAACCCGCCTGAAGAGGCGGGTTTTTTATCGGCTAACCGAAGATCACTCTTCGAGGTTGCCCATGGCGGTGGTGTTGAAGCCACCGTCTACGTACATGATTTCACCGCTGATGCCGGACGCCAGGTCCGAGCACAGGAAGGCGCCGGCGTTGCCGACTTCTTCGATGGTGACGTTGCGACGCAGCGGGGTTTGCGCTTCGTTGGCGGCCAGCATCTTGCGGAAGTTCTTGATGCCGGAAGCGGCGAGGGTGCGGATCGGGCCTGCCGATACGCAGTTGACGCGGGTGCCGTCCGGGCCCAGGGAGCCGGCCAGGTAACGCACGCCGGCTTCCAGGGAAGCCTTGGCCATGCCCATCACGTTGTAGTTCGGCATGGTGCGCTCAGCGCCCAGGTACGACAGGGTCAGCAGGCTGCCGTTGCGGCCTTTCATCATTTCGCGACCGGCCTTGGCCAGGGCCACGAAGCTGTAGGCGCTGATGTCGTGAGCGATGCGGAAACCTTCACGGGTGGTGGCTTCGGTGAAGTCGCCGTCCAGTTGGTCGCCCGGGGCGAAGCCGACGGAGTGCACGATGCAGTCCAGGCCGTCCCACTTCTTGCTCAGCTCTTCGAAGACCTTGGCGATTTCCGCATCGCTGGCCACGTCGCACGGGAAGCACAGCTCAGGGCTCGAACCCCAGCCTTGCGCGAACTCTTCGACACGACCTTTCAGTTTGTCGTTCTGATAAGTGAAGGCAAGCTCAGCGCCCTCGCGATGCATGGCGGCAGCGATGCCGGATGCGATGGACAGCTTGCTGGCGACACCGACGATCAGTACGCGCTTACCGGCGAGAAAACCCATGTGTTGCTCCTCTCTTTCAGGTTATTGCGCAGTGGCTGGAGCCAGGAAAGCGGCTTCGAGCAACTGCTGTGTATACGGATGTTGGGGGGCGGCAAAAATGCTTTGCGCGTCTCCCTGTTCGACCACTTGGCCATGCTTGACCACCATCAGCTGGTGGCTGAGCGCTTTGACGACAGCCAGGTCATGGCTGATAAACAGATACGTCAGGTTGTACTTGCTTTGCAGTGAACGCAAAAGCTCCACCACTTGGCGTTGCACGGTGCGGTCGAGGGCCGAAGTCGGCTCGTCCAGCAGAATCAACGCCGGTTTTAGCACTAATGCCCGGGCAATGGCGATTCTCTGCCGTTGCCCACCGGAAAATTCGTGGGGGTAGCGGTGCCGGGTTTCCGGGTCCAGACCTACCTCCTTGAGTGCCGCAATGATCGCTTGTTCCTGTTCCGCCTCGGTGCCCATCTTGTGGATCCGCAGGCCTTCGCCGACGATCTGGCTCACGCACATCCGCGGGCTCAGGCTGCCGAAGGGGTCCTGGAACACCACCTGCATTTCCCTGCGCAACGGCCGCACCTGTTGTTGCGTCAGGCAGTCTAGCTGCTTGCCTTCAAAACGGATGGTGCCTTTGCTGCCGATCAACCGCAGGATCGCCAGACCCAACGTCGACTTGCCGGAACCGCTCTCTCCCACGATCCCCAGGGTCTGACCCTGAGGCAGGCTGAAATTGATGCCGTCCACGGCCTTGACGTAATCCACCGTCTTTTTCAGCAAGCCTTTCTTGATCGGGAACCAGACTTTCAAGTCCTTGACCGTCAGCAATGGCGGGCCAACCACATTGGTCGCCGGCGTGCCGCTGGGCTCCGCTGCCAGCAGGATCCGGGTGTACGGATGCTGCGGCGCGCGGAACAATTCTTCGCACGATGCCTGTTCGACGATGCAACCGCGCTGCATGACACATACGCGATGCGCAATTCTTTTCACCAGGTTCAAATCGTGGCTGATCAGCAGCAATGCCATGCCCAGGCGGGCCTGTAGTTCCTTGAGCAATTCGAGGATTTTCAGCTGAACGGTCACGTCCAGCGCGGTGGTCGGCTCGTCGGCAATCAGCAGTTCCGGCTCGTTGGCCAGGGCCATGGCGATCATCACTCGCTGGCGCTGACCGCCGGACAACTCATGGGGCAAGGCCTTGAGGCGCTTGTGCGGCTCGGGGATGCCGACCATTTCCAGCAACTCCAGGGTGCGCCTGGTCGCGACTTTCCCGACCAGCCCCTTGTGGATGCCCAATACCTCGTTGATCTGCTTCTCGATCGAATGCAGCGGGTTGAGCGAGGTCATCGGCTCCTGAAAGATCATTGCGATCCGGTTGCCGCGGATGTGGCGGATGGTCTTCTCTTTCAGGCTCAACAGATCTTGCCCGGAATAGGCAATGGTGCCTGACGGATGCCGGGCGAGCGGGTAGGGCAGAAGGCGCAGGATCGAGTGGGCGGTCACCGATTTGCCGGAGCCGCTTTCGCCCACCAGGGCCAGGGTTTCACCGCGCTTGATGTCGAAACTGACCCCTTCGACCACACGCTGGCAGTGGTCGCCGACGACAAACTCGACGGCGAGGTCGCGCACTTCGATCAGATTGTCCTGATTCATTTCACTTCCTCGGGTCGAAGGCGTCGCGAGCGGACTCGCCGATAAACACCAGCAAACTCAACATCAACGCCAACACCGCAAACGCGCTCATGCCGAGCCACGGTGCTTGCAGGTTGGATTTGCCCTGGGCCACCAGTTCACCCAGGGAAGGACTGCCCGCCGGCAGGCCGAAGCCGAGGAAATCCAGGGCGGTGAGGGTGCCGATGGCGCCGGTCAGGATGAACGGCATGAAGGTCATGGTCGAGACCATGGCGTTGGGCAGGATGTGGCGGAACATGATCGCCCCATTCTGCATGCCCAGCGCCCGGGCCGCGCGTACGTATTCCAGGTTGCGCCCCCGCAGGAATTCGGCGCGCACCACATCGACCAGGCTCATCCAGGAAAACAACAGCATGATGCCCAGCAGCCACCAGAAATTGGGCTGGACAAAACTGGCCAGGATGATCAGCAGATAGAGCACCGGCAACCCGGACCAGATTTCGAGGAATCGCTGCCCGGCCAGATCGATCCAGCCACCGTAGAAACCCTGCAGGGCACCGGCGATGACGCCAATGATCGAGCTGAACAGGGTCAGTGTCAGGGCGAACAACACCGAAATGCGGAAGCCGTAGATCACGCGGGCCAATACGTCACGGCCCTGGTCATCGGTGCCGAGGAGGTTATCGCTCGAGGGCGGCGCCGGTGCCGGGACTTTCAGGTCGTAGTTGATGCTCTGGTAGCTGTAGGGAATCGGCGCCCACAGCACCCAGGCGTCCTTGGCCTTGAGCAGTTCGCGGATGTACGGGCTCTTGTAGTTGGCTTCCAGCGGGAATTCGCCGCCGAAGGTGGTTTCCGGGTAGCGCTTGAGCGCCGGGAAGTACCAGTTGTTGTCGTAATGCACCACCAGGGGTTTGTCGTTGGCAATCAGCTCGGCGCCGAGGCTGGCGCCGAACAGGATCAGAAACAGCCACAGCGACCACCAGCCACGCTTGTTGGCCTTGAACAGTTCGAAGCGACGGCGATTGAGAGGGGACAGGTTCATCTCAATGCTCCCGGCTTTCGAAGTCGATGCGCGGATCGACAAAGGTGTAGGTGAGGTCGCCGATCAGTTTCACCACCAGCCCCAGCAGGGTGAAGATGAACAGGGTGCCGAAAACCACCGGGTAATCGCGGTTGATCGCCGCTTCGAAACTCATCAGGCCGAGGCCGTCGAGGGAGAAGATCACTTCGACCAGCAGCGAACCGGTGAAGAAGATACCGATGAACGCCGACGGGAACCCGGCGATCACCAGCAGCATGGCGTTGCGGAACACATGGCCGTAGAGCACGCGATGGTTGGTCAGGCCCTTGGCCTTGGCGGTGACCACGTATTGCTTGTTGATTTCGTCGAGGAAGCTGTTTTTGGTCAGCAGGGTCATGGTCGCGAAGTTGCCGATCACCAGCGCGGTCACCGGCAGCGCCAGGTGCCAGAAATAATCGAGCACCTTGCCGCCCATGCTCAGTTCATCGAAGTTGTTCGATGTCAGCCCGCGCAGGGGGAACCAGTCCAGATAACTGCCGCCGGCAAACACCACGATCAGCAGGATGGCGAACAGGAACGCCGGGATGGCGTAGCCGACGATGATCGCCGAACTGGTCCAGACGTCGAAGTGACTGCCGTGCCGCGTGGCCTTGGCGATCCCCAGCGGGATCGACACCAGGTACATGATCAGCGTGCTCCACAGCCCAAGGGAGATCGACACGGGCATCTTTTCCTTGATCAGGTCGATGACCTTGGCGTCGCGAAAGAAACTGTCGCCGAAATCCAGGGACGCATAGTTCTTGACCATGATCCACAGGCGTTCCGGCGCCGACTTGTCGAAGCCGTACATGTGCTCGATTTCCTTGACCAGCGCCGGGTCCAGGCCTTGGGCGCCGCGATAGGCCGAGCCGGCTACCGAGACTTCGGCACCGCCACCGGCGATGCGGCTGGTGGCGCCTTCGAAACCTTCGAGTTTGGCGATCATCTGCTCCACCGGCCCGCCGGGGGCGGCCTGGATGATCACGAAGTTGATCAGCAAAATGCCGAACAAGGTCGGAATGATCAGCAGCAGTCGCCGAAAAATATACGCCAGCATCTGATTACTCCGTGCCCGCAGGGTCGGCTTGCAATTTGGTTTCGATCTCTATGGCCGGTTTGGCATCGGGCTTGACCCACCAAGTGGCGGTGCCGATGTCATATTTAGGCGAGATCTTGGGATGGCCGATGTGGTTCCAGTAGGCCACGCGCCAGGTTTTGATGTGCCAGTTGGGAACCACGTAATAGCCCCATTGCAGCACCCGGTCCAGTGCGCGTGCATGGGCCACCAGGCTTTTGCGCGAATCGGCGTTGATCAATTGTTCCACCAGTTGGTCCACCACCGGGTCCTTGAGGCCCATGGAGTTGCGGCTGCCCGGTTTGTCGGCGGCAGCGCTCATCCAGAACTCGCGCTGTTCGTTGCCCGGCGAGTTGGACTGCGGGAAGCTGCCGACGATCATGTCGAAGTCCCGCGAGCGCACGCGGTTGACGTACTGCGAGACGTCAACGCGGCGGATCACCAGGTCGATGCCCAGGTCGCTCAGGTTGCGCTTGAACGGCAACAGCACCCGCTCGAATTCGGTCTGGGCCAGCAGGAACTCGATCGTCACCGGTTTACCGGTGGCGTCGACCATTTTGTCGTCGACGATGCGCCAGCCGGCCTCTTGCAGCAGTTGATAGGCCTTGCGCTGCTGGGCGCGGATCATGCCGCTGCCATCGGTGACCGGGTTCTGGAAGGCTTCGCTGAACACCTGTTCGGGAATCTTGCCGCGGAACGGTTCGAGGATTGCCAGTTGATCGGCGTCCGGCAGGCCGGTGGCGGCCATTTCCGAGTTTTCGAAGTAGCTGCGGGTTCGCGCGTAGGCGCCGTTGAACAATTGCTTGTTGGTCCATTCGAAATCCAGCAACAGTGTCAGGGCCTGACGCACGCGCACATCCTGGAACATCGGGCGACGCAGGTTGAACACGAAGCCTTGCATGCCGGTGGGGTTGCCGTTGGGGATTTGCTCCTTTATCAAGCGGCCCTCGGTGACCGCCGGGATGTTGTAGGCGTTGGCCCAGTTCTTGGCGGTCATCTCCAGCCAGTAATCGAACTGCCCGGCCTTGAGCGCCTCCAGCGCGACGGTGTTGTCGCGATAGTAATCGGTGGTCATCACGTCGAAATTGTAGAAGCCACGGTTGACCGGGAGATCCTTGCCCCAGTAATCCTTGACTCGCTCATAGCGCACCGAACGCCCGGCCTTCACTTCGCTGACCCGATAGGGGCCGCTGCCCAGGGGAATTTCCAGGTTGCCCTTGTTGAAATCGCGGGTGGCCCACCAATGCTTGGGCAGTACCGGCAACTGGCCGAGGATCAGCGGCAGTTCTCGGTTGTTGCTGTGCTTGAACTTGAACAGCACCGTGAGCGGGTCCTCGGCGACCACTTCGTCAACGTCGCTGTAATAGCCACGGTACATCGGGGCGCCATCCTTGATCAGGGTCTGGAAGCTGAACACCACATCTTCGGCGCGTATCGGATGACCATCGTGGAATCGCGCTTCCGGACGCAGGTAGAAGCGCACCCAGGTGTTGTCCGGTGCTTTTTCGATTTTGCCGGCGACCAGGCCGTATTCGGTGAACGGTTCATCCAGGCCCTGTTTGGCCAGCGTGTCGTAGATCAGCGTGATGTCTTCGGCGGCCACCCCTTTGCTGATGAACGGGTTGAGGCTGTCGAAGCCGCCAAACCCGGCCTGGCGGAATTTTCCGCCCTTGGGGGCATCCGGGTTGACGTAATCGAAGTGTTTGAAATCGGCCGGGTATTTCGGCGGCTCGTTGTACAGGGTCAGGGCATGCTGCGGGGCGGCACAGGCCAGCCCGGCGAACAACAGGGCGCTGGCCTGCAGGAGCAGGGCGCTTACAGGCTTCATTGATCTTTCTCCGAAGATTTCAGCCACCACGCGCTCAGGCCCAGGGTGTAGGGCGGCGTGGTGACGAAAGCCAACCGGTTGCGGTAGGCCAGACGGTGATAATTGAGGTACCAGTTGGGAATGCTGTAGTGCTGCCAGAGCAGTACCCGATCCAGGGCCCTGCCGGCGGCCACTTGCTCATCGCGACTCTTCGCTGCGAGCAGTTGTTCGAGCAGGTGGTCGACCACCGGGTTGGCGATGCCGGCGTAATTCTTGCTGCCCTTGACCCCGACCTGGCTGGAATGAAAGTACTGCCATTGCTCCAGGCCCGGGCTTAGGGTCTGGTTGAGCGTCATCAGGATCATGTCGAAATCGAACTGGTCGAGGCGCTGTTTGTACTGCGCACGATCGACCGTGCGCAGCCGGGCGTCGACGCCGATGCTGGCGAGGTTCTCGACGTAAGGCTGGAGGATGCGCTCCAGGTTCGGATTGACCAGCAGGATCTCCAGGCGCAAGGGTTGCCCGGCGGCGTTTTGCAGGCGCTGGCCGTTGAGCTTCCAGCCGGCTTCGGCGAGCAGCCCCAGGGCTTTGCGCAGGGTTTCCCGGGGGATGCCGGCGCCTTGGGTCTGCGGCAGGCTGAAGGGCTCGGTGAAGAGCTTCGCGGGCAACTGCTCGCGCCAGGGTTTGAGCATCAGCCATTCATGTCCGACCGGCAGGCCGGTGGCGGAGAACTCGCTGTTGGGGTAGTAACTCATGGCGCGCATGTAGGCGCCGCTGAACAGCGTGCGGTTGGTCCACTCGAAGTCGAACATCAGCCCCAGCGCTTCACGAACCTTCACGTCGGAGAACGTCGGCCGGCGGCTGTTCATGAACAGACCCTGGCTCTGGGTCGGGATCTGGTGCGGGATCTGCGCCTTGATCACGTCACCGCGGCGTATCGCCGGGAAGTTGTAGCCGGTGTCCCAGTTCTTCGCCTGGTGCTCGATGTAAATGTCGAACTCGCCGGCCTTGAACGCTTCGAACGCGACATCGCTGTCCCGGTAGAACTCGACCTCCATGCGGTCGACATTGTATTTGCCGCGATTGACTGCCAGATCCTTGCCCCAGTAGTCCTTGACCCGCTCGAAAACGATCTGTCGTCCCGGCGTCACCGACGTGATGCGGTACGGTCCGCTGCCCAGTGGTGGTTCGAAGGTGGTGGCCTTGAAGTCCCGACCCTTCCAGTAGTGCTGCGGCAGTACCGGCAACTCGCCCAGTCGCAAGATCAGCAGCGGATTGCCGGCGCGTTTGAAGACGAACCGTATGCGCCGTGGATTGAGAATGTCGACCCTCAACACTTCCTGGAGGCTGGTGCGGTAAAGCGGATGGCCTTCCTTGAGCAGTAAACGGTAGGAAAACGCGACGTCATGGGCGGTGATGGGGGTGCCGTCGTGGAAACGCGCCTCGGGGCGCAGGTTGAACACCACCCAGCTGCGGTCCTCGTTGTACTCCACCGACTGGGCAATCAGGCCGTAACTGGAGGCGGGTTCGTCGCCGGACGGTGCGTACTGACCTGTGCCGACCATCAGCGGCTCATTGAGTTCGTTGATGCCGTATTGCAGGAAATTCGGCGTGGTCACCGGGCTGGTGCCCTTGAAGGTGTAAGGGTTGAGCGTATCGAAGGTGCCAAACGCCATCACCCGCAACGTACCGCCCTTGGGCGCTTGCGGGTTGACCCAGTCGAAGTGGGTAAATCTGGCCGGGTACTTGAGCGAGCCGAACTGCGCATAACCATGGCTTTCGCTGATCGTCGCGCTTGCGGTGGAGCTCAAGGCCAGGCAGATCAGGAGCGAGAGGAGGGGATGCTTCAAATAGGGAATCCGATCCGGGCGGCTTGGGCTTTGTGGATCGTACAGTAACAGCTTGTATGGACAGGAAAAAGACAGGGGTTTAAAGCAGATCTGTTCCGTTGCAGGAGCCGGCTTGCTCGCGATGGTTCGGGAGATTACGCGTAAAACGGGAAGCGCGGCGGCGCTCTCTGGTTTTACGCGAGCGGGCTCGCTCCTGCGGGGTAAAAAATTCGCGGGCAAAAAAAGCCCCTGAATTCAGGGGCTCGTTTTTAATGCGGATTGGCAACGGTCAGCATCTGACCCGGTTTCAACGCCTGGCCGACGCGCGGGTTCCAGCGCTTGAGGTGTTGCATTTCAACATTGAAGCGCTTGGCCACCATGTACAGCGAGTCGCCTTGCTGAACCTTGTATTGGGATTGTGGCTTCCTGGTCTCGCCCTTGGTCTTGGCATTGGCCGCGACCACGGTGTTGATGCGTCCGGAACCGCGTTTGCTGGTGTCCTGAAGAACCAGGGTCTGGCCCGGTTTGAGGTTCTTGCCACTCAGCTTGTTCCAGCGCTGCAGGTCCTTGGTGTCGACGTTGTTGGCCTTGGCGATGGAGCCCAGGTTATCGCCACGCTTGACCCGGTAGTTGCGTTTGGCACTCGCCACCTGGATGTCATCAGCACCCTCGAAAACCGGTTTGCGCGATTTCTTGCTGATCAACTCTTCAGGACGCATGGTCTGCAGGCTGGTGGTCAGCAGCTGCGCCTTGGAGGTCGGCACCAACAGATGCTGGGGGCCGTCGAGGGTGGTGCGCTGCTTGAACGCCGGATTGAGCTGGAAGAGTTCGTCTTCGTCGATGTTGGCGACTTCGGCGACCTTGGACAGGTCCATGCGCTGGTTGATTTCGACGACTTTGAAATAGGGTTCGTTGGCGATCGGGTTAAGGTTCACGCCGTAGGCCTCTGGCGCCAGCACCACTTGCGAGAGGGCCAGCAGTTTCGGCACATACGCCTGGGTCTCGGCAGGCAGTGGCAGGTTCCAGTAGTCGGTAGGCAGGCCGAGTCTTTCATTGCGCTCGATGGCCCGGCTGACCGTGCCTTCGCCTGCGTTGTACGCGGCAAGGGCCAGCAGCCAGTCACCGTTGAACATGTCGTGCAGGCGAGTCAGGTAATCCATCGCGGCGGTGGTCGAGGCGGTGATGTCGCGACGGCCATCATAAAAGCGGGTTTGACGCAGGTTGTAGTAACGCCCGGTGGAAGGGATGAATTGCCAAAGGCCCACCGCGTCGGACCGGGAGTAGGCCATCGGGTTGTAGGCGCTTTCGATCACCGGCAACAGCGCCAGCTCCAGCGGCATGTTGCGCTCTTCAAGACGTTCGATGATGTAGTGAATGTAGAGGCTGCCGCGTTCGCCGGCATTTTCGAGAAAAGACGGGTTGCTGGCGAACCACAGGCGTTGCTGCTCGATGCGCGGGTTGACGCCCAGGCCATCCTGCAACTGGAAGCCCTGGCGCATGCGCTCCCAGACGTCCTGCGGAATCTGCGGGCTCGGCTTTTCGCTGAGCCAGACGGGCTTCTGCTTGGCGCGCGCGGCAATATTCGGAGTGTGTGCCGCATCGGTTTGCGGCACATGGCTGGAACAGCCGGCCAAGGTCGCTGACACAGCCACCGCGATGGCTTGAGCCAGGCGGGTCAATGCGTCCGAATTGATGGCTTTGCGAATAGATGACGACATTGGCTGGAAGTAAGTTCCGGGCAAAAATGTCGGGGGATTCTAGAAAGCGCACCTCCAACGGTCAACCACTCATGGTTTTTGCACCATCGTACAGGCGGCTCAGAACGTGTCTTTCCAACTTCTTAGCGCAGCAAAAACCATATCGGGCGCAGAGTTATCGGTGCCGGTCCGTTCGTCCACTTTTTCTTTAACGGATGTTACGGCGGTACGCAAAAACGGGTTTGTACGTTTTTCCAGGGCCACCGTGGAAGGCAGTGTGATGACGCCGGCTTCCCGTTGGCGGGTAACGGTGGCGAGGCGTTCCAGCGTATCGGGGTTGCCGGGCTCGACCGCCGCGGCGAAACGCAGGTTGCTCAGCGTATATTCGTGAGTGCAGTACACCAGCGTATTTTCGGGAAGGGCCGCGAGGCGCGACAGCGAGGTGTACATTTGCAGGGGCGTCCCCTCGAACAGGCGTCCGCAACCGGCCGCAAACAGGGTATCTCCGCAAAACAGCAGGCCGCGATGATAATAGGCAATGTGCCCCAGGGTATGGCCGGGCACGGCGATGACGTCGAAGTCATGGCCCAGTACATTGATGCGGTCGTTGTCCTTGAGGGCCACGTCCCGCGCCGGAATGTTTTCACTGGCCGGGCCGTAGACTGTGGCGTCCGTCGTTTTTTTCAGCTGTTCGACGCCGCCGACATGGTCATGATGGTGATGAGTGATCAGAATATCGCTCAACACCCATTGCGGATTGGCTGCAAGCCAGGCCTGCACGGGGGCGGCATCGCCGGGGTCGACCACCGCGCAGCGCCGGGTGTCGGGATCTTGTAACAACCAGATGTAGTTGTCGGTAAAGGCGGGCAGGGCAGTGATCTGTATCATCGTCGGATTCGCCAATTGGAAAGCAATGGCGCATCTTAGAACTTCCTGGCGCGTTGGAGAATGCAATGACGGATAAAGCGTTCGCTCAGGCTGATCCTGACTGGCTGGCGTTGATCAGCGCGGCCCGTGACTGGCTGTCCGGCCCCATCGGGCAGTTTTTGCTGGATGAAGAACGGCGCATGCTCGAAGAAGAGCTGGGTCGCTTTTTCGGCGGTTATCTGGTGCATTACGGCCCATCCGCCCAGACACCACCGTCGGCACCGCAGGTGCAGCGCAATGTCCGTCTGGGCGCGCCGTTGCCAGGGGTTGAGATTGTCTGCGAAGAGCAAGCGTGGCCGTTGAGCGAACATGCCGCCGACGTGGTGGTCATGCAGCATGGCCTGGACTTTTGCCTGTCGCCCCACGGACTGCTGCGCGAAGCGGCGAGCAGCGTGCGGCCTGGCGGGCACCTGTTGATCATCGGGATCAATCCCTGGAGCAGTTGGGGACTGCGTCATGTGTTCGCTCATGATGCGTTGCGCAAGGCCCGCTGCATTTCCCCGTCTCGGGTCGCCGACTGGCTGAATCTGCTGGGCTTCGCGCTGGAGAAACGCCGCTTCGGGTGCTATCGTCCGCCGCTCGCGTCACCCGCCTGGCAGACCCGTCTGGCCGGCTGGGAGCGCATGGCCGGTCGCTGGCAGTTGTCTGGCGGTGGCTTCTATTTATTGGTGGCGCGCAAGATAGTGGTCGGCCTGCGACCCTTGCGTCAGGAGCGCCGCGAACCGATGGGCAAGTTGATTCCATTGCCCATGGCCAAGGTCAACCGTCGTCATATCGAACCGTAATTCACCTTGTATTTCCTGGCCGGGGTTGCCCCCGGTCTCGGGCGTTGTCGATCAACGATCGGCGAGCCACCGCATTTTCTGGATAGATTGGCATGAGCGATAGCGTAGAACTCTTCACTGACGGCGCCTGTAAAGGCAACCCTGGCCCTGGCGGCTGGGGCGCATTACTGGTGTGCAAGGGTGTTGAAAAGGAACTCTGGGGCGGCGAAACCAACACCACCAACAACCGCATGGAGCTGATGGGCGCGATCCGTGGCCTCGAAGAGCTCAAGCGTCCTTGTGATGTGCTGCTGGTGACCGACTCGCAGTACGTGATGAAGGGCATCAACGAGTGGATGGCCAACTGGAAAAAACGCGGCTGGAAAACCGCGGCGAAAGAACCGGTCAAGAACGCTGATCTATGGAAAATGCTCGACGAGCAGGTCAACCGTCACAACGTCACCTGGAAATGGGTCCGCGGGCACATCGGCCACCATGGCAATGAGCGGGCCGACCAACTGGCCAACCGTGGCGTGGATGAAGTGCGCGGGTTCAAGCAGGCCTGATCCATCGAGTCTTCGCCAATTGCGAGCAGGCACGCTCCCGCAGGAAGTCTTGGGGGGAGAGAGCCTGCTCGCGATGCTTTTCCGGGTTCGCGAGCGTGTTACCATCGCCGTTTTTGCACGATTGACCGATTGAGAGCTGAGCATTAGATGGCCACCAGATCCGTTGTACTCGATACCGAAACCACCGGCATGCCGGTGACCGACGGCCACCGGATTATCGAAATCGGTTGTGTCGAGTTGATCGGTCGTCGCCTGACCGGTCGGCATTTCCACGTCTACCTGCAACCGGATCGCGAAAGTGATGAAGGCGCCATCGGCGTCCACGGCATCACCAACGAGTTTCTGGTGGGCAAGCCGCGTTTCGCCGAAGTGGCCGAAGAATTCTTCGAATTCATCAAGGGCGCGCAGCTGATCATCCATAACGCGGCGTTCGACGTTGGCTTCATCAACAACGAATTCGCCCTGATGGGCCAGCACGACCGTGCGGACATCACGCAGCACTGCTCGATCCTCGACACCCTGCTCATGGCTCGGGAGCGTCACCCGGGGCAGCGCAACAGCCTCGATGCCTTGTGCAAACGCTACGGCGTCGACAACTCCGGCCGTGAACTGCACGGCGCCTTGCTCGACTCCGAGATTCTCGCCGACGTTTACCTGACCATGACCGGCGGCCAGACCAGCCTGTCGCTGGCCGGCAATGCGTCCGATGGCAATGGCTCCGGCGAAGGCGCGGACAACTCCGCCACTGAAATCCGCCGTCTGCCCGCCGATCGCCAGCCGACACGTATCATTCGCGCCAGCGAAGACGATATGGCCCGGCACGTGGCACGCATGGAAGCCATTGCCAAGTCGGCAGGTGCGCCGGCGCTGTGGGTGCAGTTGGCCGAGGCTGAAGCTCAGGCCTAGGTCGTTTCTTTATGCCGGTGACCCGTTTTGGGGCGTCGCGCTCGCTACATCCGTTGCAACCCTCTAACCTGAGGTTATTGGCAGGCTCTGGTCTGCCGCCTCAGGACATTGAGTCCCATGTATAAAGATTTGAAATTCCCGGTATTGATCGTCCACCGCGACATCAAGGCCGACACCGTTGCCGGTGACCGCGTGCGGGGCATTGCCCGGGAGCTGGAGCAGGAAGGCTTCAGCATTGTCTCGGCCGTGGACTACACCGAAGGGCGTTTGGTGGCTTCGACTCATCACGGTCTCTCGTGCATGTTGATCGCCGCCGAAGACGCCAGCGCTCGTTCGCATTTGTTACAGAATATGGCCGAGTTGATCGGGCTGGCGCGGGTGCGCGCGCCGGACCTGCCGATCTTCGCCCTGGGCGAGCAAGTCACCCTGGAAAACGCCCCCGCCGACGCCATGGCCGAGCTCAATCAATTGCGCGGGATTCTTTATCTGTTCGAAGACACCGTGCCTTTTCTCGCCCGTCAGGTGGCGCGGGCTGCGCGCAAATACCTCGATGGCTTGCTGCCGCCCTTTTTCAAGGCGCTGGTGCAGCACACGGCAGACTCCAACTATTCCTGGCACACGCCTGGGCATGGTGGTGGCGTGGCCTACCACAAGAGTCCCGTGGGGCAGGCCTTTCACCAGTTTTTCGGGGAAAATACCTTGCGTTCGGATTTGTCGGTGTCGGTGCCGGAGCTGGGGTCGCTGCTGGATCACACCGGGCCGCTGGCAGAAGCAGAAGCCCGGGCGGCGCGCAACTTCGGCGCCGATCACACTTTTTTCGTCATCAACGGGACATCGACCGCGAACAAGATCGTCTGGCACTCCATGGTCGCGCGCGATGACCTGGTGCTGGTCGATCGCAACTGTCACAAGTCGGTCCTGCATTCGATCATCATGACGGGCGCAATCCCGCTGTACCTGTGCCCGGAGCGCAATGAGCTGGGGATCATCGGTCCGATTCCGTTGAGTGAATTCAGTCGCGAATCGATCCAGGCGAAGATCGATGCCAGTCCATTGACCAAGGGGCGGGCGCCCAAGGTCAAACTCGCGGTGGTCACCAATTCAACCTATGACGGCCTGTGCTACAACGCGGAGCTGATCAAACAGCAGTTGGGCACCAGCGTCGAGGTGCTGCATTTCGATGAGGCCTGGTACGCCTATGCGGCCTTCCACGAGTTTTTCGCCGGGCGTTACGGCATGGGCACCTCACGCAGTGAAAACGGCCCGTTGGTATTCACCACCCATTCCACCCACAAGCTGCTGGCAGCGTTCAGCCAGGCATCGATGATTCATGTGCAAGACGGTGGCGCGCGGCAGCTCGATCGCGATCGCTTCAACGAAGCGTTCATGATGCACATCTCGACGTCGCCGCAGTACGGCATCATCGCTTCGCTGGACGTCGCTTCGGCCATGATGGAAGGGCCTGCCGGACGTTCGCTGTTGCAGGAGATGTTCGACGAGGCCCTGAGTTTTCGCCGGGCGCTGGCCAATCTGCGCCAGCATATCGCCGCCGATGACTGGTGGTTTTCCATCTGGCAGCCGCCTTCGGTGGAAGGTATCGACCGGGTTGTCACGCAAGACTGGCTGCTGCAACCGGAGGACGACTGGCACGGCTTTGGCGGCGTGACCGACGATTACGTGTTGCTCGATCCGATCAAGGTCACCCTGGTGATGCCGGGTTTGACCGCAGGCGGCGCCCTCAGTGAGCGCGGGATTCCGGCGGCGGTGGTCAGCAAGTTCCTTTGGGAGCGCGGGCTGGTGGTGGAGAAGACCGGGCTGTATTCGTTCCTGGTGTTGTTTTCCATGGGCATCACCAAGGGCAAGTGGAGCACGCTGCTCACCGAGTTACTGGAGTTCAAGCGCAGCTACGACGCCAACGTCAGTCTGGCCCACTGCCTGCCGTGCGTGGCGCAGGAGAATGTTGCGCGTTATCAGGGCATGGGCCTGCGTGATCTGTGCGATCAATTGCACGCCTGTTATCGCAGCAATGCCACGGCCAGGCATCTCAAGCGCATGTACACGGTATTGCCGGAAATCGCCGTGAAGCCGGCTGACGCCTATGATCAATTGGTGCGTGGCGAAGTTGAAGCGGTGTCGATCGATGCTCTGGACGGGCGTATCGCTGCCGTGATGTTGGTGCCATACCCGCCGGGGATTCCGTTGATCATGCCCGGCGAGCGATTTACCGAGTCGACCCGCTCGATCATCGACTACCTGAAGTTTGCTCGCACGTTCGACAGCAGCTTTCCCGGGTTTGTCGCCGATGTGCACGGCTTGCAACACGAAGATGAGGGCAATGGACGGCACTACACCGTCGATTGCATCAAGGAATGAGGACCTTTCCCAGTATGCAACCGGTCATAAACCCGATTTACCCAGGGCTGTCGGTGCGAGTCGCCGACGAAGCTTTTGCCGCCTATATCTGGGGCAGTGATTTCAGTTTTGAAGTCACCGCCTATGGCACCCCCGAAATAGGCCAGCCAGTGGAGCAATGGGCGATCACGCCGATCACGCCCTATCGCAAGTGCTATGGCATTGACCCCGAGGAGTTCAGCAGTTATCGCGACGCCGTCGACAGTGCGATTTTCATGGCGTATCTGGATGACGAGCCGGTCGGCCATATCGTGGTCAGCACTAACTGGAATGGCTTTGCCCATATCGACGAACTGGCGGTGCATGCGCCCGCCCGGCGCCATGGTGTGGCCAAGGCACTGCTGGATGTGGCGCAGTTCTGGAGTCGCAAGAAGAAGCTGCCAGGCATCATGCTGGAAACCCAGAACAACAATCTGGGGGCCTGTCGTCTTTATGAGCGCTGCGGTTATGTGATCGGCGGCATCGATCACCTGCGCTATCGGGGCATCGACCCCAATACCGCCGAGGTGGCGCTGTTCTGGTATCGATTGTTCGATAATCCGCTGGAAAATCCGATCAGTTCGCCAACATCGCCGCGGCTTGTTCCGTGATGATCGCCAACAGGGCCTGAACGGCGGTGGAAGGCTCGCCGTTTTTCAAGCTCAAGGCGTAGAGACTGACCGGCACCGCAGGCGCCAGCGGACAGACATCGAGCCCGGCCGATTTGGCGCCGAGGGCGGTGAAGGGGTCGACGATGGCCAGGCCTTCACCGGCCTCGACCATGCTGCGCATCATCTGGTGAGTCTGTACCCGCGTGTGGATCACCGGAGCCGGGCGCAGCGCATGCAGTTTGTTTTCCAGCGCCGGGCTGAGCGGGTCATGCCCTTCGAGGCCGACCATTGCCTGACCCGCCAGATCCTGCAGGGAAATGTACTTCTGCCTGGGTTGCAGCCAGCCGTGGGGGGCGAGCAGTTGCAGTTTGCCCTGGGCAATCACCTGGCATTCAATCTCGGCGCGATCGGGATCATGCAGGCTCAAGCCCAGATCGCTTTCGCGCAGCAGCAGGCTTCGGACGATGTCGCGGGTCGGTTGGCTGAGCAGGGTGCAGGGCGCGTCAGGCAGGTGTCGGCGCAAAGCCGCAATGCTTTGGGGCAGCAATTGCTGGGCCAGGGGAGGCGTACAAATGATACGTAAGGGCGGGGCCTGGTATTGCCTGAGGCTATTGGCCAGGCGTTGGACCGGTTCAAGCGCATCGTAGACGCGGGCCATTTCGACTTGAAGCTCCCGCGCCTCCCGAGTGGCTTGCAGGCGCCCGCGTACACTGGAGAACAGCATGAAGCCCAGTTGATCCTCGGCGTCGCGCAATATGCGCTCGACTTCGGTCACCGGCAACTGCAGCCATTCGGCGGCGGTGCCCAGGTGACCGGTCTGCAGGAGCGCCTGGATCACTTCGATATGGCGTAAGCGCATGCGTGAAGTCCATGTTCAGCAGGGTGAGGAAGCCAGTGACTGAATCCTAACCCAAGTCTGCGCCTATGACTCCTGCTCATAACGTCGAGTTATGAAGCGGTGCTGGTTACCGGCTCGCGGGTAATGGTGACGCCCGACTGCACCAATAGAAATTCATTTTCATCCAGCTTGTTCACGCGATCGCCAATAGCCAGTTTGTACGTGGTGACAGGCGTCGCGCTTGCCAGGCCGTCTGCCGGCGGGGTGGATTCCTGGAACTCATGTACGGAATAAATGCGGCCTTCCGCGTCTCTTGCATGGAACTGACCGACGAGTACTGCTGCCATCTGCTTAGAACCTCTGGAGATAAATCACTCAATGTGCGGTGGAGTAGACCGTCACTGAACACGGTAAGTTTTCCTGCGTATAAAAAATAATCAGAACGCAGATATACCTGTGTTCACTGGTTGAATCGTCATCTGATCAACTATAACTTCAGGTTCCTCCCACCGATAAGCGAGAGTCTTCCATGAGCAATGTCTATACCGTCGCCGTAGTGGTCGGCAGCCTGCGAAAAGAATCGATCAACCGCAAGGTCGCCCTCGCACTGGCGGACCTGGCGCCGGCCAATCTCAAGCTGAACATTGTCGAAATCGGTGACCTGCCGCTCTACAACGAAGACATCGATGGTGCTACACCGCCGGCAGCCTACAGTAGTTTCCGACAACAAGTGAGTTCATCCGACGCAGTGCTGTTCGTCACGCCGGAATACAACCGTTCGGTGCCGGCACCGATGAAGAATGCAATCGATGTCGGTTCGCGTCCCTATGGCAAGAGTGCCTGGAGCGGTAAGCCGGGGGCCGTGATCAGTGTTTCACCGGGTGCGATCGGCGGATTCGGCGCCAACCATCACTTGCGTCAGTCCATGGTGTTTCTCAACGTGCCGTTGATGCAGCAGCCGGAAGCCTACCTGGGCGGTGCCGGTTCGGCGTTCGACGAGGCGGGCAAACTGTCGGAGTCGGTCAAGCCGTTCCTGCAGAGCTTCATCAATGCCTATGGTCAGTGGGTGGAGCAGCACAAGAAAGTCTGAGGTCGTTCGTGTCCTGAGGGAGTTTTTCTGTGGCAGAGGGGGCAGGCTTCACTTGACAGGCATGTTCCCTGTCACGCAGGCACAACAGTATTGAGTCTATCGTCGCCGTTGCCATGCACGGCGGCTCTACTTCAGAATCCCTGCCGGTCCGCCCCCTCGCTCAAGGCTGTTTCGCATGCTCGCCGCTTCATTGATTTTTCTCCTGACCATTACCCTGGTGATCTGGCAGCCCAAAGGCCTTGGTGTCGGCTGGAGCGCGGTGCTGGGTGCCGTGCTGGCGCTGATTTTCGGCGTGGTGCACCTGAGTGACATTCCGCTGGTGTGGCAGATCATCTGGAACGCCACTGGTACCTTTGTCGCGCTGATCATCATCAGCCTGTTGCTGGACGAAGCCGGGCTGTTTGCCTGGGCGGCGTTGCATGTAGCCCGTTGGGGACGGGGCAATGGACGAAAGTTGTTTGCCTACATGGTGCTGCTCGGGGCACTGGTTTCGGCGCTGTTCGCCAATGACGGTGCGGCGCTGATACTGACGCCCATCGTGATTTCCATGTTGCTGGCGTTGCGCTTTTCGCCGACGGCAACCCTGGCGTTTGTCATGGGGGCCGGTTTCATTGCCGATACCGCGAGCCTGCCATTGGTGGTGTCGAACCTGGTGAACATCGTTTCAGCGGACTTCTTCAAGATTGGTTTCAACCGCTATGCGGCGGTGATGATTCCGGTCAACCTGGTCAGCGTCGCCGCGACGCTGGCGGTGCTGATGTGGTTTTTCCGGCGCGACATTCCCCGGGATTACGACCCCGAGCAACTGGAGCACCCGGCATCTGCCATTCACGACAAGGCAACGTTCTACGCCGGTTGGGCGGTGCTGGTGATTCTGTTGCTCGGTTGTTTTGCACTGGAACCGCTGGGCATTCCGATCAGTGCGATCTCGGCGGTGTGCGCGGCCTTGCTGCTGGCCATCGCTGCCCGTGGGCACAAGATCTCCACGCGCAAGGTCATGAAGGAAGCCCCGTGGCACATCGTGATTTTTTCGCTGGGCATGTATTTGGTGGTCTATGGCCTGCGTAACGCCGGGCTGACCGGGTATCTGGCGGGCTGGCTGGACGTTTTCGCCGGATACGGCGTCTGGGGCGCGGCGCTGGGCACGGGGGTGCTGACGGCGTTGTTGTCATCGATCATGAATAACCTGCCGACGGTGTTGATTGGCCTGCTGTCCATTGATGCGAGTCAGGCGACGGGGGTGGTGAAAGAAGCGATGATCTACGCCAACGTCATTGGCAGCGATCTGGGCCCGAAAATCACCCCGATTGGCAGTCTGGCGACACTTTTGTGGTTGCATGTGCTGGAGCGCAAGAACATCCGGATTGGCTGGGGGTATTACTTCAAGGTCGGGATCGTGTTGACCGTGCCGGTGTTGCTGGTGACCTTGGCGGCGCTGGCGGTGCGGTTGTCCGTTTAAATCGCGTCGCCGCAATCGCGAGCTTGCTCGCGATAGGGCCACTACATTTGTCATAAAATCCGGATCAACCCTGTCCCGGCACATCTGGCCAAAGATCCGCCACCAGAAACAATCGTTCGGCTTCCTCCCAGTCGCCTTGGGCATTTTCCACCAGTCGCACCAGCAACTGCGCCGGGGCCAGCGGCTCCAGATCGCTCAGCCACGCGTCCAACTGCTCGGCGCTCCACGTCTGCTCGGCCGGGTAGTGCGCAGGCGCCAGCCATGCATGGCGGGGCAGGGGTTGCCAGCGGCCAGGCGGGCTCTGGGCCGCGAATTCGGCCCAGTCCTTTTGGTGCAGCCAGCGACCACGCAAATGCTGCGGATGCGCACCCCTGGGGGGTGTGGCTTTCCCTGGCCAGGGATAAAGCAAATAACCGCCCAGCCACAAATGAGCGCTGAACTCGCGGATATCCAGCGCCTCCAGCACTTCGCGGCTTTCCGGGCGCGCGGAAATCGGCAACTGATGCTGGCAAAGGTGCGCCAGTTTGCGGTCCAGTCGATCATGGCAGCCGGGGCCGAGCCATTGCGCGGCATCGTGGCCGTCGCCGTTTTGCGGCCCCAGGTACAGCTTGATTGCCAGCTCCAGGTGATGCACGCCGTCGCGATCACGCAGCAGCATGTCCAGCTCGCCGAGGGTGTGGCCTTCGCGACGAATCGGCATGTTGGCGGCAATCAACTCGATGCCGGGCGCGTGCTGCACGGCATATTGCCAGAGACGCTCGTAGTACAGGCCCAGGCGCCGGGTGCGAGCCTGGGCCAGCCAATGCAGCAAGTCATAACTGTCCCGGTCCAGTTGTCGCAGCCAGTGTTGCAGGCGTTCCGGCGCCTGTACCCAGTCACTGCCGGCCAGCGGGTGGCGCTGCGGCCACGGGGTGTCGCTGAGCATCGGCGGTGCCAGGATGACCCACGCCAGGTCGCGCACTTCGGGGTGGCGCAACTGATGGGGTAACTGCAATAAATCTGGAAATAGGATCATCTTGCGAGCATAGCCCGAAACCGGAAGCTACCTTGAGGCTGAAAGGATTTTGTCTATCCGCGGCTTTCGCCCATAATCGTGCTTTTCGCCGTCGCTGCCCTTCCTTAGGAGCCCCATGGAGCAATTTCGCAATATCGGCATCATCGGTCGCCTGGGCAGTTCTCAGGTGCTGGATACCGTCCGCCGACTGAAACGCTTTCTGCTCGATCGTCACCTGCACGTGATTCTCGAAGACACCATCGCCGAAGTCCTGCCGGGCCATGGCCTGCAGACCTCGTCGCGCAAGATGCTCGGCGAAGTCTGTGACATGGTGATTGTGGTGGGTGGGGATGGCAGCCTGCTGGGCGCGGCCCGTGCGCTGGCCAGGCACAATATTCCGGTACTGGGCATCAACCGGGGCAGCCTGGGTTTCCTGACTGACATTCGCCCCGATGAGCTGGAAATCAAGGTCGCCGAAGTGCTCGACGGCCACTATCTGGTGGAAAACCGCTTTCTGTTACAAGCCGAAGTCCGGCGCCACGCCGAGGCCATCGGTCAGGGCGACGCGCTCAATGACGTGGTGCTGCACCCCGGCAAATCCACACGGATGATCGAATTCGAGCTGTACATCGATGGCCAGTTCGTCTGCAGCCAGAAGGCCGACGGCCTGATCGTCGCGACGCCGACGGGGTCGACGGCCTATGCGCTTTCCGCGGGTGGCCCGATCATGCATCCCAAGCTCGACGCTATAGTGATTGTGCCGATGTACCCCCATACCCTGTCAGGCAGGCCAATCGTGGTCGATGGCAACAGTGAGCTGAAAATCGTCGTGTCCAAGGATATGCAGATTTACCCGCAAGTCTCGTGCGACGGGCAGAACCACTTTACCTGTGCGCCCGGCGACACCATCACCGTCAGCAAGAAAGCCCAGAAGCTGCGGCTGATTCACCCGCTCGACCACAACTATTATGAAGTCTGCCGAACCAAACTCGGCTGGGGCAGCAAGTTGGGGGGTGGAGGCGACTGATGCTCGATCCCGCGCGTAGCTACGACCTGATCGGTGACGTGCATGGTTGCACTCTGACCCTGGAGCACTTGCTCGACCGACTGGGTTATCACAAACAAGCCGGCGTCTGGCGCCACGCTTCGCGCATGGCGGTGTTCGTCGGTGACATCATCGACCGCGGCCCGCGGATTCGCGAGGCGCTGCACATCGTCCACGACATGGTCGAGGCCGGCCAGGCGCTGTGCATCATGGGCAACCACGAGTTCAACGCGTTGGGCTGGTGCACGCCGGCACTCCCTGGCAGCGGCAAGCAGTTCGTGCGCGAACACACCCCGCGCCATGCCCGGTTGCTCCAGGAAACCCTGACCCAGTTCGAGCATCATCCGGCGGACTGGCATGACTTTCAGCAATGGTTCTATGAACTGCCGTTGTTCGTCGATGCCGGGCGTTTCCGGGTGGTGCATGCCTGTTGGGATGCGAGTTTGATCGAACCGTTGCGGGCGCTGTTCCCCAATGGTTGCGTCGATGAGCACTTCCTTCAGGCGTCGGCCATGCCGGGCAGCTTCGCCTGCACCGTGTTCGACCGATTGCTGCGCGGCACCGACATGCGTTTGCCCCATGGTCTGACCATGACCAGCGGCGATGGCCTGACACGCTCGTTCTTCCGTACCAAGTTCTGGGAAGACGATCCGCAAACCTACGGAGACATCGTGTTCCAGCCTGACGCCTTGCCCGACCCGGTGGCCCGCACGCCACTGACGTCAACCGAGAAAAACAACTTGCTGCGCTATGGCATCGACGAACCGTTGCTGTTCGTCGGTCATTACTGGCGCAGCGGCAAACCGGCACCGATTCGTCCGAACCTCGCGTGCCTGGATTACAGCGCCGTGCTCTACGGCAAACTCGTCGCCTATCGCCTGGACCAGGAAACTCGCCTCGATCCGCATAAGTTCGTCTGGGTCGACGTCGAGCGCCCGGAGGTACTGCAATGACGAATGTCGCTGTATTGCGACTGCCGCTGGCGGTGGATTTGAGCGGGTTCGTCAAGTTGCTGCAACGCATGCAGGTACCGCATCGGGTCAGTGAGGAGTCGGGCGAGCAGGTGTTGTGGGTGCCGGCGAACATCAGTGAAGACGTCCGGGTGTTGTACGAACGCTATCCGGCGGGTGACCCCGATGAGCAACTGGCCATCCCGGTGGCCCGAACGGTTCGCCGGCCGAGCTTCGCCTCGCAGCTTCGGCATGCAAAAGGCACGGCGCTGATACTGCTGCTCAGCCTGCTCGTCGGTGTCGTGACCTTGCTGGGCGATAACCTTGCCACCATGCGCTGGCTGACCTTCCTCGATTATCACGTCGTCGGTGAGTACATCCACTTCGTGCCATTGGCCGACAGCCTGGCGGCGGGGCAGTGGTGGCGCCTGGTGACGCCGATGCTGATCCATTTCGGCATCCTGCACCTGGCCATGAATGGCATGTGGTACTGGGAGCTGGGGCGGCGCATCGAATCGCGTCAGGGCACTGTCAATTTGATCGGGCTGACCTTGCTGTTCAGCCTCGTGTCCAATTTTTCCCAGTTCGTATTCGGCGGCCCGACCCTGTTTGGCGGCTTGTCCGGGGTGCTGTACGGCCTGCTCGGGCATTGCTGGATTTTCCAGATATTGTCGCCGAACGCCGCTTATCGCCTGCCCCGTGGGGTACTGGTGATGATGCTGGTGTGGCTGCTGCTGTGCCTGTCCGGGCTGGTCTCGATGATCGGCTTCGGTGAAATCGCCAACGCGGCCCACGTCGGCGGGTTGCTCGTCGGATGCCTGACCGGTTTGTTGGGTGGTTTGTACAACCGCCGTAAACTGGCCGCCTGAAACAGTTATGTACATAGAGAGCGCGGAGACCCAATGTCCTCTTTTAACGAAATGATCAAAAACATCACCCCGGACATCTACCAGAGCCTGAAACTGGCGGTGGAAATCGGTAAATGGTCCGACGGTGGCAAGCTCACCGCCGAGCAGCGCGAGCTGTCGCTGCAAGCGATGATCGCCTGGGAAATCAAGAACCTGCCCGAAGAAGAGCGTACTGGCTACATGGGGCCGCAGGAGTGCAGCTCCAAATCGATTCAAGTGCCCAATATCCTGTTCAAGTCGGATGCCATCCATTGATCGAGATTGGCCGCGGTGCAATCAGTAAAATGTCGGCGCGCCTGGACGGGCCGAACGTGCAATACGCATTTCGTCTGGGCGACGTCGAGGTACCGGTCAACCCCTTGATTGGCACCACGGTTCGCCTGGAATACCTGGGGGCGATCCACTGCACCCATTGCGGACGCAAGACCAAAACCAGTTTCAGCCAGGGCTACTGCTACCCCTGCATGACCAAGCTGGCCCAGTGTGACGTGTGCATCATGAGCCCGGAGCGCTGCCATTACGACGCCGGCACTTGCCGTGAGCCGCAGTGGGGCGAGCAGTTCTGCATGACCGATCACATCGTCTACCTGTCGAACTCTTCCGGAGTGAAAGTCGGGATCACCCGTGCCACCCAGCTGCCGACCCGCTGGATCGACCAGGGCGCCAGCCAGGCCTTGCCGATCATGCGCGTGTCGACCCGCCAGCAATCAGGCTTTGTCGAGGACCTGTTCCGCAGTCAGGTGGCGGACAAGACCAACTGGCGCGCGCTGCTCAAGGGTGATGCGGTGCCGGTGAACCTGGCAGAAGTTCGCGACCAGTTGTTCGACAGCTGCGCCGAGGGGCTGCAAGGCTTGCAGCAACGGTTCGGCCTGCAGGCGATTCAGACCGTCGCCGATGTCGAACCGCTCGAAATCCGCTACCCGGTCGAGCAGTATCCGGCCAAGATCGTCAGCTTCAACCTGGACAAGCAGCCCATTGCCGAAGGCACGCTGATGGGGATCAAGGGCCAGTACCTGATCTTCGACACCGGCGTGATCAACATTCGTAAATACACGGCTTATCAGCTCGCCGTGCATCAGTAAGGACTCCAGCATGCGCACCGAACAACCGAAGATGATCTACCTCAAGGACTATCAGGCTCCCGAGTACCTGATCGACGAAACGCACCTGACCTTCGAGTTGTTCGAGGACCACAGCCTGGTCCATGCGCAACTGGTGATGCGCCGTAACCCCGAGCGTGGTCCGGGCCTGCCGCCGTTGGTGCTGGACGGTCAACAACTGGAACTGCTGTCGGTGACGCTGGCCGATCGCGAGCTGGGCATCGCCGATTACCAGTTGACCGAGAATCATCTGACCCTGCACCCGACCAGTACCACCTTCACGGTCGATACCAGCGTCAGGATCCACCCGGAAACCAACACCGCGCTGGAAGGCCTGTACAAATCCGGCACGATGTTCTGCACCCAGTGCGAGGCCGAAGGTTTCCGCAAGATCACCTATTACCTCGACCGTCCGGACGTCATGAGCACGTTCACCACCACCGTGGTCGCCGAGCAGCACAGCTATCCGGTGCTGCTGTCCAACGGCAACCCGATTGCCTCGGGGCCCGGCGAAGATGGCCGGCACTGGGCGACCTGGGAGGACCCGTTCAAGAAACCGGCGTACCTGTTTGCGCTGGTGGCCGGTGATCTGTGGTGTGTCGAAGACACCTTCACCACCATGACCAAGCGCAACGTGGCGCTGCGCATTTACGTCGAGCCGGAAAACATCGACAAATGCCAGCACGCCATGAACAGCCTGAAGAAATCCATGCGTTGGGATGAAGAGGTCTACGGTCGCGAATACGATCTGGACATCTTCATGATCGTCGCCGTGAACGACTTCAACATGGGCGCCATGGAGAACAAGGGCCTCAATATCTTCAACTCCAGCGCCGTGCTGGCCCGGGCCGAAACCGCCACCGACGCCGCGCACCAGCGGGTCGAGGCGATCGTTGCGCACGAATACTTCCACAACTGGTCGGGCAACCGCGTGACCTGCCGCGACTGGTTCCAGTTGTCGCTCAAGGAAGGTTTCACGGTTTTCCGCGATTCGCATTTCTCCGCCGACATGAACTCGGCCACGGTCAAGCGCATCCAGGACGTGGCGTACCTGCGCACGCACCAGTTCGCCGAAGACGCCGGCCCCATGGCCCACGCGGTGCGCCCGGACAGCTTCATCGAGATTTCCAACTTCTACACCCTGACCGTGTACGAAAAGGGTTCGGAAGTGGTCGGGATGATCCATACCTTGCTCGGTGCCGAAGGTTTCCGTAAAGGCAGCGACCTGTACTTCGAACGCCACGACGGTCAGGCCGTGACCTGCGACGACTTCATCAAGGCCATGGAAGATGCCAACGGCGTCGACCTGACCCAGTTCAAGCGCTGGTACAGCCAGGCGGGCACCCCACGTCTGGCGGTGAGCGAGTCCTACGACGCAGCGGCCCGGACCTACAGCCTGACCTTCCGCCAGAGCTGCCCGGAAACCCCGGACAAGGTCGAGAAGCTGCCGTTCGTGATCCCGGTCGAACTGGGCCTGCTGGACAGCCAGGGCAACGAAATGGCCTTGCGCCTACAGGGCGAAGCCAGCGCCCAGGGCGCTACCCGTGTCCTTTCCGTGACCGAAGCCGAGCAGACCTTCACCTTCGTCGACATCGCAGAACAGCCGCTGCCTTCGCTGCTGCGTGGCTTCTCGGCGCCGGTGAAGCTGAGCTTCCCGTACAACCGCGACCAGTTGATGTTCCTGATGCAGCACGACAGCGACGGGTTCAATCGTTGGGATGCCGGCCAGCAATTGTCGGTACAAGTGCTGCAGGAACTGATTGCCCAGCAGCAGAAGGGCGAAGCGCTGGTGCTCGATCAGCGTCTGGTTTCGGCCTTGCGCACCGTGCTGTCCGACGAGTCACTGGATCAAGCGATGGTCGCGGAAATGCTCTCGCTGCCAAGCGAAGCCTACCTGACCGAAATCAGTGAAGTGGCCGACGTCGAGGCCATTCACATCGCCCGCGAGTTTGCCCGCAAGCAACTGGCCGAAGCGTTGTTCGAAGGCCTGTGGCTGCGTTATCAGGCTAACCGCGAGCTGTCGAAGCAAACCCCGTATGTGGCCGAAGCCGAGCATTTCGCTCGCCGTGCGCTGCAAAACATTGCGTTGTCGTACCTGATGCTCAGCGGCAAGCCTGAAGTCCTGGCGGCGACCCTGGAGCAGTTCGACACCTGCGACAACATGACCGAGCGCCTGACCGCACTCGCGGTGTTGGTCAACTCGCCGTTCGAAGAGCAGAAGGCCAAGGCACTGGCCAGTTTTGCCGAGCACTTCAAGGACAACCCGCTGGTCATGGATCAGTGGTTCAGTGTCCAGGCCGGCAGTGTGTTGCCGGGCGGCCTGGCGCGGGTCAAGGCGTTGATGCAGCATCCGGCGTTCAACATCAAGAACCCGAACAAGGTGCGGGCACTGGTGGGCGCATTCGCGGGGCAAAACCTCATCAACTTCCATGCGGCCGACGGTTCCGGGTATCGCTTCCTGGCAGACCTGGTGATCGAGTTGAACGGCTTCAATCCGCAGATCGCGTCTCGCCAACTGGCACCGTTGACCCGCTGGCGCAAATACGACAGCGCCCGTCAGGCGTTGATGAAAGGCGAACTGGAGCGCATCCGTGCTTCGGGTCAACTGTCCAGCGATGTGTTTGAAGTGGTCAGCAAAAGCCTGGCGTGATGCCTTTTGCGCGGAGTGCCATGTACTCCGCGATGCCTTGATTGCCAGCAAGCTCGCTTCCACAGGGTTCAGCCTGATCCTTGTGGGAGCCAGCCTGCTGGCGATGGTCGTCAACGATAACGCCTGCGGCCTGGATAAACGCGACGCACTTGAGTCCATCGTCGGAACGCCGCCCGGAGCCGGCTCGCTCTACAGGTATGGCGTTACATCCCCCTGTAGGAGCCAGCCTGCTGGCGATGGTCGTCAACGATAACGCGTGTAACCTGGATAAACGCGGCGCACTTGAGTCCATCACGAGAAGCCTCGCTCCTACAGGTATGGCGTCACATCACCCTGCAGGATGCAGCTCGCGATGATGTCGGCCCAGGCATCATCATCCTTCCTGATACCCCCTCATTCACCTGCACCCGTTAGCCCTGCAGTTAACAAAACATAACGTGCCGTCGATTGTCAGCCCTTCAAAAACACCGATAGGATAAGCCAGCTTCCGAAGGGGCTCTGGATTGCGGGTTTCGGGACTATGCTCCGAAATAGCCAATCACAACGAGCACCCTGTCGGCGCCCTGAAAGGTTGAATGACCTAACAATAATAATGGGGGATGGTCTATGAGTGAGCCTGTCATGGGTGTGGGTATTTGCCGCCCGCCGGCATTACGCAAATTCGCGTTGCTGGCCACAGCGCTCTCGCTGTTTGGCTGTGCCGTGGCGTCGGCACCCGTGCTGGCCGCAGACGCGCCGGCATCCGACGTTGTTTATTCCGTTGAATCGGCCAAGGCCAGTAAAAGCCTGATACTCGATGTCGTGCACGCCGGCCCGCGCCTGGTGGCGGTCGGGGATCGCGGGCACATCCTGTATTCCGACGACAAAGGTACGACCTGGCTTCAGGCCAAGGTGCCCACCCGGCAACTGCTGACATCGGTGTTTTTTGTCGATGACAAGCACGGTTGGGCCGTCGGTCATGACGCGCAGATCCTCGCCAGCGAGGACGGTGGCGTCACCTGGACCAAGCAATTCGAAGATCTCAAACGCGAATCGCCGCTGCTCGATGTCTGGTTCAAGGACGTCAACAGTGGCTTTGCTGTGGGCGCCTATGGGGCGTTGATGGAAACCACCGACGGCGGCAAACACTGGGAAGACGCCAGCGATCGCCTGGACAACGAAGACCAGTACCATCTCAACGCCATCACGGCGGTCAAGGATGCCGGGCTGTTCATCGTTGGCGAGCAGGGCAGCATGTTCCGCTCCGCCGATGGGGGCCAGACCTGGGAAAAACTCGAAGGCCCGTACCAGGGCTCGCTGTTTGGAGTGCTCGGCACCGCACAGGCCAATACGCTGCTGGCTTACGGGCTGCGCGGCAATCTCTATCGCTCCACCGATTTCGGCAGCACCTGGCAGCAAATCGAACTCAAGGCTGAACGCGGAGACCTGGAATTCGGTCTGTCCGGCGGCACGCTGCTCGATGACGGTTCGATCGTGATCGTCGGCAACGGCGGTTCGGTGATCAGCAGCAGCGACAACGGCGAGACTTTCAGCGTATTCAATCGTCGGGATCGCATTTCCCTCTCGTCGGTCGCTGCCGCCGGGAATGGCAATCTGATTCTGACCGGACAGGGCGGCGTTCACGCCACTTCGCCAAACGGCGCCGAGCTGGGCAAATGAGCCGGGTTAATAATAAGAAGGCGGGGCTATGACTTCCTTGAGCACTCATCATCAGGACAAGGCGACGTTTCTTGAGCGCCTGATCTTCAACAACCGCCCGGCAGTGATCACGATCTGCCTGCTGGTCAGCATCTTCCTGTTCTGGCAGGCGACGCTGATCCGGCCATCCACCAGCTTCGAGAAAATGATCCCGCTCGAGCATCCGTTCATTCAAAAGATGATGGAGCACCGCAACGATCTGGCGAACCTGGGCAACACCGTGCGGATTTCCGTGGAAGCCACCGACGGTGACATCTTCTCCAAGGAATACATGGAGACCCTGCGTCAGATCAACGACGAGGTGTTCTACATCTCCGGCGTCGACCGTTCCGGCCTGAAGTCGCTGTGGAGCCCGAGCGTGCGCTGGACCGAAGTGACCGAGGAGGGCTTCGCCGGTGGTGAGGTGATTCCGCAGAGTTATAACGGCTCCCAGGCCAGCCTCGACTTGCTGCGCAACAACGTGCTCAAGTCCGGACAGGTCGGGCGCCTGGTGTCCAACGATTTCAAGTCGAGCATCGTCGACATCCCGCTGCTGGAGGCCTACCCGGACCCGCAGGACCAGGGCAAGTTGCTGGCGCTGGACTACCGCAAGTTTTCCCACGAACTCGAAGACAAGATCCGTAACAAGTTCGAGGCGCAGAACCCCAACATCAAGATCCACATCGTCGGCTTCGCCAAGAAAGTGGGCGACCTGATCGATGGCCTGGTGATGGTGGTGATGTTCTTCGGCATCGCCTTCGTCATCACGCTGATCCTGCTGTACTGGTTCACCAACTGCATGCGCAGTACGGTGGCCGTGTTGAGTACGACGCTGGTGGCGGTGGTCTGGCAGCTCGGGTTGATGCACTTCTTCGGCTTCGGGCTTGATCCCTACTCGATGCTGGTGCCGTTCCTGATCTTCGCCATTGGTATTTCCCATGGCGTACAGAAGATCAACGGCATTGCCCTGCAATCCAGCGATGCGGACAACGCCCTGACTGCTGCGCGCCGCACCTTCCGCCAACTGTTCCTGCCGGGGATGATCGCGATCCTCGCGGATGCGGTGGGGTTCATCACGTTGCTGATCATCGACATCGGCGTGATCCGCGAGCTGGCCATTGGCGCGTCGATCGGCGTGGCGGTGATCGTGTTCACCAACCTGATCCTGCTGCCGGTGGCGATCTCCTACGTCGGCATCAGCAAGCGCGCCGTGGAACGCAGCAAGAAGGATGCTCACCGCGAACACCCGTTCTGGCGTCTGCTGGCCAATTTTGCCAGCGCCAAAGTCGCGCCGGTGTCCGTCCTGCTGGCACTGATCGCCTTCGGTGGCGGCCTCTGGTACAGCCAGAACCTGAAAATCGGTGACCTCGACCAAGGGGCGCCGGAGCTGCGTCCGGACTCGCGTTACAACAAGGACAACAACTTCATCATCAGCAACTACTCCACCAGCTCCGATGTGTTGGTGGTGATGGTCAAGACCAAGGCCGAAGGCTGCTCGCGCTACGAAGCCATGGCACCGATCGACGAACTGATGTGGAAGATGCAGAACACCGAGGGCGTGCAGTCGGCGATTTCCCTGGTGACTGTGTCCAAGCAAATGATCAAGGGCATGAACGAGGGCAACCTGAAGTGGGAAACCCTGTCGCGTAACCCGGACGTGCTGAACAACTCCATTGCCCGGGCCGATGGTCTGTACAACAACAGTTGTTCCCTGGCGCCGGTACTGGTGTTCCTCAACGATCACAAGGCCGAAACCCTGAATCGCGCCGTGCATGCGGTGCAGGAGTTCGCCAAGGCAAACAACAAGGAGGGTCTGGAATTCATCCTCGCCGCCGGTAACGCCGGTATCGAGGCGGCCACCAACGAGGTGATCAAGGAATCCGAGCTGACCATCCTGATCCTGGTCTACATCTGCGTGGCGACCATGTGCATGATCACCTTCCGTTCCTGGGCGGCGACCTTGTGTATCGTGCTGCCGCTGGTGCTGACATCGGTGCTTGGTAACGCCCTGATGGCCTTCATGGGCATCGGCGTGAAAGTCGCGACCCTGCCGGTCGTGGCGCTCGGGGTGGGGATTGGCGTGGACTACGGCATCTACATCTACAGTCGCCTGGAAAGCTTCCTGCGTGCCGGCCTGCCGCTGCAAGAGGCGTACTACCAGACGCTAAAGTCCACCGGTAAGGCCGTACTGTTCACCGGTCTGTGCCTGGCCATCGGCGTGTGCACCTGGATCTTCTCGGCCATCAAGTTCCAGGCCGACATGGGGCTGATGCTGACCTTCATGCTGCTCTGGAACATGTTCGGTGCACTCTGGCTGCTGCCAGCGCTGGCACGCTTCCTGATCAAGCCTGAGAAACTGGCGGGGCAGAAGGGCAATTCGCTGTTTGCTCACTGATCCAGTTGAAATGAAAAAGCCGCAACCCTGGTTGCGGCTTTTTTATTTCTCACATTCACACCAGCCCCCACAGGGTTCTTCGGTGATCAGGCAGGATCGCTGCCCAGCACCACATTCAATGCGTTACGCGCATCGTCGAGTTGTACCAGGGTCGCATGTCGTGCACCCAGCGCATCGCGATTTTCGATGGCGGTCAAAATCGCCTTGTGCCGTGGCAGCGCCAGTTCATGCAGGTTGGGCCGCTGGTTCGAGTGCTTCAGCGCTTCGGCAATGGCCACCGAGAGCATGTTGCACAGGTTGGCCAGCAAGTCGTTGTGGGTTGCGTCGGCGATGCGGCTGTGGAAGTCCAGGTCCGGTTGCAACAGCGCTTCCGGCGTCGGCGCGGCTTCCATGCGTTGGTAGGCCTCACCGATGGACGCGATATCGGCCTCCGTGGCGAATTGCGCGGCCAGTGCGGCGGCGGCCGGTTCGATGATGCTGCGCACGCTGGTCAGCAGATCGAAGAACTGGTTCTGTGGACTGCTTTGCATCAGCCAATGCAGCACGTCCGGATCAAGCATGTGCCAGTCTTTGCGCGGTTTGACCACGGTGCCGACCCGTGGACGGGAATACACCAGGCCTTTGGCGACCAGCACCCGAGTGGCTTCGCGCAACACCGGCCGGCTGACGGCATATTCCTCACACAACAGAGCTTCGGCGGGCAGTTTGTCATCGGGCTTGAAGCGTCCGGAGACGATCTGCATGCCCAGTTCCTGGACGATGCGCGAATGCATGCTTTTGCGGTCGGAGGGTTTGCGGTAGTCCATGGGGAACGGCGCGGTCCTGTGCGATGGAGATGCCGGGCATGATAGCAGGCGCGGTGGGTGACGGTCGCTAGAGTGGCGTATAGCGACTGTAGGAGCGAGCCTGCTCGCGATGGACGTGAACGATCACGCGTGCTGTCTGAAAGCACGCGTCGCCTTCCAGTTCATCGCGAGCAGGCTCGCTCCTGCAGGGGGCGGGGTTAGTGGGAGTGACGTGGCACTTCAGCCCCACGGCAGCCGACCAGGAAATCGAAGTCGCAACCCTGATCCGCCTGCAAGACATGGTCGATGTACAGCTGGCGATAACCACCCACCAACAGTTGCTGCGGCGGTTGCAGATCCGCCATGCGCGCCGCCAGTTCGGCGTCCGGAATGTCCAGGTGCAGGCGGCCGCTGGCGCAATCGAGTTCGATCCAGTCGCCTTCCTTCACCGCCGCCAGGGGGCCGCCCGCAGCCGCTTCCGGCGCTACGTGCAGGACAACGGTGCCATACGCGGTGCCGCTCATGCGTGCATCGGAAATACGCACCATATCGGTCACGCCCTGGGCCAGCAGTTTGGCCGGCAGGCCCATGTTGCCGACTTCGGCCATGCCTGGATAACCCTTGGGGCCGCAGTTTTTCATGACCAGGATCGAGTTGGCGTCGACGTCCAGCTCCGGGTCGTTGATCCGCGCCTTGTACATGTCGAAGTTCTCGAACACCACCGCGCGTCCGCGATGTTGCATCAATTCCGGTGTGGCCGCAGAAGGCTTGAGGACCGCGCCGAGGGGCGCCAGATTGCCGCGCAACACGCAGATGCCGCCGTCGGCCCGAATCGGGTTGTCGAGGGTGCGGATCACCTCATCTTCACCGTAGATCGGCGCGTCCTTGGTGTTCTCGCCGATGGACTTGCCGTTGACGGTCAAGGCATTCGGGTTCGGGATCAGATTGGCCTCGCCGAGACGGCGCAGCACCGCCGGCAAACCACCGGCGTAGTAGAACTCTTCCATCAGGAAGCGCCCGGAGGGCTGCAGGTCAACGATGGTCGGCATGCCGCGCCCGATGCGGGTCCAGTCGTCGAGATCCAGTTCCACGCCGATGCGGCCGGCAATGGCTTTGAGGTGAATCACGGCGTTGGTCGAACCGCCAATGGCGGCGTTGACGCGAATGGCGTTTTCGAAGGCTTCCTTGGTCAGGATTTTCGACAGTTTCAGGTCTTCGCGGACCATTTCCACGGCGCGCATGCCGGACATGTGTGCCAGGACATAACGACGCGCATCCACCGCTGGAATCGCCGCGTTGTGGGGCAGGGAAGTGCCGAGTGCTTCCGCCATGCAGGCCATGGTCGAGGCGGTGCCCATGGTGTTGCAGGTGCCGGCCGAGCGGGACATGCCACCCTCGGCCGCGAGGAAATCGTCGATGGTGATGGTGCCGGCCTTGACCTGTTCGCTGAGCTGCCAGACCACGGTGCCCGAGCCAATGTCTTTGCCCTTGTGCTTGCCGTTGAGCATCGGCCCGCCCGTGACGACGATGGCCGGCACGTCGCAACTGGCCGCGCCCATCAACAGCGCCGGGGTGGTTTTGTCGCAGCCGGTCAGCAGCACCACGCCGTCAATCGGGTTGCCACGAATGGCTTCTTCCACGTCCATGCTCGCCAGGTTGCGGGTGAGCATGGCGGTTGGGCGCAGGTTCGATTCGCCGTTGGAGAACACCGGGAATTCCACGGGGAAGCCACCGGCCTCGATCACTCCGCGTTTGACGTGCTCGGCAATCTGGCGGAAATGCGCGTTACAAGGAGTCAGTTCCGACCAGGTGTTGCAGATGCCGATGATCGGCTTGCCATGGAACTGGTGGTCGGCGATGCCCTGATTCTTCATCCAGCTGCGGTACATGAAGCCGTTCTTGTCGGCCGTGCCAAACCATTGGGCGGAGCGCAGGGTGGGTTTCTTATCAGACATGATCGATTCTCTTATTGTATGACTATATTGTTCAAGCTTGTGCCTAACATAAGCTCAAATTGCCGTGTTTGGAAGTGTTGTTGAGTAAATAGTATTACTATATAGTCGATTTCAACGGAGGGATGGCCCTGACGGTTTTCCGTGAGAGGCGTCTCCCGAGTTTCTATAAAAACAACAATCGGAGACCGATCTCATGAGCCAGGAACTGCGGCTTATTCGCCGCATCACGCTGAAACTGATTCCCTTCCTGATCCTGCTGTACCTGATCGCCTATGTGGATCGCTCTGCCGTGGGCTTCGCCAAATTGCACATGGGCGCCGACATCGGCCTTGGCGATGCGGCTTACGGAATGGGCGCCGGGCTGTTCTTCATTGGTTACTTCCTGCTGGAAATCCCCAGCAACCTGATGCTCGACCGCTTCGGTGCTCGGCGCTGGTTCGCGCGGATCATGATCACTTGGGGCGCCATCACCATCGGCATGGCCTTCGTCCAGGGGCCGAACAGCTTCTATGTGATGCGTTTCCTGCTCGGTGCGGCCGAAGCCGGGTTCTTTCCGGGCGTTCTCTACTACATCACCCAGTGGTTCCCGGTTCGCCATCGCGGCAAGATCCTCGGGCTGTTCATCCTGTCCCAACCCATCGCGATGATGATCACCGGCCCGGTGTCCGGCGGTTTGCTCGGCATGGACGGCGTGCTCGGACTGCATGGCTGGCAATGGCTGTTCATCGTCATTGGCACCCCGGCGATCCTGCTGACTTGGCCGGTGCTGCGTTATCTGCCTGACGGCCCGCAACAGGTGAAATGGATGGACCCGGCCGAGAAGGCCTGGCTGACCGGCGAGCTGGAAAAAGACCTGGAACAGTACGGCCAGACCCGCCATGGCAACCCGTTGCACGCCCTCAAGGACAAGCGCGTGTTGCTGCTGGCGCTGTTCTACCTGCCGGTAACGCTGAGCATTTATGGCCTGGGCCTGTGGCTGCCGACGCTGATCAAGCAGTTTGGCGGCAGTGACCTGGTGACCGGTTTCGTGTCCTCGGTGCCCTACATCTTCGGGATCATCGGCTTGCTGATCATCCCGCGCAGTTCCGACCGTCTGAACGATCGCTACGGCCACCTCGCGGTGCTTTACGTATTGGGTGCCATCGGCTTGTTCTTCAGCGCCTGGCTGTCGGTACCGGTGTTGCAGTTGGCGGCGCTTTGCCTGGTGGCATTTGCGCTGTTTTCCTGCACGGCGATTTTCTGGACCTTGCCGGGCCGTTTCTTTGCCGGTGCCAGCGCGGCGGCGGGGATTGCCTTGATCAACTCGGTGGGCAACCTCGGCGGCTACATCGGCCCGTTCGTGATCGGGGCGCTCAAGGAATACACCGGCAACCTGGCCTCGGGTTTGTACTTCCTGTCCGGCGTCATGCTGTTCGGCCTGGTGCTGACCGGCGTGGTCTATCGCCTGCTGGAACGCAAGCATGTACTGCCGGCCGACGAATTTGCCGCCAGTGCGCGTGGGGCAACCCGCACCTGACCCATAAATGCAAATCACCACTATCCCTGTGGGAGCGGGCTTGCCCGCGATAGCAATCTATCTGGCACATGAATATTGAATGTGCTGCCGTCATCGCGGGCAAGCCCGCTCCCACAGGGAGTCAGGTGTGCCCAAGTTCTGTGTTTACAGGAGAAAGTTCATGCGTTTGGTTCAATTCGAATTGAGAAACGGCGAGCGCCGGGTTGGCGTGGTCGAACAAGGGCTGGTACACGAGGTGCAGGATGCGCACACGGTTCGTGACCTGGCACTGGCGGCGATCGAAGCCGGGGTCAACCTTGAGCAGCAAGTGAAAAGCCTCGGGCTGGGGATCAGCCATGACTACGCCGAACTGCTGGCACAATTGCGTATCCTGCCGCCGCTGGATCATCCGGACCCGGCGCACATGCTGGTCAGCGGCACCGGTCTGACGCACCTGGGCAGCGCTTCGGCCCGGGACAAAATGCACCAGCAAGCCGGTGACGAAGCGTCGATGACCGACACCATGCGCATCTTCAAATGGGGCGTGGAGGGCGGTCAGCCCGCGGCGGGTCAGGCCGGCGTACAGCCTGAATGGTTCTACAAGGGCGACGGCAGCATCGTCGTGCGTCCGGGCCAGCCGTTCCCGTTGCCGCCGTTCGCCGAAGATGCCGGTGAAGAACCTGAAATCAGCGGCCTGTACGTCATCGGTCACGATGGCAAACCCTATCGCCTTGGTTTTGCCGTGGGCAACGAGTTCTCCGACCACGTGATGGAGCGCAAGAACTACCTGTACCTGGCCCACTCGAAATTGCGCAGTTGCAGTTACGGGCCGGAACTGCGAGTCGGCGATCTGCCGCAGCATCTGGCTGGCACCAGCCGCATCCTGCGCGACGGTGAAGTGCTGTGGCAGAACGAGTTCCTCAGTGGCGAGGCGAACATGTGCCACAGCCTGGCCAACCTGGAGTTCCACCATTTCAAGTACAGCCAGTTCCTGCGCCCGGGGGACGTGCACATTCACTTTTTCGGCACCGCGACCCTGTCGTTCGCCGATGGCGTGCGCACCCGTCCCGGTGATGTGTTCGAAATCAGTCAGGCCGAATTCGGCGCGCCATTGATCAATGGCATCACGCCGGTCGAAGCGGCATTCGAACCCGGCTCCGTCGGCACATTGTGAGGAGTTACCCATGACCCGGATTCTTGGCCACAACTACATCGGCGGCCAGCGCAGCGCGTTGGGCACCGTCAAACTGCAGAGTGTCGATGCCGAAACGGGCGAGGCATTGCCCCACGATTTCTTCCAGGCCACACCGGCAGAAGTCGAGGCTGCCGCCAAGGCGGCGGCAGCGGCATACCCGGCTTATCGCCGCTTGAGCGCCGAGCGTCGCGCACAGTTTCTCGAGGCCATCGCCGATGAGCTCGATGCCCTGGGTGACGAGTTCGTGACGGTGGTTTGCCGTGAAACCGCGCTGCCAGCAGCACGGATTATCGGCGAGCGTGGCCGCACCAGCGGCCAGATGCGATTGTTCGCCAAGGTGCTGCGGCGCGGCGACTTCTACGGTGCGCGCATCGACCAGGCGCTGCCTGAACGCCAGCCGTTGCCGCGCCCTGATCTGCGCCAGTACCGTATCGGCCTGGGGCCGGTGGCGGTGTTCGGTGCCAGCAATTTTCCCCTGGCGTTTTCCACGGCTGGTGGCGATACCGCCTCGGCACTGGCCGCCGGTTGTCCGGTGGTGTTCAAGGCCCACAGTGGACACATGGCCACGGCCGAGCAGGTGGCCGATGCAATCATCCGCGCGGCGGAAAAAACCGCGATGCCGGCCGGTGTGTTCAACATGATCTATGGCGGTGGCGTCGGCGAGGCACTGGTCAAGCATCCGGCGATTCAGGCGGTGGGCTTCACCGGTTCGCTCAAGGGGGGCAGGGCGCTGTGCGACATGGCGGCGGCGCGTCCACAACCGATACCGGTGTTCGCTGAAATGTCGAGCATCAACCCGGTGATCGTGCTGCCACAGGCGTTGCACGTGCGCACGGAAGCCATCGCCCGTGGCCTGACGTCTTCGGTGGTGCAGGGTTGCGGCCAGTTCTGCACCAACCCGGGCCTGGTGATTGGCATTCGTTCGCCGCAGTTCACGGTGTTCCTGCAATTGCTGACGGACTTGATGGCCGATCAACCGGCGCAAACCATGCTCAACGCCGGAACCCTGGGCAGCTACGGCAAGGGCCTGCAGAAGCTTTTAGGTCATCCGGGCATCGAGCATCTGGCGGGGAGTGCGCAGCAAGGACGCCAGGCGCAGCCGCAATTGTTCAAGGCCGATGTCAGCTTGCTGATCAATGGCGACGAGGTGCTGCAAGAGGAAGTGTTTGGCCCGACCACTGTGGTGGTGGAAGTGGCTGATCAGGCACAACTGCACGCGGCCTTGAATGGGCTGCACGGTCAGTTGACCGCGACCATCATGGGCGAACAGGCGGACTTTGAGCAGTTCGGTGAGCTCACGGACTTGCTGGAGCAGAAGGTCGGACGAATCCTGCTCAACGGCTATCCGACCGGTGTCGAGGTGTGTGAATCGATGGTGCATGGCGGGCCGTATCCGGCGACTTCGGACGCTCGCGGCACGTCGGTCGGGACCCTGGCCATCGACCGCTTCTTGCGTCCGGTGTGCTTCCAGAATTACCCGGACAGCCTGCTGCCGGACGCGTTGAAAAACGCCAATCCGCTGGGCATTCAACGGCTGGTGGATGGCAAGCCGTCACGGGACGCAATCTAACCGCTGGTTACAGTCTCTGTGGGAGCGGGCTTGCCCGCGATTGCGCTGTGTCAGTTGACTGAAATGTTGACTGTGACGACGCCATCGCGGGCAAGCCCGCCCCCACGGTTTGTGTGCAACAGTCATCAAATGCATAAGCTATCATTGCGTCTTTCCCTTCCAAAGATTGATTGCCATGACTGCCGTAACCGACACCCTGCTCAATACCCTCTTGCACTGCGGTATGGTGGAAATCGACGGGCTGCACGCCTTTGAATTCTCCCTCGATGAAGACGACAACCTGCATATCGAATGCATGGACGGTCGAGCGGCCAAGCACTGGGCGTTCACCCCGGCGCAAATCCAGGCCGCGACCTTCGACAGCACATTGCAAAGCTGGCTGATCACCGGTGATTCTGGCGAACATCGCTTGGTATGCCTCGGTGACGTCTTCGGCGGTGACAACGACGACGATGACGAAGACGATGAAAATGAGGATGCGTAACTTCTGGCCCTTGTTAATGGCCGGCAGCCTGGGCGCGATGGGCGTTCAGGCGGCCATTGCCGACGAGTATCAACTGCTTGTAGGCTCCTACACCGCTGGCCAGAGCCAGGGCATTTATCGCCTGAACTTCGACAGCGCCACCGGACAGATCGACGCCAAACCCCTGCAAGTGATCAAGAGCGACAATCCCTCCTGGCTGACTCTGTCAAAGGATCAGCGCTATTTGTTTGCGGTCAACGAAAACGGCCCCGGCCAGAGCGATCCGGTGGGGCGTGTCAGCAGCTACGCGATCGACCCCAAGACCCATGAGCTGAGCCTGATCAATCAGGTGCAGAGCCTGGGCAACGAGCCGACGCATTCGAGTCTCAGCGCTGACGCCAGCCATCTGTTTGTCAGCAATTACTCGGTGGCCGAAGATCCGGGTGGCACCCTGGCGGTGTTGCCAGTCAGTGCTGACGGTGCGCTCAAGCCGGTGGTGCAGATGAGCAGTCATCCGGCCAGTCGGGTCAATCCCGAGCGGCAAATGTCGTCGCATGTGCATTCGACGGCCTCGTCGCCGGACAGCCGTTACGTGTTCTCCAATGACCTGGGCGCGGACAGGGTCTTTGCCTATCGCTTCGATCCCAAGGCCAACCCCGACCTGCCCTTGACCCCGGCCAACCCTGCATTCGTCCAGTTGCCTGCCGGCAGCGGGCCACGGCATCTGCTGTTCAGCGCCGATGGCAAACACGCGTGGCTGACCATGGAGATGAGTGCGCAGGTGGCGGTGTTCGATTACCGGGACGGCTCGCTTGAGCAGACGCAGATTGTCGATCTGGCGGCCGGCCAACCGGTGTCGGACAAGGCTGCCGCCGCGCTGCATGCCTCGGCGGACGGCAAATTCCTTTACGTCAGCAACCGTGGCACGGCCAATCAATTGCTTGTATTCGCCATCGACCCTGCAACCGGCCACCTCAAGGAACTGCAGCGTCGCTCCGTAGAGGGTGACCACCCGCGTGAGTTCAGCCTCGATCCCAGTGGCAAATTTGTGTTGATCGCCAACCAGAAAAGCAACGGGATTGTCGTCGTCGAGCGCGATGCCAAGACCGGTTTGCTGGGCAAAACCGTGCAGAAGTTGCCGATGGACGCCCCGAGCGATCTCAAGTTTTTGCTGCGACAATAGGCCGCAGGCCCCGGTCCAGGGGGCCTGCGTCGTTCTATCAATGACGCTGATATCTGGTACTTCTGCAAAGCATTTCAAGGCATCGACCCTTGAAGGTTAAGTTTGCTTCACGGCCCCACCGGGCAAGCAAGCCAACTGACTTCGAGGAATACCGCCATGAACTTCAATCTCTTCTCCGTAATCGCCGCTTCCGCCATCTCTGCTTCCGTTGCCCTGCCAGCCAGTGCCAACGTTGAAATCAGCGAGAAAAAATCCCACACCCAGAGCTACACCCAGAAATACCTGCAACAGAGCGCCAACTTCTACGCTGCGCTGGACCACAAAGCCCAACACTGAAAGCGCCTCCCTGCACCCTTTATGCAGGAGCGAAGTCACTTGCCAATCGACCGGTCACCGATCGAAAGGCGCTGAAGTGAGGTCGCTCCTGCATAACGCATTTACGACAGCATCAAATAGCCACTAATCTTCTGCTTGATATCATTCAGCCATGCGTTTAAATTTGACGCTGATTTTTTGACTCCTTCTCAAGAAAAGGATCGACAAGATGGCGATGCGTCTGGCTGTGGTGCTGCTATTCCTCTATTCCACTCCGATTTTATCCGCCGCAGAGCCTCTTTCTGGCGAGCCTGACGCTGCCCGCGAACGCTTGATGAGTTTTATCGAGGACTGACATAGTCCGCTTCAATGATCAACGAAGCTGATAGTTGCTATAGACGGTACTCGTTGGTTATCCGCGCTTTTTTGATCGATTCTGTGGACTCTGAAACATGTCCACGGAGAACATCATGGCCCGCGCAATCATTACTTCTGCCAAACATGGCGCCTATGTGGCTATCGGTCTTTACCTGGTCATGGTGTTGGTTGTCAGCCTTTCGCCGCAGTCGCAACGATCCTTCGAAGCGCCTATTCAAGTCGCACATCCTGGCATCCAGTTTGAGCACCGCGCGCACAACGCGATGGTCGACCAGGCGGATCTTGCTGGAGTCGGCGGCGCATGAAAGGTCACAGACTTTGGGTCATTGCCTTCCTGGCGTTCATGACCAATGGCGCGTCGCTGTTGGGGATCGGCCAGGGCTCGGCGGGCTCGGTGGCCCGGTCCATAGAGGCCAACCACAACATCGCCCGTAACATCGAAACCGCCAAGGCATTGGGCCTGCTGGCCGGCAACCCGCCGATCAAGCCTGAAAGCGGTTTTTTCGGGCCGTTCCAGGTTGATTGCTCGGCCATCGGCATGTGCGAAGTACTGGCCTGAATCACTGAATCACCACGCTCCCTGTGGGAGCGAGCCTGCTCGCGATGGTCGTGAACGATGACGCTGAGAACCTGGCACCGCGCGGCGCTCTCAGGTTTTTCGCGAGCAGGCTCGCTCCTACAGGGAATCGCGTTTACTTCGCCATGATCGACGTAAACAACTGCGACTCGATAAACCGCTGCAACCAGGCCTGTAACCGCCGATAAGGCGTCTGCGCGAACCACTCACGATCGACATGGGCGAACTGCCGTATGAACGGCATCAGCGCTACATCGGCGAGGGTGGGATGATCGGCCAGCAAGCAGGCGTGACCGTCGAGCATCTCGTCGAGCTTGCGCAAGAACACCTCACCCTCGGCGCGGTAAAACGCCATCGCGTGTTCGGGGTAACGTTCGGCGTATTTGTAGCGATTGAGATGCACCTTGAACGACTGGTCGTTTGCCTCGATCAGCGCGGCAATCGTCAGCTGTCCCTGCGGATCATCCTTGAGCAACCAATCCTGCGGATCGTTCTGCGCCAACGCCCAGCGCATGATCTCCAGGCTTTCATCGATGACCCGGCCGTCCACGTTCAGCACCGGCACCGTGCCTTTGCTCGACAGCGCGAGCATTTCGGCGGGTTTGGCCTTCAGACTGACTTCGACAATGCTCAATTCAACCCCTGAGTAGCGCAGGGCCATGCGCGCTCGCATGGCGTACGGGCAGCGGCGAAAGGAATAGAGCGTGGTCATTTCACCTCCAGGGTGCTGAGGCCATTACCCTGGCGGCGGACCTGAATCTGCACCGGGATCCGTTCATGCATTTCCTGCACATGGGAAATGACCGCGACCTTGCGGCCCTGGGCCTGCAGGCCGTCGAGGGCGTCCATGGCCAGTTGCAGGGATTCCGGATCGAGGCTGCCGAAGCCTTCGTCGATGAACAGCGATTCGATTTTCAGCGTGCTCGACGCCATCGATGCCAGGCCCAATGCCAGCGCCAGCGATACCAGGAAGGTCTCGCCACCCGACAACGAATGCACCGAGCGCAGTTCGTCGCCCATCTCGGTGTCCATCACCAGCAACCCCAGCATGCTGCCACCGCGCTTGAGGCGATAGCGGCGCACCAATTGGCGCAATTGTACGTTGGCGTGATGGACCAGCAAGTCGAGGTTGTAGGCCTGGGCGATCTTGCGGAAGGTGTCGCCGGTGGCCGAGCCGATCAACGCATTCAAACGCGCCCAGCGCTGGAATTCGGCATAAGCATCGGCAATCTGTTGCGCCAGGGCCTGATTGGCGTTTTGCCGGCGCTGATCTTCTGCCTGCTCGGCACGCAATTCGGCGCAGCGCTGTTCGCTGACGCTGAACTGGTTTTGCAGTTCTGCCAGCGCTGTGGCGAGTTGCTCGGCGTCGAGGTTACCGTTGTGCTGCGCCTGATGAGCGAGCAGGCGCTGGTCGCGCTCTTGCAGCAGCACTTTGGCCTGTTCGATGGCCTTTTCGCTGTTCTGCAAACGCTGGCGAAGCTCGCTCACGTGCGTGTCATCGACCCGCAGCAGGTCTTCGAGACCGCCGTCATCCAGCTCGGGATGACGGCCGCGCCAGTCGGCGATTTTGTCGGTGAGATCGCGATCTTCGATGTCCAGCGCCTGCAGACGCTCTTGCTGCGCCTTGAGTTCGGCGGCGATCTGCACGCGTTGCGTACGGACGTTTTGCAGTTCCTGCGCCGTTGTTGTTTCGGCACTGCGTGCTTGCTCTACGGCGTTTTCCAGCCCTTGCTGAAACTGCTCGGCGCTGCTGTGCTCGCCCAGCAAGTGCGCAAGCTGGAGCTGGCAAGCCTGTTGCTGCTCGGCCAGCGCACTGAACTGCTGCTCGGCGGTTTGCAGTTGTTGCACGCGGGTTTGCTGGCGATCTTGTTCTTTCTCAAGCGTCTGTTGACGCTGTTGCTGCTCGGCCAGCTCTTCTTTCTGCTGATCGAGTTGTGCGAGCCGTTCGGTGATCTGCCGATCCAGCTGCATGAACGTCGCAGCAGGTTCCATCCGTAGCGCTTCGAGGGTTTCGGCCGGCAACAGACTGCCGAACGCGGTGAGTTCCTCGTCGAGTCGTTGACGGTCACTGCTCAATTCGCGCTGCTGGTTACTCAGGTGCTGGGCCGCTTGTTGGTACGCTGTTTCGGCTTGGCGCAATTGCTGGGTCAAACGCGCGGCGTCTTGCTGCAAGGTGAGCAGGGCGCGCTGACGCTGTTCGTCCTGAGCGATGCTCTGGTTCAACTGATCGTTGTGGCGGGTCAGCCAGGCGTCTCGCTGTGCGGCGTCCTGATCCAGCAGTTGTGCGGCCAGAGGGTGGGCGCTGAGGCTTGGGGCCAAGGCTTGTTGCTGGGCGTTCAGTTGCTCCTGTTGTTGCAGCAATTCCTTTTGCTGGGCGATGACGCCCACCACCTCGGCGCGCAATTCGGTGAGCTTTTCCTTGAGCTGGTCGACGGTTTGTTGCGCGCTGGCCTGTTCGCTTTCGTCGTGGCGACCGAGGCTTTGCAACAGTGCTTCGGGCTGATGGTAAGGATGCTCTTGACTGCCGCAGACCGGGCACGGCTGGTCGTCCTGCAACTGCGCGCGCAACTCTTCGACACTGGCGCTGCGGGCCAGACGCTGGCGCTCCAGCAGTTCTCGGGTGACGTTGAAGGTTTGTTCGGCCACCGTCAGTTCGGCCTTGGTTTTTACCCCGTCCTGAGTCAGCCGGTCACGTTCCTGTTGCGCGGCGTGCTGGCGTTGTTGCAGTTCGGTGCCGCGCCTGTCCAGTTCCTGCTGGCTGGCCCACAGTCGCATCAGGTCTTCGACGGTGCGCAGCTGTTTCCGGTTGTCCTGCAACAGGTTGCCGAGGATGCCGATCTGCTCGGCCACCGCGTCCGGCTCGGCACCGGCCTCTTTAAACAGCACTTCAAGTTGCTGCTTTTGTGTAGCGAACTCCTCGGCGCTGCGGGTGGCGTTGTGTTCGAGGGTCGCGAGTTCGGCCTGGCCTTTGTTTAGACGGTTGCCGATCAGCATCAACTGTTGCAGGCGGTCTCTATAAGCATTCCAGGCATCGCCAAGCGATGCCAGATGGCCGCTGCGTTCCAGCTCGGTGGCGATGCGCTGCAAACGCTCGGCAACCTGGGTCTGCTTTTCCAGCAAGCTTTGAATGGCGCTTTGGCCTTGGAGACAGGCCTGTTCTGCAGTGTGCTTCGCGTCGGCGCTGAGGGCGGCTTCCTTGGCCAGGCGGGCGAGGGTGCTTTGCTCTTCGAAGGCCTGACGCAGTCGTGGAGCACTTTCGGTTTGCCGTTGTTGGGCTTCGCTCAGGGCGGTTTGCGTGGCCGTGAGATTGTGCTCCAGCACCGTCTGACGCTCAGTCAGCTCATGCTGTTGCCGGCTATGGGCAGCAATCTGCGCGGCCAGTGGCGTCAACAGTGCATCGAGTTCGGTTTTGCGGGCGAACTGGTGCCGCTGTGGAGCGAGATGTTCCAGCCGGGTCAGCTTCAGGCGCTCGTCGGCCAAACCTTCCCACTGCTGTTGGGCGCTGTGCAGTTGCTCGGTCGCTGCGTGCTGCGCGTCCTGCAACTGACGAAGATCCTTGAGCCAGGTGTGTTGCTGCTCAAGCTGCTTGAGTTGCGCCTGCTGCAACTTCAGCTGTTGCTGCGCTTCGTTGAAGCGTTCATCCAGCTCCGCACGGGCTTCGGGCGACAACGGGGTGACACCGCTGGCCTGGTCCTGCAGCAGTTTGTGCGCTTCGCGTGCCTCTTTGGTCTTGTCGAAGGCGCGACGGCCGAGGCGGGTGTAGAGCGCGGTGTCGGTGAGTTTTTCCAGCAGTTCGCTGCGGTCGTTGTCATCGGCCTTGAGAAAGGCGCTGAACTCGCTTTGGGCCAGCAGCACGGCGCGGGTGAACTGTTCGAAATTCAGGCCCAGGGCGGCTTCGAGTTGGGTCTTGTATTCGCCTTTCTGGCTGGCCAGCAGTTGATCCTGATCGATGTCACGCAGGCTCTGGCGACTGGCTTGCAACTTGCCACTGGCCTTTTCCCGGGCGCGGTTGGCTTCCCAGCGTGCGCGATAGCGGCGGCCGTCGACGCCGACGAAATCCACTTCGGCATAGCCTTCACCGGTGCCGCGACGCAGCAGGGTGCGCGGGTCACCGGTGCCGATTTCGCCATCGGCGTCCGGCACCTTGGCGTCGCGGCCGGTGTTGTTCAGGCGTGGAACCGCGCCGAACAGCGCCAGACACAGGGCATCAAGCAACGTGCTTTTGCCGGCGCCGGTCGGGCCGGTGATGGCGAACAGCCCGGCACTGGCCAAGGGTTCGGCGGTGAAGTCGATTTCAAACGGCCCCGCCAGGGAGGCGAGGTTTTTCAGGCGGATCGCGAGGATCTTCATGGCTGTTCGCTCTCCATCTGCACGTCTTGCAGCAGCTCGGCAAAGTCCTTGAGGGTTTGCTCGTCGACTTCGCTGCCGTAGTTGTCCTGCCAGGCACGACTGAACAGTTCCTGAGGCGTGAGCTGGTCCAGTTCGATCAACGCCGCACCGTCCTCGGCGCCGTCACGACTGCCATTGCCGGCGTACTCGGCGGCGATGCGCACCAGGCGCACAGCCTTGCCTTGCAGGGCGCTTTCCACCTGATGGCGCAAGTCAGGTTGCGGTTCGTCAAGGCGTACGCGGACTTCCAGCCAGGGCTGACGCTGCAAGTCGGCGAGCAGGTCGATGTTTGGCAGGTCGGCCAATTGCAACAGGATCTCCGCCAGCGGCGCCGGGCCGAGGCGCTGCAGGTTCACCGCGCGGGGGATGAGCTTGGGTTCGACGCTGACCAGGGTTTCGCCGTCGAGGGTGATGTCGAGAATCTGATGCTGGTAGCCGATTTCGGAGAACGACAACGGAATCGGCGAGCCGCTGTAGCGAATGCGCTCCTCGCCGTTGACCTTCTGCGGCTTGTGCAAGTGACCGAGGGCCACGTAGCTGATGCTCGGCCCGAACAGGCTGGCGGGCAGGGCTTCGGCGTTGCCGATGATCAGGCTGCGCTCGGAGTCTTCCGACACCGAACCACCGGCCATGTGCGCATGGCTGATGGCGATCAGCGCCTGGCCCGGCTGGCGTTTGGCATTGGCCGCTTCGATCAGCCATTCATGGACCTGGCCAATACCGCGCAAGTAGTTGTCGCCCAGATGCGCGCCGGTCACTTCCGCCGGGCGCAGAAACGGCAGCGCCAGGCACCAGCCGGCGATGTCGCCGTTGGCGTCCGGCAATGGCAACAGCAGGCGTTCGGCGTCCAGTTGCCCATCATCCAGCCACAGCACGCGCCCCAGGGCATGGGTGCGCAAGCGACGCATCAACGGCGCCGGCAGTTCGATCCGCGACCCGGAATCGTGGTTGCCGGCAATCATCACGATGGTCAGCAACGGCTGCTGCTCGTGGGCGCTGACAATGAAGTCGTAGAGGCGCTCCTGGGCTTTGACCGGCGGATTGACCGTGTCGAAGATGTCGCCGGCGATCAGCAGCACATCGGGCTGATCCAGCTTGAGCTGACGCAGCAGCCAGTCGAGAAAACAACCGTGCTCGAAATCGCGATCCTGGCCGTGCAGGTTCTGCCCGAGGTGCCAGTCGGAGGTGTGGAACAGACGCAAGGGCAACTCCGCTAGATAAAAGGTGATGGCCGCAGGGACAAATGACAGCGGCGAAAGGGGAGAGAGTTTACTGGCAAAAAAGCACGATCGCACCGCGAACCTGTGGCGAAGGAGCTCGCTCCCGCTGGGCTGCGAAGCGGCCCAAAATTCGCACGCCCACGGTTTTCAATGATAACGCGTCAAGCTGTTTACGATTGCTTCGCAACCGAGCGGGAGCGAGTGCCCTCGCCACAAAAGGTCTTTGCAATCAATGCAGTTGTTTATTTGGGATACAGCGGCGGCAAACCACTGTCACCCACCGGGTCCTGGACCCGCTCGGCAATCGGGATGGTGCGGATCGCCCGCCACAGCTCTTCGCCTTGCCAGTGTTGGCCGGTTTCGCTGTAGAGCGCGCCGTTGAGGCCGTCGAGGGCGTCGGACAGGGGGACGAAGCGGGCGGCCATGTCGGCCAGGGTTTCCGGTTGCTGCCGGGCCCAGGCGTCGAGGGCCTGGCGCGTGGCGTGGGGGTCGTTGGCCTGGCAGGCGCGCTTGAGGTCGTCGAGCACGGTACGCGGGCTCGGGCCGGTTTGTGCGGCTCGCGCGATCGCCGGTTGCCAGCGCGCGCGCCACCACAGGCCGAAGCCCAGCAAAGTGGTGCAAGCGAGGATCAGGGTGCTGAGTTTCCAGCGCCACAGGGTCTCGCTGTCGACCGTGGCGTTGGTCGGAGAATTGCCGGCCGGCGTGTCGACCATCAGGCTCGGATTGACCGAGACCTGCAGGGTTCTGGCAGGCAGGCTGCTGTGTTCCAGATGGTCTTCAAAGGTGTTCCACCAGACCACTTCGACCGACGGCAATTCGATCGGGCCGCTACGGGCCGGCACCAGCGCCTCGCGGTCTTCGCGACTGCCGACCAGGCCACGGTCGCTGTTCTGGTTGCCGAGCACCGGTTGATCCGGATAACGACGCAGACCGCTGGCCTCGGTGCCGGGCAGCGGTGGAAGTTGCGAACTGCCAAGGCCTTCGGCCTTGACGATCAGGCTGCGGGTCAGCGAATCACCGACCTGGACATGATCGGGCTCCGGGTTCCAGTTCTCGCTCAGGGTCAGGCTACGTGCCGGCAGCCAAGGCAGGTCGGCGGGGTAGGTGATGGGTTTGGCCTTGACCGTCAGCAGCCGTTCACTGGAGCTGACGCGCATCAGTTTGCCGGATTTCGGCGACTGCGGCGTGGCGTCCGGGGCGGGTTGTGCATCCACCAGGGCGGCATTGAAGATCTGCGCCGGGATGATCAATTCGCCACTGTGCTGCGGGTAGATCGCATAGCGCATTTCGATCACGCCGTGGCGCACGCCGTTGATGTCTTTCTCGTAGGTGCGCGACTCGCCGAGCTGCTCGATGCGTGCATCGGGAATCTGCAACGGCGGCAGGCTGCTGTCGTCGTACAGCGACACCGAGTGGTAGATGCGCAACGTCAGGATCGCCTGAGCCTGCACGTACACGCTGCTCTGATCGAGGCTGGCGTCGATGAAGACCGGGGCCTGTTTGTTCGGGTTGTCCTGGGTTTCGCTTTCTACCACTTGTACGGTGATCGGCTGGCTCTCGACCTCACCCAGTTTCAGCGGCGGAATCACCACGCTGCCCGTTTGTTTCGGCAGCAGCGTGACGATCCAGCGGGTCGTGGCGCGGTTGTCGCCACTGAGGGTGTTCAACTGGTTGACCTGGCGTGTGCCGCGCACGTCGAACAGCGGCTCCAGCGGCGCCAGGTCCGGCTTGCCGAACTGCGTCACGTCGGAGGACTCCAGGGTCAGTTCGATCGTCTCTCCGGAGCTCAGACGCGTGCGATCGACGCTGGCGACCAGCTCGGCTGCCTGGGTCTGAACGGTGCAGATCAGCAAGGCCGGCATCGAGGCGAGCATGTAGGCGGTGAAGCGGGTCATCGAGTTTTTCCCTGATCCTGATGTTGTTGCTGTTCGTACCAGAATTTGCGTCTGAGCAATTCGCCGGGGTCATCCGGGATCTGCCGAAGCCATTGCTCCAGCGCCTGCTGTTGTTCGCCCTCGATGCTGTCGTTGGCCGGACGCATGGGTGGCGTGGTGTGCTGTTCATCCCCCAGTTCGCTGCCCGGTACTTCATTGCTGCCGGGGCGCGGGGGGGTAGAGGGCGGTTGTTCGGCGGTGGTTTTTTCGTCTTCGCCCTCGGTTTTCGCTTCGCCAGTGTTCGACGGTTGCGTCGTGGCGCTGGACGGTGATTCTTGTGGAGGCGTCTGCGGCTCTTCACTGGAGGCCTTGTCCGGCTCGGCGGCAGGCGGGGTCTGCTTTTGCTTGAGCAGGTTTTCCACCAGCGCCTTGTTGGTCAGGGCCGGGCGCAAGTCCGGTTGGCGTTCCAGTGCCTGGTCGTAAGCATCCAGCGCCGCTTCCAGTTCACCACTCTTGGCCAGGGCATTGCCACGATTGTAGTGGGCGTGGGCGTCATTGCCTTCGGCGAACCGCTGGGCGGCGCCGGTGTAGTCGCCAGCCTCGTAAAGGGCCACGCCTTGCCATTGGTGATCTTCGAAATGCTGTGCCGCTTCTGCCGGGCGTTTCTGCTTGAGCAAGTGTTGACCCTGTTGGTCGGGGCGCAGCCACAGGTCCTGGAAGTCGAAGGCATAGCTCGGTTGTGGCAGCGCCAGCAACAGCGGCAGGCAGAACAGCCAGCCGCGACGGCCGGCGCAGGCCGCCAGCAGCAACAAGGGCAGCAGCAACCAGTAACCCTGATCGGCCCAGGTGTCCAGGCGCAGGGTCTGGCCGTCGTTGCGCAGGTTTCGCGGGCCGTCGAGCAGGCCGAGCTCACGCAGATCGGCATCGTCAAGGCGCGCGTGGCGATAATGTCCATCCAGGTCACTGGCGAAGGCTTTGAGGCCGGCGTCGTCCAGACGCGGCACCAGAATCGCGCCCTGTTCGTCCTTGAGAAAACTGCCATCGTCCTGAGTGATCGGCGCCCCTTCGGCGGTGCCGATGCCGAGCATCAGAAACTGCGTTGACTTGCCGCTCAGCGCACGGCGAATCTCCAGGCGTTCCTGTTCCGTGAGGGACGAGCCGATCAACAGGATCCGGCCATCGCCGAGCGCGGCCTGTTGCAGCAACGTCAGTGCCTTGACCACCGCGAGGTCGGCGCGATGGCCGGCTTCGGGCATCAGCGACGGCTTGAGTGCATCGAGCAGATTGCGGCTGGTGGCCAAATCGTCCGACAGGGGCACCAGGGTATGGGCACTGCCGGCGTATACGACGATGGCCGTCTGCGCATCACTGCGATTTTGCAGCAGGTCGAAGAGCTTGCGCCGGGCCTGTTCCAGCCGGTTGGGCTGAACGTCGGTGGCGAGCATCTCCGGGGTCAACTCCAGAAGCACCACCAACGGGTCGGCGGGTTTCTGGCTCAGTTGCTCGACACGTTCCCAGCTCGGTCCCAACAGTGCGAATACGGTCAGTAGCCAGGCCACGCCGAGGGCTATCCATGGCAGTTTGCTGTCGCGTCCGTTACCGCCACTGAGCAATGCCGCATGGAAGGCCGGGGGCAGAATCATCTGCCAGCGCCCGGCACGCTTCTGCCGATGCCAGAGTTGCCAGAGCAGCCAGCCAAGCAGTGGCAGCAATAACAGCCACCAGGGGCGGAACCAGTAGGGCCAGAGTGCGCTCATCGACGCCTCCGCAGGCGCAGGCGCTTGAGCCGCTCTCGCCAGTCGGGCAGTTGCGTTTGCAAAAACAGATCCTTGGTAAACAAACGGTGCAGCGGGTTATCCGGCCAGAGCTCGCGGGCCACCAACAGCATGCTCAACAACAGTGCCAGCGCCAAAGGCCACTGATACAGGGTCTCGGCCGGGCGGGCCTGGGTCGGTTGCTGTGCCACCGGCTCCAGTTGGTCGAGGGTGTCCTTGATCGCTTGCAGTTCCTTGCCGTCACGGGCCCGGAAGTACTGGCCGCCCGTGGTTTCGGCGATGGCTTTGAGGGAGGGTTCGTCCAGGTCCAGGCTCGGGTTGATCCCGAGGAATCCCAGGGTGCCACTTTGCTCCGGGTCGGCGCCGATGCCGATCGGGTAGATTTTCACCCCTTCCTTGGCCGCCAGACGCGCAGCGGTCAGCGGGTCGATCTGGCCGCCGTTATTGGCGCCGTCCGTCACCAGTATCAATACGCGACTTTGCGCCGGACGCTGGCGCAAGCGCTTGATGGCCAGACCAATGGCGTCGCCGATGGCGGTGTTCTTGCCGGCGATGCCGATGCGCGCCTCGTCGAGCCAGATACGCACGGTATGGCGGTCGAACGTCAGTGGCGCTTGCAGGTACGCCTGGCTGCCAAACAGGATCAAGCCGACCCGATCACCTTCGCGGCTTTCGAGGAAGTCGCCGAGCAGATGCTGGACCAGCGCAAGGCGGCTGACGTCATCGTCCTCCCATTGCATGTCGGGGAAGTCCATGGAGCCGGACACGTCCACCGCCACCAGCAGATCACGGCCGCTGGCGGCAATCGGCAGCGGCTCGCCCAGCCATTGCGGACGCGCGGCGGCGATCAGCAGCATCAACCACAGCAGCATGAACGGTGCCTGTTGGCGCCAGGCCGGCAGGTTCGCGCGAGCACGGCGGCGAGCCAGCCCTTCGAGGTCACTGAGGAAGCTGACTTTGAGCGCCGGCTCGCCGCTGTCGGCCACCGGCAACAGGATGCGCATCAGCCACGGCAGCGGCAGCAGGACGAAGATCCATGGCCAGGCGAACTCAAACATGTTTGCGAATCCAGATTTCGACGGCTTGGGTCAGGCCGGCGATGGCCTTGTCGTCGAGTTTGCATTCGGGCTTGTAGGCCCCTTCGACCAGCACCATCCAGCGGGTCAGGCCGGCCGCCGGGCAGCGGTTGTCCAGAAATGCCAGCCATTTGCGCCCGTTGAGGGTGTGGCTCTGGCTGTAGGGATAGTGGTTGCGGCACAGGCGCTTGAGCAGGCCGTTGAGCTGTTGCAGCCAGGCGCCTGCCGGTGCGCCGTCGTAGGGCTTGGGCATCATCGCCAGTTCCGCCAGTGCGGCGAGGCGCACCGGGTCCAGCGGTTGTTCGGCGCGCACGATCGGGCGTTTGTCGGGAATCAAGCGTCGCAGCTTCCACAGGCCGAAACCGATCAAAGGCAGCAGTAACAGCAGTGACCACCAGCCCGGCGCCGGTGGCCAGAACCCGATGGCCGGCGGGGTAATCAGCGGTTGCAGTTGATCGAGACCGTTCATCGACCTTTCCCCGGTTTCTGTGGGTTCAGGTATTCGCGCAATTGTTCGACCATCTCGCTTTGGGTGCTCAACGGCATCAACAACACGCGCAGCTTTTGCGCGAGCAACTCCCAGCGGGCAATGCGCACTTCGGCCTGGGCACGGTAGGTCTGGCGCAGATCGAAGTTCAGCGTGTCGAGTTCGAGTTGTGCGCCACGTTCGGCAAAGCGCAACAGCCCGGCGGCGGGCAGGGCATGATCCAGCGGGTCGGACAGTGGCAGCAGCAACAGGTCGCAATGGCGCGACAACAAACTCAACTGCTGTTCGGCGCTTTCGGACAGGGCCCGCTCGTCGCAGATCACGATCACCAGGCTGCCCGGGCGCAACACTTCCCGGGCGCGGCGCAAGGCAATGCCGAAGGCATCGCGGGACGGCTCGCTTTCGGTGTTCAGGGACTGGTTGACGCGCACCAGTCGGTTGAGCAATTGCAGCAGGCTCTGCTTGCTGCGCCGGGGTTTGATTTCGTAATGCTCGTTGTCGCCGAACACCAGCCCGCCGACCCGATCGTTATGACCCAGCGCCGCCCAACCGATCAGGCTCGCGGCCTGGGCGGCGAGCACCGACTTGAACATCAGCCCGGAGCCGAAAAACAGCCGCCGGCTTTGCTCGACCATGATGAAGATCGGCCGCTCGCGCTCTTCATGGAACAGCTTGGTGTGCGGTTCTTGAGTTCGCGCGGTGACGCGCCAGTCGATGGTGCGTACGTCGTCACCGGCCTGGTAGACCCGCACCTGATCGAAATCCACGCCCCGTCCGCGCAGCTTGGAGTGGTGCAGGCCGATCAGCGGGCTGCGCTGGCTCGGCGTGGAGAATAACTGCACTTCACGTACGCGATGGCGCATCTCGATCAGCTCGGCGAGCGTGACGCGGATACCCGGTTGGGACGGCAGGGGGACGTTCATCGGGGTCAAGCGACGGCTACGACGTCGAGAATCCGCTGGACCACCCGATCCTGGTCGATCCCTGCGGCTTCGGCTTCAAAGGAGAGAATGATGCGGTGGCGCAGCACATCGAACAACACGGCCTGGATGTCTTCCGGGCTGACGAAGTCGCGTCCGGCGAGCCAGGCGTGGGCGCGGGCGCAACGGTCGAGGGCAATCGAACCGCGAGGACTGGCGCCGTACGCAATCCATTCGGCCATCTCCGGGTCGAATTTGGCCGGTGTCCGCGTAGCCATGACCAGTTGCACCAGGTATTCCTCCACGGCGTCGGCCATGTATAAGCCGAGGATTTCCTTGCGCGCGGCAAAGATGGCCTGCTGGCTGACCCGGCGCTCGGGCTTGGTCTCGCCGTTCAGTGCTTCGCCGCGAGCCTGCTGCAGGATCCGCCGTTCGACGGCGGCATCGGGGAAACCGATTTTCACGTGCATCAGGAAACGGTCGAGCTGGGCCTCGGGCAGCGGGTAGGTGCCTTCCTGCTCGATGGGGTTTTGCGTGGCCATCACCAAAAACAGCGGAGACAGCTCATAAGTGCTGCGCCCGACACTGACCTGGCGCTCGGCCATGGCTTCGAGCAAGGCCGACTGAACCTTGGCCGGGGCCCGGTTGATTTCGTCCGCCAGCACCAGGTTGTGGAAGATCGGACCTTGCTGGAACACGAAGCTGCCGGTTTCCGGGCGATAGATTTCCGTGCCGGTGATGTCGGCGGGCAACAGGTCGGGGGTGAACTGAATGCGATGGAACTGGGCTTCGATGCCTTCTGCCAGTTCTTTGATGGCCTTGGTTTTGGCCAGGCCAGGAGCGCCTTCGACCAGCATGTGGCCGTCGGCAAGCAGGGCGATGAGCAAGCGCTCGATGAGTTTTTCCTGGCCGAGAATCTGCGTTGAAAGAAAGGTTCGCAGCGCTAGCAGCGCTTCACGATGTTCCATCGATGACTGTTCCTGGAAAGGGTGACCGAAGACGTTCGAATAACGCCAGGGCTGGGGGCGTTACTTTAATCCATCGCGGGGGGCGGCGACTAACGGCATTTTGCGCAAAGTGGGGGAAATGATTGGAGAGGCGCCGTAACCTAGACAGGCAGGGAGGCAGGTTGGGGCTTCACGACGCTATCGCGGGCAAGCCCGCTCCCACAGTTATCTGCGGTGTGCTCACTATCTGTGCTGCACATCCAGACCTTGTGGGAGCGGGCTTGCCCGCGATGAAGCCTGCTCAGGCACCGTCAAATGTTGCTGATGTAAGTCCCGGTCCCCTCGAGAATGTTCTTCAAGGTTTCCTCAACTTCCGCCAGATCACTCGCATCAGTGCTGTGAGTGATCTCCAGCACATCATCCCCATTCAACGCATCGGCATCCGTTGCAGCAATTTCGATTTTCAGCAGGGTAGGGCTCAGGGTGACTTTCACCCCGTCCAGGGTCGAGGGTTCGCCATCGAGAGTGATCTCAAGCTCGTCCTCGTCCGGGTAGCGACTCATCAGGAACATTTCGCCCTCGTCGCTGTGGCAGCAGAGCATGGCCATGTTCTCTTCTTCTTCATCGCAAGGGTTGACGATCAAGAGGGCGGTGGTCATTTGCATGGGGGGATTCCTGGCTCGGCGAGCGTTGTGAAGGCGAACAAAGGACGATTCTGCCAGTCCTCGCCTGTTTATGCTCGTTCAAGTGTCAGCGAGTGAGTCGTGAACGACCGAAGTGTTGCTGGTCATTTCTGGTACGGATGTGCCGTCAATCCGGGCATAAAACGCCCAAAATCCCATACGGCTGCTAGTGTTGTTCGATGGCGTCGCCACCAAGCAGCGTACCGTTGACCGAATATGTCGCAGCACCGCAAGCACGGGCCTTGCCGCACTCGTTAAGCTGCGCAACGGATGAGCACCTGTAAAGGCATTGAGCTGCACGCAGCCCAGTCGTTTTTGCAGATGCCCATTCATGGAAGGTGAATGTGACCTGAGTGTCTCGTCCAGCTTCACCCACCTGTCGTCCTGTTTCCTCTGCCCGAGAATCAGGAACAGGGTGACGGATTGCCCCGAACAGGGGTTTTGCACGCGACGCTTCCATCAATAACAAGCCCAAGCGGAGTACCACAGATGGCGTTCTTCACCGCAGCCAGCAAAGCCGACTTCCAGCACCAACTGCAAGCGGCACTGGCGCAGCACATCAGTGAACAGGCACTGCCACAAGTGGCGCTGTTTGCTGAACAATTCTTCGGCATCATTTCCCTGGATGAACTGACCCAGCGTCGGTTGTCCGACCTCGCTGGCTGTACCCTTTCTGCGTGGCGCCTGCTTGAGCGCTTCGATCACGCGCAACCGCAAGTGCGCGTCTACAACCCTGATTACGAGCGTCATGGCTGGCAGTCGACCCACACCGCGGTCGAAGTGTTGCACCATGACCTGCCGTTCCTGGTGGACTCGGTGCGTACCGAGCTGAACCGTCGCGGCTACAGCATCCATACCCTGCAAACCACCGTGCTGAGCGTGCGTCGCGGCAGCAAGGGCGAGTTGCTGGAAATCCTGCCGAAAGGCACCCAGGGCGACGGCATCCTGCAAGAGTCGTTGATGTACCTGGAAATCGACCGTTGCGCCAACACCGCCGAATTGAACGTACTGGCCAAAGAGCTGGAGCAAGTGCTCGGTGAAGTACGCGTTGCGGTGGCTGACTTCGAACCGATGAAAGCCAAGGTCCAGGAAATCCTTACCGGCCTGGACAACAGCCAGTTCGCGGTCGATGCCGGCGAAAAGGCCGAGATCAAGAGCTTTCTGGAATGGCTGGTGGGCAATCACTTCACGTTCCTGGGCTATGAAGAGTTCGTGGTGCGCGATGAGGCCGATGGCGGTCACATCGTCTACGACCAGAATTCCTTCCTCGGCCTGACCAAATTGCTGCGTACCGGCCTGACCTACGATGACCTGCGCATCGAGGACTACGCGGTGAACTACCTGCGCGAACCGACCCTGTTGTCGTTCGCCAAGGCCGCGCACCCGAGCCGCGTACACCGTCCGGCTTACCCGGATTACGTGTCTATCCGTGAAATCGACGCCAACGGCAACGTCATCAAGGAATGCCGCTTCATGGGCCTGTACACCTCGTCGGTGTATGGCGAGAGCGTGCGGGTCATCCCGTACATCCGTCGCAAGGTCGAGGAAATCGAACGCCGTTCCGGCTTCCAGGCCAAGGCTCACCTGGGCAAGGAACTGGCGCAGGTGGTTGAAGTGCTGCCGCGCGACGATCTGTTCCAGACCCCGGTGGACGAGCTGTTCAGCACCGTGATGTCGATCGTGCAGATCCAGGAACGCAACAAGATTCGCGTGTTCCTGCGCAAAGACCCGTACGGCCGCTTCTGCTACTGCCTGGCCTACGTGCCGCGTGATATCTACTCCACCGAAGTGCGCCAGAAGATCCAGCAAGTGCTGATGGATCGCCTGAAAGCCTCCGATTGCGAGTTCTGGACCTTCTTCTCCGAGTCCGTGCTGGCCCGCGTGCAACTGATCCTGCGCGTCGACCCGAAAAACCGCATCGACATCGACCCGCTGTTGCTGGAAAAAGAAGTGGTGCAGGCCTGCCGCAGCTGGCAGGACGACTACGCCAGCCTGGTGGTCGAAAGCTTCGGCGAAGCCCATGGCACCAACGTGCTGGCTGATTTCCCGAAAGGTTTCCCGGCCGGTTACCGCGAGCGTTTCGCCGCCCATTCGGCGGTGGTCGACATGCAACACCTGCTGAGCCTGAGCGAAAAAAATCCGCTGGTGATGAGCTTCTATCAGCCGCTGGGCCAGGTCTCCGGCCAGCGTGAGCTGCATTGCAAGCTGTACCACGCCGATACCCCGCTGGCGCTGTCCGACGTGCTGCCGATCCTGGAAAACCTCGGTCTGCGCGTGCTGGGTGAGTTCCCGTATCGCCTGCGTCACACCAATGGCCGCGAGTTCTGGATTCACGACTTCGCGTTCACCGCCGCTGAAGGCCTGGAGCTGGACATCCAGCAACTCAATGACACCCTGCAGGACGCGTTCGTCCACATCGTGCGCGGCGATGCCGAGAACGATGCGTTCAACCGTCTGGTGCTGACCGCCGGCCTGCCATGGCGTGACGTGGCGCTGCTGCGTGCCTACGCCCGTTACCTGAAGCAGATCCGCCTGGGCTTCGATCTGGGTTACATCGCCAGCACCCTGAACAACCACACTGACATCGCTCGCGAGTTGACCCGGTTGTTCAAAACCCGTTTCTACCTGGCGCGCAAGCTCACCAGCGATGACCTGGAAGACAAGCAGCAACGTCTGGAACAAGCGATCCTGAGCGCACTGGATGACGTTCAGGTGTTGAACGAAGACCGCATCCTGCGTCGCTACCTGGACCTGATCAAGGCGACCCTGCGCACCAACTTCTACCAGACCGACGCCACCGGTCATAACAAGTCCTACTTCAGCTTCAAGTTCAACCCGCACCTGATTCCAGAGCTGCCAAAGCCAGTACCGAAGTTCGAAATCTTCGTTTACTCGCCGCGCGTCGAAGGCGTGCACCTGCGCTTCGGCAACGTCGCTCGCGGTGGTCTGCGCTGGTCCGACCGTGAAGAAGACTTCCGCACCGAAGTCCTGGGCCTGGTAAAAGCCCAGCAAGTGAAGAACTCGGTGATCGTGCCGGTGGGTGCGAAGGGTGGCTTCCTGCCGCGTCGCCTGCCATTGGGCGGCAGCCGTGACGAGATCGCGGCCGAGGGTATCGCCTGCTACCGCATCTTCATTTCGGGCCTGTTGGACATCACCGACAACCTGAAAGACGGCGCTCTGGTGCCGCCGGCCAACGTCGTGCGTCATGACGACGATGACCCGTACCTGGTCGTGGCGGCGGACAAGGGCACTGCAACCTTCTCCGACATCGCCAACGGCATCGCCATCGACTACGGCTTCTGGCTGGGCGACGCGTTTGCGTCCGGTGGTTCGGCCGGTTACGACCACAAGAAAATGGGCATCACCGCCAAGGGCGCGTGGGTCGGCGTACAACGCCACTTCCGCGAGCGCGGCATCAACGTCCAGAAAGACAGCATCACCGTGGTCGGTGTCGGCGACATGGCCGGTGACGTGTTCGGTAACGGCTTGTTGATGTCCGACAAGCTGCAACTGGTCGCTGCGTTCAACCACCTGCACATCTTCATCGACCCGAATCCGAATCCGGCCACCAGCTTCGTCGAGCGTCAGCGCCTGTTCGACCTGCCGCGTTCGGCCTGGTCGGATTACGACACCAGCCTCATGTCCGAAGGCGGCGGGATCTTCTCGCGCAGCGCGAAAAGCATCGCGATTTCCCCGCAGATGCAGGAACGCTTCGACATCAAGGCTGACAAGCTGACCCCGACCGAACTGCTCAATGCCTTGCTCAAGGCGCCGGTGGACCTGTTGTGGAACGGCGGTATCGGTACGTACGTCAAAGCCAGCAGCGAAAGCCACGCCGATGTCGGCGACAAGGCCAACGATGCGCTGCGCGTGAACGGCAACGAACTGCGCTGCAAAGTGGTGGGCGAGGGCGGTAACCTGGGCATGACCCAACTGGGTCGTGTGGAATTCGGCCTCAATGGCGGCGGCTCCAACACCGACTTCATCGACAACGCCGGTGGCGTGGACTGCTCCGACCACGAAGTGAACATCAAGATCCTGCTGAACGAAGTGGTTCAGGCCGGCGACATGACCGACAAGCAACGTAATCAGTTGCTGGCGAGCATGACCGACGAAGTCGGTGGTCTGGTGCTGGGCAACAACTACAAGCAGACCCAGGCCTTGTCCCTGGCGGCCCGTCGCGCCTTGCCGCGGATTGCCGAGTACAAGCGCCTGATGAACGATCTGGAAGGTCGCGGCAAACTCGATCGCGCCATCGAGTTCCTGCCGTCGGAAGACCAGCTCAACGAACGCATCGCGGCAGGCCATGGCCTGACCCGTGCCGAGCTGTCGGTACTGATTTCCTACAGCAAGATCGACCTCAAGGAGCAGTTGCTGGGCTCCCTGGTGCCGGACGATGACTACCTGACCCGCGACATGGAAACCGCTTTCCCGCCGACCCTGGTGAGCAAGTTCTCCGAAGCCATGCGCCGTCACCGCCTCAAGCGCGAAATCGTCAGCACCCAGATCGCCAACGATCTGGTCAACCACATGGGCATTACCTTCGTTCAACGACTCAAAGAGTCGACTGGCATGAGCCCGGCGAACGTGGCGGGCGCTTATGTGATCGTGCGCGATATTTTCCACCTCCCGCACTGGTTCCGTCAGATCGAAGCCCTGGACTACCAGGTCTCCGCCGACGTACAACTGGAACTGATGGACGAGCTGATGCGCCTGGGCCGTCGCGCCACGCGCTGGTTCCTGCGCGCCCGACGCAACGAGCAGAACGCTGCCCGTGACGTCGCACACTTCGGTCCCCACCTGAAGGAGTTGGGTCTCAAGCTGGACGAGTTGCTCAGTGGCGAGATCCGCGAAACCTGGCAAACCCGTTATCAGGCGTATGTCGAAGCCGGTGTGCCGGAGTTGCTGGCGCGTATGGTGGCTGGTACTTCGCACCTGTACACCCTGCTGCCGATCATCGAGGCTTCCGACGTGACTGGCCAGGATCCGGCCGAGGTGGCCAAGGCCTACTTCGCCGTGGGCAGTGCGCTGGACATTACCTGGTACCTGCAACAGATCAGCGCTCTGCCGGTTGAAAACAACTGGCAGGCCCTGGCCCGTGAAGCGTTCCGCGATGACGTCGACTGGCAGCAACGTGCGATCACCATCTCGGTCCTGCAGCAGGGTGACGGCACCCTGGACGTGGAAACACGTCTGGAGCTGTGGATGCAGCAGAACGAGGGCATGATCGAGCGCTGGCGCGCCATGCTGGTGGAAATCCGTGCCGCCAGCGGCACTGACTATGCCATGTACGCGGTGGCTAACCGCGAACTGCTGGACCTGGCATTGAGCGGTCAAGCGGCAGTTCCTGCCGCTGCGGTCGCCGAGCTGGAACCGGCGGTCTGATCAGGCGTTGAATGAAAAAGCCCCGCATCGAAAGATGCGGGGCTTTTTTGTTTGAGGGCGGACAACACGTCGGCCCAGGGATCGATCCCTCAGGTGTAGGGGGTAGAGCGTTCGGGTGTAGAGACGTGCCTTTCCAGAATATCCGGCTCGAACGTGGCGATGTCTCCGGATTTATCGGTGAAACAAGTGCTGTACGCCGGGTCGCGCCAGATTTCCTTTTTGATGATGCCGGCGTTACGCGCTTTCAAGTGAAGGGCCGGTTGGGAGCTCTTCAAATCATCCAGAGTGATGATTTGATGATTGCCGTTCAGTAAATTGAAGGAGGTGGTATCACCCCCGGCGGCCGGATAGGCACCCAGCACGCCTTGCTCGCCCTTGCTGAAATATTTCTGATAGTAGGCTTCGCTCACAATCTGAATGTTGTAGTAGTCGTCATAGCACTTGAAGTGGACGACCATGGTCTTCATTTTTCTACGGCCTACACGGCGCATTGTTTGGGTGACTGGATCGTAGGCTTCAAATGTCGACACTACATTTGGAGGTATTGGAGAACTGCGTCCGTTGAATTGGAAATGCCCCGGGCTCAACAACTCGTCAAAAAATGTCATGTTGATTCCAGCGCAAGTGATGCGGGCGATGAAGGATCTTTCCTGGTCTTTAGTCATGAAGACGTCCTTGTCTGTAGAAGATGGTGGTAGTTGACGCTGTCGCGCGGAACTGAATATATCGCTATTTAAAAGTCACGGCGTTGATTAAATGTGAGCAAACCCTTCCTCTCCCAGTCGAGGTTTGCTCGCCATGGTTGTCGCAGCCTTAATACAGTATTTGCTCTGTCGTTTTGTCGATCATCGAGACATTACTTGTCGGATTGGACAATAAATTACTGAGCGACTGGTCAAACTTTTGCAGCGCTCTTACTTGCACGTTTTGCTGTTCGTTAATATCCGCGACGATTTCTTCACTGCGCTTGTAGTCCGCCCACACTGGACTCATCGCCTTGGCGTCATGCCCTTGCGCCGTACCGATGTAGCCCAGGTTTTTGTCGTAGAAGTCCACACTGACTTTCGCCTCGATGTCCGAGCTGCGCGATGTCATCAACTGGCTGCGGCTGTCGACGATGCCGACCACGTCCGGTTTGGCCGCCTTCAGGCTTTGCATGTCCGGGTACACCGTGACCGAGCCGAACTGGCGTTGCAACGAGGCCTTGACCCAATCCACGGCCAGGTCGGGTTGGGAGGTGGCTACGTAGGCATCGTGAATCGGCTGCACCAGCAGGCTCTGGCCGAAACCGGTACCGGCATTGGCCTGGTAATCCTGCAGGTAGGCGCGGTTGGCCTGGGTGTTGCGGCTGTAGACGATGCCCAGCGAAACATTGTGGGCGTTGGGAATGCTCGTGGCATTGCTGCGTCCGACCGGCTGCGTGAATATGCCGTCCAGAGAAGAAACCGCCGAAGGAGCGGTGGGTATGGAGCAGCCGGCTATTAGGACGGTCATTGTCAAGGTACTGACAAGCGCGAGTTTCATGGTGTTTCTCCAGTGAAACAACATCAGTCGGAAAGTTAAATGGCCGGTTTTAAGCGGCCGTCATTCCAGACTAAACCGCTTGACTCCCATGCAGTAGCCAATATCCGTAGTTATCCGCCGGCTAATAGTTTTGTTTGATTTAAAACTTTTCGGTTAATTGCCGGCAGATATAAAAAAGCCCAAATCAATGATTCGGGCCTTTTTGTTTATGGCTGTACGTTCAGTCATCAGTTTTCCAACGGGATCAGCACTTTCTCGTCCGGTGAGAGCACCATGAACACCAATAGCTTTGCAGGCTTCGTTTTGCTGGCGTTTTTCGACACAAGGTGCTCGGAACCGGCCGGTTCGTACCAATACTCACCGGCCTTATAGGTCCGCTCTTTTTCGCCCTTCACCTGAGAAGTGACGGCCCCGGATAACACGTAGGCCATGGCAGTGCCCTCATGTTTGTGTGCAATGGAGGATTGCCCTGGCTTGTAGTCGACTTCGATCATCATGGCTTTTTTGCCAGGCGCGTTTTGCAGCATTTGATCTTGCAACACCGTGACCTTTTCCGAAGGACCACCGGCTTCATGGGCGAACGCCGAGGCGGAAACGACCAGGGCCAGGGCAACAAAAGGGGCAGTACAGAAGCGCAAAACGTTCATGGTTCATTACCTGTAATGGGTGAGTTGTCCGGAACCAATCTAGTCCGCCACCCATAACAAACAAACAGCCAATATTCGGGAAGTCCAGGGGACCAATGTCAGTGTGCGGACAAAAAAGATCGCAGCCTCCGGCAGCTTCTACAGAGGTACCCATGCCCTGCAGGAACTGGCGAAAGCTGCGATCTTTAATCGCGTTCTTAACGAATCGGAAAGCTGTTGAAGTCGACGGCGTTGGCCAGTTGGCAATCGATCAGGTCGATAAATCCCTGCACTTGAGGGCTGTTGAAATGCGATTGCATGGCCGCTTCGGATTGCCAATGGGAGCTGACGGTCCAGCGATTACTGTCGTCGGGGCAACGGTCGACCATATAGGACTCACAGCCCGGTAGATCGCGCAGCGTCTCGACAATCTTTTGCAGTTGCTTACCCAGCTCGTCCGAGCGGCCGGAGACGGCTTTCACCTTGAGGGTATTGATCATTTGGTTGGGCATTGCTCACGCTCCTGAATCAGGCCGGACGAATCCTGCTCATTGAGAGATAACGCCTATGCAGGATAGGCCCGCACCCCCGGACCACCAATAGCCAATCGCCGGATAAAGTCGCAGACCAATCCGTCAGGTGACTTGCTGCAAGATGTCGCGCAGGCGATCCAGAGCGGTGTCGATGTCCAGGGTATCAATGGCGCCAAAGCCGAGGAAAAGCCCGGCCAGCGGCGCTTGCTGGTAGAAAAAACTGTTGATGGGGTAGAGCCCGACTTCGACTTTTTTCGCCAGTTCGATCACCAGTGGCACATCGATCGGTACTTTGCACAACACCACCATGTGGAAACCGGCCGTGGTCGGCACCGCTTCCAGCCATGGCGAGAGGTCAGTGGCGATGCGCGCCAGTATCCGTTCCCGTCGACCGGCGTAGATGCTGTGACAACGGCGAATGTGCTTGAGCAGGCAGCCTTCGGCGATGAACTTGGCCAGCGCCCATTGCGGCAGGGTAGAGGTGTGAAGGTCAGTCAGTTGCTTGGCGCGTACCACCGCATCGAGAATCGCCGGCGGCAGAATCGCATAACCCAGCCGCAACTCCGGCAGCAAGGTTTTCGAGAAGGTTCCGACGTAGGCGACGATTCCGCGCTCATCCATGCTTTGCAGCGAGTCCGTGGGCCGGCCCTCGTAGCGGAATTCGCTGTCGTAGTCGTCCTCGATGATGATTGCGCCTAGCTCGTGAGCCTTGGCCAGCAACGCCACGCGCCGTTCCTGGCTCATGGGCATGCCCAGCGGGAACTGGTGCGACGGGGTCACATATATCAGCCGGGTGCCAAGGGGGATCTTGTCCACCTGAATGCCTTCGCCATCCACCGGCACGCCGATCACCGTGGCGCCGTGGGTGCCGAACAACAGGCGCGCGGGCGGGTATCCGGGGTCCTCCATGGCGACGATGCTGCCCGGGCGGGTCAGCACCCGGGAAATCAGGTCCAGGGCCTGTTGGGCGCCGTTGCACACCACCACGTCTTCATCCTGGCAATTGACCCCGCGAGAAAACGCGATGTGCCGGGCGATGGCATTGCGCAGTGCTGGCAGGCCTTCCGGCAGGCTGTAGAACCCTTTGGACGCGGAGATCTGCCGCAAGGCATGGGACGTGCAGCGCCGCCAGTCGTCCTGGGGAAACTGGCCCTTGCTGGTGGCGCCACCAATGAAGTCGTAGCGCAGCGAGCCTTCCAGTGTCGGGTGGCGCAGAAACACCGGCAGGTTGCGCCAGGATTCGATGACCTCGAATCCGGCCAGTTCCGAGTGGCTCTGTTTACGCTCGACTTTCGAAGCCCGAGCGTTGACGTAGGTGCCTTTGCCGATCACTCCGGTGAGGAAGTTTTCGTAGGTCAGTTGAGCGTAGGTGTCGGAAATGGTCTTGCGCGAAATGCCCAGTTGCTCGGCCAGCAGGCGACTGGGTGGCAGCTGCGTCCCTGCCGCCAGGCGCCCGGACTCGATGGCGCTGCGCAGTTGGTTGTACAGCTGACCTGCCAGGTCCTTGCGGCCATTGATGACAACATGCAGTTCCATACCGGCGAAGCTCCGGGGCAATTGAGGCGCGTGTGCGTCGCGCAAGATTACCCCCATCCGGCGGTTATGCAGAAGTTGCGTGGCGCAAAAACCGTCAATTGGTCTGGAGGCGGGTGGTCCACGGATTTTTCGCCAAATTGGACCTGTAACGCCCGGGTAACAACGGATACCGTGAATTACACATTCTCGCCGCACGAGGCCTGTCATGAACCCCCGCCTGGATTACTACAGCGCGTCACCCAAGGCGATGAAAGCCATGATCGCGATGGAGGCCTTGACCAGCAGCTTGGGCATCGAGCCGGCGCTGCTGCACCTGGTCAAGATCCGCGCTTCACAGCTCAATGGCTGTGCGTTCTGCACCGACATGCATTCGGTGGATGCCCGGCGCCTGGGCGAGACCGACCGGCGCCTTTACTCGATTGTGGTCTGGCGCGACAGCAACTTCTTCAACCCGCGCGAGCGCGCGGCCCTGACCTGGACCGAGGCCGTGACCCTGCTTGCCGAAAGCCACGTGCCGGACGACGTCTACGAGCAGGCGCGGACGCAATTCAGCGAAGCTGAACTGGTCGACCTGACCCTCGCCGTCACGACCATCAATAGCTGGAATCGTCTGGCAGTGAGTTTCCGGCAAAGCCCCAGTGCCTGATCCAACGCTGTTCAGTTAACGAAATGGCAGGCGCAAGCACGCTCCTGCCGCGGTCCGCGCATTCCAGTACCTGATCGGGTTGTCATACGGCGTTCATGAAAGGTGCGCAGGATGGATCGCACGGATAGAAGGACAGGGAGTCATCAATGCCAATCATGGGAACCGGCAGCCGTCGGCGCATTGCCGAGTATGGCGCGCCCCTCGATAAAAGCGTTTCCTGGCGAACACTGGCGGCGGATGTCGATCCGGTGCTGGCCCAGTGTTTCAGCGTCACCGCGCGTTCTGGCTGTTTCATGCAGGCAGCGCGCAGCCTCAATATCAAGGCGACCCGGTTACGCAAGCAATTGGCGGAACTGGAAACACAGCTGCAGTGCTCATTATTCAGCCCCTCGGACAATGGAGTCGTCCTCAGTCGTGACGGGCTTCAACTGCATTCACAATTGATCGCACTGGCCCACGAGCGCGACTTGCCGGTGATCGAACAGCCTCTGGTGCGCCTGGCCGTCGCCGAATCGATCCTGCATGACATTCTCGGGCGCGACCTGGTGGCCTTGCTGCGGCGCAATGCCAGCGTGCGCCTGGACATCATCAGCCTCGACAGCGAGCTGTCCCTGCGAGCCGTCAGTGCCGATGTGGTGTTGTGGTTGTCTGGCGCCGATTCAGCGCTACCCGGGCCGAGTTTTGCCATCAGCGAACCTCGGTGCCTGGCACGTCTCGACTACCTGCCGCACATCGCCAAACGTTACTCCAGGGTCGCTTCGCGCCCGGACAGCCTTGATGACCTGGCCGATTTCCTGCTCGTGCAATGGCAGCATGATCGGCAGATCGACAGCTTTCGAGCCTGGAACACCCTGGTGGACCAGCGCCTGGCCGGGGTGGTGCAGTTGCATTCCTATGAACTGATGCTGGAAATGATCCGTTGCAGCGCCTGCATCGGCCTGTTGCCCGGCTACATGAGCCGTTTCGACCGCAGTTTGATCGGCTTGCCAGAGCTGTTCGACCTGCCGATGCAGCGTCAGGTCTGGTTGGCGGTGAATCGCCACTCCGAGGCGGATGCGCAGGTGCGGATGATCGTCGAGTTGATCAACGGCACCTTCAACGAGCGCCGGGAGTGGTTCGAACGTTGAGCCCAATCAAAATGTGGGAGCGAGCCTCCTCGGAATGGCGGTGTATCAGGTTCCATTGATGTGCCTGCAGGACCTCTTCGCGAGCAGGCTCGATTCCACAGGGGGATCGCCAGCCGGGAAGTTTGCGATATAGAGTGAGCAGCCATGTCTGTATCAAGGATGAGTCACCCATGCCCGCCATCGACCCTGTCATCACCCTCGAACGCCTCAACGAATCCCACATCGAGGGCATCACCGCGCTTTACCACGACCCCATGGTCGCCCGGCAGACGCTGCAAATGCCGTTTCCGTCCAGCGAGACCTGGCGCAAGCGCCTGGCGTCGGACAACGAACGAATCGTTCAATTGGTGGCGCTGCACCAGGGAGCCGTTGTCGGCAGTATCACCCTTGAGCAGTTTTCACGTGTCCGTCGCGGCCATGCGGGGGCTTTTGGCATGGGGGTCGCGCAGGCGTGGCAGGGCAAGGGCGTTGGTACCAAGCTGTTGGCGGCGGCGCTGGATATCGCCGATGACTGGATGAATCTGCGGCGGGTCGAACTGTCCGTCTATGCCGACAACGAGGCTGCCATCGGCCTGTATCGCAAATTTGGCTTTGAAACCGAAGGGATCTTTCGCGATTACGCGGTGCGTGACGGGGTATTCGTCGATACCTTGAGCATGGCGCGCCTGCGTCGCCCACTTAAGGCCGGTTGAATCAACGGTTCAGGGCAAACGCCAGCGCCGCTCGTGCTTTTAGTCGCACGCCAGCGGCGCGCTTCTGCCATGCTCAGGGTCCGCAGCACCGCTTCAACCAAAGGAACATCGCGATGGACGACGTACAGCAACTGGGCGAGATGCTTCGTCATTACGCAGACAGCGAAGCGCATAAGAAGCAATTGTTCGAGACGCAATCGGCCGAGTGGGCCAAGCGCATTGGCGAGCTGTTCGATCAGATCCAGCAGTGGCTGGAACCGGTCAAGGCGCCGAATCTGCTGGAGGTGAGTCGCGAAGCCTATGTCGCCTCGGGGCCGAGTGTCCCGGTGGAGACGTCCACCTTCAATACCGAAAAGCTGAGCATCCTGATTGCCGGTAAGCCGGTGGAGTTCGTGCCGGATGTGATGGGTGTCGGCGGGCAGATTTCGGTGGCGGTGATGGGCTTTACCGCCGCACGCTACGGCAGTGTTTCCCTGGTTTGCCTGCCGCCGTCACAGGGCTGGCAGTGGCGCAAGACCAATGGCCTGAAGGATCCGGATACCTTCGCCTTCGATGCGAACTTTCTGGCGCAACAGTTGCAAAGCCTGATCCCCCGCGAGCGCAACTGAACGTATTGATCAATACACAGGACCCCTGTGGGAGCGAGCAAGTTCGTTCCCACAGGGGTTGGCTGTTGTCTCAGAGTTCGAGGTGGCCCCATCCCGGCTTCGGCGCTGGCGGGGCGACGGCCTTCACCGTCTTCCCTGTCGCCTGTTCCACCCGCCGCGCCACTTCCGGGTCATCGGCGAACGGCATCAGGCTGGCGTCATCGAGGCTTTGCGCCGAGTGACTTCTCAGGCAGTACTCGACGCCCAGCCACAGGCTCGCCGCTGCCAGAATATTCAGTGCGATTTCAATCATCAGGCGATCTGCGCCTCCCGTTCAGCCATGGCCACGTCGCCCACCCGTACCGTGCGCCACACGTTGTACGCCATCAGCAACATACCGCTAAGGAAGAACACGCCACCGGCAAAGCGCACCACAAATCCGGGATGACTGGCCTGCAAGGCTTCGACGAAGGAGTAGGTGAGGGTGCCGTCGTCGTTGATCGCCCGCCACATCAGGCCCTGGGTGATGCCGTTGACCCACATCGAGGCGATGTACAGCACCGTGCCAATGGTCGCCAGCCAGAAATGCAGGTTGATCAGCGGCGTGCTGTGCATCTGCTCGCGACCGAATACCTTCGGCACCATGTGATAAGTCGCGCCGAAGGTGATCATCGCCACCCAGCCGAGGGCGCCGGCGTGCACGTGGCCGATGGTCCAGTCGGTGTAGTGGGACAGGGCATTGACGGTCTTGATCGCCATCATCGGCCCCTCGAAGGTCGACATGCCGTAGAACGCCAGGGACAGCACCAGAAAGCGCAGGATCGGATCGGTGCGCAACTTATGCCAAGCGCCCGACAGCGTCATCATGCCGTTGATCATGCCGCCCCAGCTCGGCGCCAGAAGAATCAGCGACATCGCCATGCCCAGCGACTGCGCCCAGTCCGGTAGAGCGGTGTAGTGCAAGTGGTGCGGGCCGGCCCAGATGTACAGGGTGATCAGCGCCCAGAAATGCACGATGGACAGGCGATAGGAATACACCGGACGCCCCACCTGTTTGGGCACGAAGTAATACATCATCCCGAGGAAACCGGTGGTCAGGAAGAAACCCACTGCATTGTGCCCGTACCACCACTGCACCATGGCATCGGTGGCCCCGGAATACACCGGATAGGACTTGAACCAGCCCACCGGGATCGACAGGTGATTGACCACGTGCAGCATCGCGATCACCACGATGAACGCACCGAAGAACCAGTTGCCGACGTAGATGTGTTTGGTCTTGCGCTGCACCACCGTGGTGAAGAACACGATGGCGTAAGCGACCCAGACCACGGTCATCCACACCGCGCCGGAGAACTCGATTTCGGCGTATTCCTTGGTGGTGGTGTAACCCAGCGGCAGGCTGATCAACATGATCACAATCACCGATTGCCAGCCCCAGAAGGTGAACGCGGCGAGTGTGTCCGAGAACAGCCGTACCTGGCAGGTCCGCTGTACGGCGTAGTAGCTGGCCGCGAATTGCGCGCTGCCGGCAAAGCCGAATATCACCAGGCTGGTGTGCAACGGGCGTAAACGACCGAAGGTGGTCCACGGCAGATCCAGGTTCATCTGCGGCCACACCAGTTGCGAGGCGATCCATACGCCCATCGCCATCCCCACGACGCCCCAGATCACCGTCGCCACGACGAATTGGCGCACGACCTTGTAGTTATAGGCTTGCCCGACAGTTGTTGTGCTCATGCTCAATGCTTCCACGGTTGCAATGCCGTGCACTGTAGAAACCGTGGCGCAAACAAAACAGGCTCAGGAAAAGTTCATTAGTGCGGATCAGATTGAAATTGACCCAGTCCCGGTTGATCCACCTCTGATACGGCTTTTAAACCAATATCTGAATCTGTAATGAAAATCAGCGCCGGCCCATAGTGCTGCCTCCTGTAGGAGCGAGCCTGCTCGCGATGGGCGTCAACGATGACGCGGGCTGTCTGGATGCCCCCGTTGCCTGTTCGTTTTTCGCGAGCAGGCTCGCTCCTACAGGGTTTTGTGCCAAATCCTGATGAGGTAGCCACATGTATCAGTACGACGACTATGACCGGGCGCTGGTGTTCGAACGGGTGGCGCAGTTTCGCGATCAGGTCGAACGCTTCATTGCGGGGGAACTGAGCGAGGAAGAGTTCCTGCCGCTGCGCCTGCAGAACGGCCTGTACATGCAGAAACACGCTTACATGCTGCGCGTGGCCATCCCATACGGCACGCTGAGCGCCCGGCAGATGCGCACGCTGGCGAGCATCGCCCGCGACTACGATCGTGGTTACGGCCACTTCACCACGCGGCAGAACATGCAGTTCAACTGGATCGAACTGGCCGAAGTGCCGGACATCCTCGAACGCCTGGCCCGGGTGGAAATGCACGCGATCCAGACGTCCGGCAACTGCGTGCGCAACATCACCACCGAAGCTTTTGCCGGGGTCGCGGCCGACGAAATGATCGACCCGCGCCCGCTGGCGGAAATCCTGCGGCAGTGGTCGACCATCAACCCGGAATTCCTGTTCCTGCCACGCAAGTTCAAGATCGCCATCTGCTCGGCCGAGCAGGATCGGGCGGCGATCATGATGCATGACATCGGCCTCTATCTTTACCCTGGCAGCGATGGGCAAATGCTCCTACGGGTCATCGTCGGCGGGGGCTTGGGACGTACGCCGATCCTCGGCTTGCAGATCCGCGAAGGCTTGCCGTGGCAGCATTTGCTGTCCTACGTCGAGGCGGTGTTGCGGGTGTATAACCGCCATGGCCGGCGGGACAACAAGTACAAGGCGCGGATCAAGATTCTGGTCAAGGCCCTGGGTATCGAGGCGTTCGCCCGCGAAGTCGAGGAGGAATGGGAGTACCTCAGGGACGGTCCGGCACAGCTGACCGAAGATGAATATGAGCGCGTGGCCAGTGCCTTCGTCGCGCCGCCGTACCGCGAACTGGCGGGCACCAGCCTTGATTTCGGCACGCACCTGAGCGAGCACCCGGCGTTCGCGCGTTGGGTGCAGCGCAATGTGCAGGCGCACAAGGTGCCGGGGTACGCCAGCGTGGTGCTGTCGACCAAACCCGGCAATGCCGCGCCGCCGGGCGATGTCACCAGCGAACAGATGGAGGCGGTGGCCGAATGGGCCGAGCGCTTCGGGTTCGCCGAGATCCGTATTGCCCACGAACAGAACATCGTCCTGCCGGACGTGCCCAAGGCCGATCTGTTCGCGCTCTGGCGCCTGGCGTGCGAACACAACCTGGGCAGTGCCAACGTCGGCTTGTTGACCGACATCATCGCCTGTCCCGGTGGCGATTTCTGCGCACTGGCCAACGCCAAGTCGATCCCCATCGCCCAAGCCATCCAGGCGCGTTTCGACGACCTCGACTACCTGCACGACCTCGGTGATATCAGCCTCAATATCTCGGGCTGCATGAACGCCTGCGGGCACCATCACATCGGTAATATCGGCATCCTGGGGGTCGATAAGAACGGCAGCGAGTGGTACCAGATCACCCTCGGCGGCGCCCAGGGCAAAAACAGTGCGCTGGGCAAGGTCATCGGGCCATCCTTCAGCGCTGCCGAAGTGCCCGCGGTGATCGAGCAGATCATCGACACCTTCGTGCGTTATCGCGAGAGCGAGGAAGTGTTCGTCGATACCTTTCAGCGCATCGGCCTGGAACCCTTCAAAGAGGCGGTTTATCCGAAAGTGCTGGAGGTGTCGGCATGAACAATCTGTTGCGTCTGCAAGAGGGCGCGGCGCGGCTGATCGAGGACGATCCATGGACGCTGGTCCGGGACCTGCAGGCGCCATTGCCGGCGGGCAAGCTGATCCTGCCATTGGCCCGTTGGCTGGAAAACCCGCGGCAACACGCGCTGTGGCTGGGGCCAGACGATGACGTGGAGGGCCTCACGCCGTGGTTGCCTGAGTTGCCGCTGATCGCCGTGGACTTTCCGAATTTTCGCGATGGTCGCGGCTACAGCCAGGCGTACTTGCTGCGCACTCGATTGGGCTGGACGGGCGAGTTGCGTGCCATCGGTGACGTGCTTCGCGACCAGCTCAGCCACATGCGCCAATGCGGCTTCGACAGCTTTGCGGTGCGGGCGGATAAATCCGCCGAGGATGCATTGAAAGGATTGGCCGGCATGAGCGTGCTGTACGGACGCTCGGTGATAGAGCCGCGTCCGTTGTTTCGGCGGCGTTGATGCCAAACCTGTGGGCGCGGTCTGACATTCAACATCAGTGTTGTCTGAACTGGCCTCATCGCGAGCAAGCTCCCACAGGTTGATCATTGGCCGTGATTACTTGACCCGTTCAGCTTGCCCGCGAAGGGGCCTCTGGATCAGCCCCCAATCACTTCAACGCCGGATCGCCCATGTTCATTTTCTTCCAACCCTGCAACAGCACCTGCGCCTTGGGTCCATGGCCGCTATCCAGGTAGTACTGGATCAACGCCAAGCGCGCATTGCGGTTGGCCGGCTGCACGTTCAGCAGCCGTTCCAGTTCTGCGCACGCCTCATCGACTTTGCCGCTGTCGTGCAGTGCCACGGCCAGCACATAGCCAAACTGCGCACTCTGCGGTTCCAGTTGCGCGGCCTTGCGCAGGAACGGCATGGCCTGGGCGGACTGGCCGGCGCGCACCAGCGACAAACCCTGGGTATGTTGCAGCAGGGCGGCGTCCGGGTGCTCTTTCAGGCTCTGCGCCAAGAGCGCCTGTGCTTCCTGACGGCGGCCTTTGGCCTCCAGCCATTGCACCAGCGTCACCAGGGCCGGGTAGAAGCCCGGATCACGCTTGAGCGCTGTTCGCAGTAAGCCCTCGACCTCGTCACTGCGTCCGCTGGCCTGATACAGCATGGCCAGGTTGAGGTTGGATTCCGCACGCTCGGCGAGGCTCTTCTGCACGTTTTCGTACTCGGCGATGGCGGCCTCCCAACTGGCCAGGGCGTTGCCCAGACCGCTGTTTGCCACGCTGAGCAAGTCCCGGGCTGCGGCAATGCGCACGGCTTTCACCGGATCGCCGAGCAACGGCGACAGCAGTGCAGCGCGTTCCTCGGGCGGCAGGAGCGCACTGATGGCGTGGACCGCGCTTTCACGCACTTGCGGGGCTGGATGGCTCAGGTCATTGGTCGCCAGTTTCAACGTCTGCTTGCTTGGATACAGCGGCAACTCGGCGAGCAGGGTCGCCCGTTGAATCGCCGGCAAGTTGCTGCGTTGCAGTTGCTCGTAGAGTGCCTGCGCCGCGCCCGGCTGGCCGTTGCGAATCAGCCACAGGCTTTCGTCGTAGCGAGGGGGCTGGACGGGGCTGGCGTTGGCGGTGTTCCACAGCTTGAACTGCTCGGTGACCTTTTCACCCGCCTTGCCCTGGTGGCAGGTCAGGCAGGCGTCCGGTGTGCCGAGTCTTGCCGCACGCTCAGGGTTGGGAATGCTGAAGCTGTGGTCATGCCTGAAGTCGTTGCCCATGTAGAACTTGCCGGGCATGTGGCAATCCACGCACTGCGATCCCGGTTGGCCCATGGTGTGGCGGGTGTGTTCGATGGAGTCGTAGTTCTTCGCTTGCAGGCCCTTGCCATCGACGGTTTGCACCGCCGTCTTGCCGGCGCTGTTGTGACATTGCAGGCAGACACCGTTACCCGGCGCCTTGAGCTCGGTGCTGTGGGGGTTGTGGCAATTGCTGCAGCGCACTCCCTTGTCGAACATCTTGCTCTGGGCGAACGAACCGTGTTCGAACACTTCGTCCTTGATCTTGCCGTCCAAGGCATACAACTCGCGGGTCAGGGGGCTCGGCAGGTAGTCATCCATCAGGCGCTTGCCAACGGTATAACCGTCGTCCAAGGGCGCGCGGCGCGAGTGGCATCGGGCGCAGGTTTCGATTTCGACGGTGGCGTTCTTGTCCTTGAGATCGACGGCGAAACCGGCGTGGATCAAGTCGGTCTTCTTCGCGGTCCACTCCAGATGGTTCGAGGCCGGGCCGTGGCAAGCCTGGCAGCCGACCCCGAGGCTGTTCCACTGACTGTCGAAGGTGTTTTTCGCCGCATCGAAATTACGCTTGAAACCGGTGGTGTGGCACTCGATGCACATGAAGTTGGCGTTCTGGCTCGGTTTGCTCCAGTGCAGCGGGTCCTTGAAGGTCACGCCCTGGCCCGGATAGAGATGAAACCAGCGGTGCTTCTCGGTATCCCAGGCCACGCCCAGGGCTTGCAGTCGACCTTCGCCGACCTCGATCAAGTACTGCTGCAAGGGGGCAATGCCGAAGGTGTAGGCCACCTTGAAGTCGGCGTTCTTGCCATCGCTGCCGGGGGTGTTGACCCAAAAGCCGTCGTCCTTGCGCGAAAAGCGGGTGGTTTCGTTTTCCGCCTTGAAGGTGACGTTGTTGAAGTCGCCGAGCAGGGTGTCGGCATTGGCCGGTTGCATCGCCAATTGGTGATGGGAGCCTTGCCAGTCCTTGACCTGCGCACTGTGGCAGCCCTGGCATTGTTGCTCATCGACCATCTTGGCCGGCGCCAGGGCAACGGGTTGCGGTTGTGTTTTGGCCGGTTCAGCCGTGGCCTTGCTGACCGGTGCATAGGTCATGGGTACCGGATGGCTGCCGAACAGAAACCAGCCGATGCCCGCGACCGCCAGCAGCAAAACGCCGATGGTGACGGGAAACAGGTAGCGATTGATCAGGGGCGGTTGCGAATCAGGGGTTGCGGTTGCTGCATTATTTTTATGTTTCGGCATTGCGACTTCCCTGGTCCAGGTACGTTTGCCGTCAGGCGCACGTTCAGCTCGATGCAGCTTTGCCGGATGACCGGCGTCTGTCAAATGACGCTTGTGATCGGTTATGCAGCTTTGGCGCGCCCAGGTCGTAGGCAATGGAAAACTGCATAGGGTGCTGCTGGCAGGTGTTCATTCTTCGATGGGGCGGCATAGTCCATGTCTGACTATGCCTTGTTGAACACCTCAGCCGGGTTGATCTATTGCGTTTGCTCTGTTGTGGCGGCATCGAACGGGTAGATCCGACGCCATTCGGTAGCCATGTCGACCACCGTCCAGCCACGTTTGTTGGCTTCGTCAAGGGCCTTGTCCAGGCGGCCGATCTGCGACTCACGGTCATAGGCCCACTCGCGCTTGGCGTCGGTGTGATGCACCAGGCCCATGAAGCGTTTGCCCGGCCCGGCGGCGGTCCACTGCAACATCTGCAGGTCGCCGTCGGAGTTGCCGAACGCCAGAATCGGCCGCTTGCCGATGACCGCGTCGATGCTTTCCGGTTTGCCCGGGCCGTCGTCGTTATGGGCCAGTTTTGGCGTACGCAGGATCGACGCCTGGCCATCCTTGTATTGAAACGCGGTGACGAAGGTGGTGCCGATCACTTGCTCGGGCGGAATGCCATAGACTTTCTCGGCGAAGGCGCGCATGAAAGCGGTATCGCCACCAGAGACGATGTAGGTCTTGAAGTCTTCGCTACGCAGGTAGTCGAGCATTTCCAGCATCGGCTGGAAGATCATCTCGGTGTAGGGCTTGCCGGTTTTCGGATGGCGCGCCTGGCTGAGCCAGGTCTTGGCGTAGTCGTCGAAGGCCTCGGTGGTCATGCCGGTGTGGGTCGCACCGAAGATCTTCATCATGCCGTCCAGGCCGGTGGCCGCCAGCGCCTTGTGATCGTTTTCCAGCACCGCCTTGAACGGCTGGGTGGTTTTCCACTCCGGGTGTTGTGGCGCGGTGCGCTTGACCTCTTCGAGGGCAAACAGCAGCTCGAAGTACATCGGCTGCTCGCTCCACAAGGTGCCGTCGTTATCGAACACGGCAATGCGGTCCTCGGGTTTGACGAAGTCCTTGCTGCCTTGATCGGTCACCGCCTGCACGAACTCGATGATGTTCTTTTTCGCTGGGCCGTCGTTCCAGGAGGGCAGTGGTTCGGCGGCCTGAGCCAGCAGTGGCAGGCTTAAAGCCAAGGCTAATAGCAGCTTCAACCCGTGAAAGTGGCGGTGGCTGATCGGGTTCGTCATGGGCGTTCCTTCGAGTGAACCGGATTGAGTGTTTGCAGTCCGGGAACGGCAGCTCATTTGCTGCGTTCGGCCTGACTATGGAGCGTAGTCAAGGATTCCCTGCTTGGGGTGCGGAGCTTGATCGTTAGTCGCTCCAGGTGACTTGTATAGACAACGGGGTATTTGACGGCCGTTTCGACGTGAGTGTAGGGGCTGAATCGACGAAACCTGCCGTCTGCGTGAAGTCAAAAGGTGGGTTTCAAGGATCTGTGGTGAGAGGGCTTGCTCCCGTTAGGCGGCGGAGCGGCCCCCCAACGCGGTAGACGCGATTTATCGAGAAAAAGGTTCGACAATTCCGGAGGCGCCCGCGCCCCCGACAGGCAATCACCTCGTCACAAAGGGTCAGAGGTGATCAGCGCGGAACAAGATTATCCAGCACCCGGTTAACAGCCAGTTCTCTCAGTATGATCGACTGTTGAATACCCAGCAGCGTATTGCTCTGGGACCCCTTCAGATACCTCGCGAAGTCACTGGCAGTGCCGAGGGTTGGATTGGCGTCGTACCTGCGGGTTTATCCCGGCAGCCCGACCATCCCCGTCCTACCGCCAATCGAGACGTTTCCGGCTGTTGATGCAGCGGAGATTGGTGCGAGTATTTCCGGGTTTCCAGGGGACGGGAACTTACCTTCGCCCGGCTTGGTTTTTGTTGGCCCGCCGGTTGAACCGCTGGAGGTCGGCCCCTATAACGAACTTAGTGGTCGGAGCAGGGGAGATGGGTTGGATATTGATCATATTCCTTCGCGGAGGGCGTTGGAGGAGTACCTTTTAGAAAACTTTGCCGATATGACACCGCGTGAACGTCGGGGTTATGTAGAGCGAGCTCCAAGCATCGCGATACCTGCTGAGGTGCACAGAAAATACAGTGAAACCTATGGTGGGCGTAATACCACGCGGAAATGGTCTCAAGATGTATCTGATCTGAAGCAAGCAGTGAACCAGAATTTTGATGCAATCAAGCCAGGGTTACTTGACTCTGGACTCGACGAAGGCAACATCGAGATTGGGCGCGAGAGGTTACATGCTCTTCACAAACAACAGGGGGGTACTAATGGATGCGGTAAAAGTAATGGAGCTGATAGCAGGAGTTGGTCGAACGTATAAGTCGTTGCTGGCAAGCGGAATCATTCCTGCCAAATCTCTTGTTGAACTCTATCCTGGGTGCGATCGGCTGGATCTTGAGGTCGAAGATGGCGTAGAGCTGACGTTTTGGTATGAAACTAAAGTGTTGGATAGTTTATTTTTTACTTTGATGGAAACAATGCCTGCTACGGTGAAATATAAAGGCGACCTTCCTGCTCCCTACAGAATGGCCATGACCCAGTCCGATGTGCATGCGCTCTTCGGTCAACCAATGGAATCAAGAGGTCCAATCAAAATGCCAGAACCTATGGGCCAAACAGGTGGATGGGAATCCTATCTGCTGGATCCTGTTGTTTATCCAGGCAAGAAGGTCGTATTTCAATATACAGCGGCAATGGAAGTTAAAACTTTGGTCTTTGCATTGATCGATAAAGGTCATGATTAAAAATCTTGCTGTAACGGCTGAGCTTTGTGGGCGGTTTTTCAGGGTTGTAAATTGCGAGCTTGATAAGTATAAGTTCGCCAAAATATAACGTTGTTTTCCGTGTCCGGCTATTTCGATTCTGCCGCTAATCGAGATGATTGCGGCTGTTGATAAGGAGGAGAATGGTGTTGGTGTTTCAGGTTTGTGGTTTTTTGAGCGCGCTTCATTATCGGAAAGAAATTGAGTGCGAATTAAAGTCGAAACTCGCCATTTCGTAGAGGTAGCCCAGCGAAGCGGAGTTTTCGTAACGGAAAATTTGATTGTAATGATGTCAAGGCAGTACGTTGATTTTCATGGATAAGGAAATTAATCATGATTTTCAAAGAGAAATTCGAAGGCTACACAGAATCTGAATTTTTGGAGTTCTTGCGCGGCCTTTATGAGGAGCGAGACAACTTGTCTGCAGAAGCGTTTGATAATTTTATCGCAAAGGGTATTCAGCATTTCGAGTTAGTGACTGAACATCCAGATCGATCTGATGTGATTTTTTATCCTAAGGAAGGATGCGTGAGTACACCTGAGGATGTCCTAAGGGTTATTAAGGAATGGCGTGCCGCCAATAACAAACCCGGTTTCAAGTCTGATAACAACCTAAGGCGGATGCGCGAGGACCTTTGACCGTACCCACGATTCGCTGATCAAAGTGGCGGACGTAAAATGTTTTAACTTTATTATAATGTCGAAATTTCGATGGGTGGCGATGTTTATGGGGTTGATAATATTTCGGTTGTGACACCACAACGTCATATACAGCTATGCAGGGAAAGAAATGATCATGATCTTTAAACAGAGATTAGAAGATTACACCGAAGCGGAGTTTTTGGATTTTTTGCGAGGGTTCAGCATTTATCCGGACGGATTGCACGGTAAAGCGTTGGAGGCGTATTTGGACCGCCTACTCACACATTTTGAAAAAGTTACAGAGCACCCAGGTCGTTCAGACGTCATCTTCTACCCAAAGGAGGGTCAGGAAGACAGCCCCGAAGGCATCCTTAAGGAAGTCAAAGCATGGCGTGCCACCAATAATAAACCCGGCTTCAAGCCAGAATAACTCACACCTCTACGATGGCAACTGCTTGGAAGGCTGTTGCGGCCGACGCATTACTAAGTGAGCAATTTAATAAAGGTAACCTCGAAAGAATGCGAGCTGGTTCAGCTCCATACTCCACGAGGATTGATCAAATAGGAGGGCGGAAAACATTCGAGCTCCATCATCAAATTGAAATTTCAAAAGATGGCGCTGTTTATGATCTGGATAATTTATTGGTAATGACCCCGAAACATCATATTAAACTGCATAAAGGTAACCATAATGATCTTTGTTAAAGAAAAACTCGAGGATTACACAGAGGCGGAGTTTCTGACTTTTTTGGGCGAGTTTTTTCATCAGACAAGCAATTTAAAAGGGCGAGCGCTCGAGAAGTATCGAGACAGACTCTTAAGCCATTTTGAGTCAGTCACTGAACATCCAGACCGCTCGGATGTGATCTTTTACCCAAGAGAAGGCCTGGAAGACAGCCCCGAAGGCATCCTGAAAGAAGTCAAAGCATGGCGTGCCGTCAATAACAAACCCGGCTTCAAGCCAGAATAACTCGGCGGTGGCTGAATTTTCATGGCAGAACACCACTGGTGCTCCACTCGCCACCCAGTGCGCTCCTGTGCTGCATTTCGGTTTTTCCAGTCGTGCGGATGCCCAGATTTATGGCCTTTGCACGCCGTTGTCAGAACTGGTGCCTATCGAAGGTATAGATTGGCAAGCACTGGCACGGAACAGGGCGGAGATAGAGATCCCATTCAGGATGAGTTCCGCCGTCATTACCGCCACACCTGGCACCAAGCTACTGGGCATGCAGGGTGTCAGTTCCATGTCGCAGGTTTTCGTCACTGCGTCTTTGTCTGGACACTCAACTCCCAAAGTGCGGGTGAGGTCGGCATATCCAGGCCAGGGAGTGAGCGCGTACAGTTTTACTGCTGATGGCGTAGCGCCGGTTACGATTTCCTGGGCCGGCGAGATTTCTCTAGAAAACAACGAACATGGGAACTGGCAACAATCACGTTCGTTGCTGTTTGTTGAATCTCCACCTGTCCCGGTTCTGACCCCCTTGAGCAATAACGAAGGTGTTCATTTTGACGACTACATTGTGGTTTTCCCTACCGCGTCAGAGCTGGATCCTCTTTATGTCATGTTTAGAAACCGACATGAGTATCCCGTCTAGCAGGTGATCGCCGAACATTCGATCACGTCCATTGAGGCTGGAAATGCCTGGGACGTGATCGCACGAATCGTCGTTACCTGCTCAGGCACAAATATTCAGCTCTTCTTCTGCCCAAACGCCCGCGCTTCCTGCTCACGCAGTTCCGGCGTGAACTCTTCGCCGAAATCCTCCATCTCGAACACCTGGCGGATTTCGATCTCGGCTTCAGTGCCGGGCATCGGATTAGGGCAGCGCTTGACCCACTCGATGGCCTCTTCTTTGGATTTCACCTGCCACAGCCAGTAGCCGGCGATCAGTTCCTTGGTTTCGGCGAAGGGCCCGTCGATCACCGTGCGCTTGTCGCCCGAGAAGCGCACGCGTGCGCCTTTGCAGCTGGGGTGCAGGCCTTCGCCCGCGACGAGGATGCCGGCCTTGGCCAGTTCTTCGTTGTAATTGCCCATGGCGGTCAGCAATTCGTTTCTGGGCATGACGCCGGCTTCGGAGTCCTGACTGGCTTTGATGATGATCATGAATCGCATGGTTTCGATCTCCGCTGGTTTTGAGTGAGTCAATTTATAGTCGTACGGCGGAGGGCCAAATCGACACTGTTGCAAAATAAATCGCCTACGAACTCGATGCTCGTATTTCTTAATGAGTCCGGGGGCGGCTGGGGAGGGCGATTGCTTATTGGGGCGGGCAAGCCCCGCTCCCACAGGGTTTTGTGGTGATTGTGCAAGCGCCGGATTTCAGATTGCTCGACGACTGTTCACAAATTGTATCCAGAGTAGGTCGTCCGACAATTTCGTGGTTAACTTCGACCTCTTCAAATTTCTCTACCACAACGTTCAGAAGGACTCCGTTCATGGCTCAAGTCACACTTAAAGGCAACCCGGTTCAAGTCAACGGCCAACTGCCTCAAGCCGGTTCCAAGGCGCCAGCCTTTTCCCTGGTTGCCGGCAATCTGTCCGACGTCTCCCTGAAGGACTTCGCCGGCAAGCGCAAAGTGCTGAACATCTTCCCAAGCGTCGACACCCCGACTTGCGCCACGTCCGTGCGCAAGTTCAACGCCCAGGCCAATGACGTCGCCAACACCGTGGTGCTGTGCATCTCCGCTGACCTGCCGTTCGCCCAGGCCCGTTTCTGCGGCGCCGAAGGCCTGGAAAACGTGCAGAACCTGTCGACCCTGCGCGGTGCCGAGTTCATTCAGAATTATGGCGTTGCCATCGCTGACGGTCCGCTCAAAGGCCTGACTGCCCGTGCCGTGGTGGTGCTGGACGAGAACGACAACGTCCTGCACAGCGAACTGGTCAAGGAAATCGCTGAAGAACCGAACTACGAAGCGGCACTTGCTGTACTGAAATAAGCCTGCGTTTACATTTGTTAACGGCCTGGCCCTCCCCAGGCCGTTTTCATTTGTGTTTCAGTGTCTTGGATAAATCTCCTGATACGTAAGCCGAAAGTAAATTGCCGGTAAAGGCGCTTTGCTTAAGACCCACCAGTGCTTATCGTTCAGCCTCATGTAAAAGAAGCCCACGCGCCTAATGGTTGATCACTCAATGCAATCCTCCGCCCCCCGTAGTCCCCGTCGCTGGCTGTTTGGCCTGCTTGTCCTGTTGGTCATCGCTGGTCTGTGCTGGAAATTCTGGCCCGGCAGCGCTGTGCCGAAAGACGCTGCGGGGCAAAAAGCCGTTGCCGGACACACGGGCAAGTCAGGCGCGATGCGTCCAGGGTTCGGCGGTGCGACCGGGCCGGTTCCGGTGCGAGTGGCTCCTGCGGTCAAGGGCGACTTCCCGCTGTACTACAAGGCGCTGGGTACCGTTACGGCGCTGAATACCATCAACGTGCGCAGCCGCGTTGGCGGTGAGCTGGTCAAGATCTATTTCGAAGAAGGGCAGATGGTCAAAGCTGGCGACCTGCTGGCCGAGATCGACCCGCGCCCCTACCAGAACGCCTTGCTCCAGGCCGAAGGCACCTTGCTGCAGAACCAGGCTCAATTGAAAAACGCCCAGGTGGACGTCGAGCGTTATCGTGGCCTGTACCGTGAAGACAGCATCGCCAAGCAAACCCTGGACACCGCCGAAGCGCTGGTGGGACAGTTCCAGGGCACGGTCAAGACCAATCAGGCGGCGGTCAACGACGCCAAGCTCAATCTCGAATTCACCCGGATCCGTGCACCGATCGCCGGGCGCGTCGGCCTGCGGCAACTCGATGTCGGTAACCTGGTAGCGGCCAACGACACCACGGCGCTGGCGATCATCACTCAGACCCAACCGATCAGTGTGGCCTTCACCTTGCCGGAAAACAGCCTCGAGGTCGTGCTCGCCCGCTATCGCAGCGGCGCCAAACTGCCGGCCGAAGCCTGGGATCGCGGTGATACCAAATTGCAGGCCACCGGCGTGTTGCAGAGCCTGGACAACCAGATCGACGTCACCACCGGCACCCTGAAATTCAAAGCGCGCTACGAAAACCGCGACCAGTCGCTGTTCCCCAACCAGTTCGTCAATGTTCGCCTGCTGGCCGACACCCTCAAAGACGTGGTGCTCGCGCCTTCCGCGGCGATCCAGTTCGGCACCAATGGCACGTTCGTCTATGCCCTGGACGGCGACAAGAAGGTCAAGATTCGCCAATTGAAAATCGGCGCCAGCGACGGTGAGAACACCGTGGTCACCGAAGGCCTTTCCGCAGGTGATCGCGTGGTGCTGGAGGGCACCGATCGCCTGAAGGACGGCAGCGACGTGGAAGTGGTCAACACTCCCGAGGACGTGCCGACCAGCCCGGCCGGCCACCTGCAAGGCAAATCGGCGGCAAACGGCGCTGAGCCGGCGACCACCGACAAGGCGAAAAAGGGCGGCGCATGAATCTCTCGCGGCTGTTCATCCTACGCCCGGTAGCGACCACCCTGAGCATGCTGGCCATTGTTCTGGCCGGCGTGATCGCTTATCGGCTGTTGCCGGTCTCGGCATTGCCCCAGGTCGATTACCCGACCATCCGCGTGATGACCCTTTATCCCGGCGCCAGCCCGGACGTCATGACCAGCGCCGTGACCGCACCACTTGAACGGCAGTTCGGGCAGATGCCTGGCCTGACACAAATGGCGTCCACCAGTTCCGGCGGCGCCTCGGTGCTGACCCTGCGTTTCAGCCTCGACATCAACATGGACGTCGCCGAGCAGCAGGTGCAAGCCGCGATCAACGCCGCGACCAACCTGCTGCCCAAGGATCTGCCGGCACCGCCGGTGTACAACAAAGTCAACCCGGCCGATACGCCGGTACTGACCCTGGCCATCACGTCCAAGACCATGCTGCTGCCCAAACTCAATGACCTGGTCGACACGCGCATGGCACAGAAGATCGCCCAGATCAGCGGCGTCGGCATGGTCAGCATCGCCGGTGGACAGCGTCAGGCGGTACGGATCAAGGTCAACCCCGAGGCTCTGGCGGCCAACGGCCTGAACCTGTCGGACGTGCGCACCCTGATCGGCGCCTCCAACGTCAACCAGCCCAAGGGCAACTTCGATGGCCCGACCCGGGTTTCGATGCTCGATGCAAACGATCAACTGACGTCGCCCAAGGACTACGCCAACCTGATCCTGGCTTACGCCAACGGCGCGCCATTGCGTCTCAAGGACGTGGCCGAGATCGTCGACGGTGCCGAGAACGAACGCCTGGCGGCGTGGGCCAACGAAAACCAGGCGGTGCTGCTGAATATCCAGCGCCAGCCCGGGGCCAACGTCATCGAGGTGGTTGACCGGATCAAGGCCTTGTTGCCGAGCATCACCGACAACCTGCCGGCCGGCCTTGATGTGACCGTGCTGACTGACCGTACCCAGACCATCCGTGCCTCGGTCAAGGACGTGCAGCACGAGTTGCTGATCGCCATCGCGCTGGTGGTGATGGTGACGTTCCTGTTCCTGCGTCGCGCAAGCGCCACGATTATTCCGTCGGTGGCCGTGCCGCTGTCGCTGATCGGCACCTTTGGCGTGATGTACCTCGCGGGCTTCTCCGTCAACAACCTGACCCTGATGGCCCTGACCATCGCCACCGGTTTCGTGGTGGACGATGCGATCGTCATGCTGGAGAACATTTCCCGATTTATCGAAGAGGGCGACAGTCCGCTGAATGCGGCGCTCAAGGGCGCCAAGCAGATCGGCTTCACCCTGATTTCCCTGACCCTGTCGTTGATCGCGGTGTTGATCCCGCTGCTGTTCATGGCGGACGTGGTGGGGCGGTTGTTCCGCGAGTTCGCCATCACCCTGTCGGTGGCGATCCTGATTTCCCTGGTGGTGTCCCTGACCCTGACGCCGATGATGTGCGCGCGACTGCTCAAGCGGGAACCCAGGGAAGAAGAACAAGGCCGTTTCTATCGCGCCAGTGGCGCGTTCATCGACTGGATGATCGCGGCCTACGGGCGCAAATTGCAGTGGGTGCTCAAGCACCAGCCGCTGACCCTGTTGGTGGCCATCGCCACCCTGGCGCTGACGGTAGTGCTGTACATGGTCGTGCCCAAGGGTTTCTTTCCGGTACAGGACACCGGGGTGATCCAGGGGATTTCCGAGGCGCCGCAGTCGATTTCCTTTGCCGCGATGAGCGAACGTCAACAGGAACTGGCCAAGGTGATCCTGGCCGATCCGGCGGTTGAAAGCCTGTCGTCCTATATCGGCGTCGATGGCGACAACTCGACGCTCAACAGCGGTCGGTTGCTGATCAATCTCAAGTCCCACAGCGAGCGCGACCTGAGCGCAATGGCAGTGATTGCCCGGCTGCAACCGGAACTGGACAAACTGGTCGGCATTCGCCTGTTCATGCAGCCGGTGCAGGATTTGACCATCGAGGATCGTGTCAGCCGGACGCAATATCAGTTCAGCATGTCGTCGCCGGACTCCGAACTGCTCAGCCTGTGGAGCGGGCGGCTGGTCGAGGCCCTGGCGCAACGGCCGGAGCTGACAGACGTCGCCAGTGATCTGCAGGACAAGGGCTTGCAGGTCTATATGGTGATCGACCGGGATGCGGCGTCGCGGGTTGGGGTCTCGGTGTCGAACATCACCGATGCACTGTACGACGCCTTCGGCCAGCGGCAGATTTCCACCATCTATACCCAGGCCAGCCAATACCGTGTGGTGCTGCAATCGCAGTCCGGGGAGAAGATCGGCCCGCAGGCGCTGCAGCAGATCCACGTCAAGACCACCGATGGCGGTCAGGTGCGTTTGTCCAGCCTGGCGCACATCGAAGAGCGACAGGCGCAACTGGCGATCACCCATATCGGCCAGTTCCCGGCGGTGATGATGTCGTTCAACCTCGCGCCCGGCGTGGCGCTGGGGCATGCGGTGCAGATCATCGAACAGGTGCAGAAGGACATCGGCATGCCGATTGGCGTGCAGACCCAGTTCCAAGGCGCGGCCCAGGCTTTCCAGGCGTCGCTGTCGAGTACCTTGCTGCTGATTCTGGCGGCGGTCGTGACCATGTACATCGTGTTGGGCGTGCTGTACGAAAGCTACATTCACCCCATTACCATTCTCTCGACCTTGCCCTCGGCGGCGGTCGGCGCGTTACTGGCGTTGATCCTCAGCGGCAATGACCTGGGCATGATCGCGATCATCGGCATCATCCTGCTGATCGGCATCGTGAAGAAGAACGCGATCATGATGATCGACTTCGCCCTGGACGCCGAGCGTAATCAGGGCATGGACCCGGAAACGGCGATCTATCAAGCGGCCTTGCTGCGCTTCCGGCCTATCCTGATGACCACCCTGGCGGCCCTGTTTGGTGCGGTGCCCCTGATGTTGGCCACCGGTTCGGGGGCGGAATTGCGCCAGCCGCTAGGCCTGGTGATGGTGGGCGGTTTGCTGGTCAGTCAGGTGCTGACGCTGTTCACCACGCCGGTAATCTACCTGTACTTCGATCGCCTGGGTCGGCGCTGGGGCCGCAAGCCTGAATCCGTGGAAGCGGTAGAGCAGCCATGAACCTTTCCGGTCCTTTCATCAAGCGTCCGGTCGCGACCATGTTGCTGAGCCTGGCGATCATGCTGCTGGGCGGTGTCAGCTTCGGCCTGTTGCCGGTGTCTCCGCTGCCACAAATGGACTTTCCGGTGATCGTGGTGCAGGCCAGCCTGCCTGGTGCAAGCCCGGAGGTCATGGCGTCCACCGTGGCCACGCCGCTTGAGCGTTCCTTCGGCGCCATCGCCGGGGTCAACACCATGAGCAGTCGCTCCAGCCAGGGCTCGACACGGGTGATCCTGCAATTCGACCTCGACCGCGACATCAACGGCGCGGCGCGGGAGGTGCAGGCGGCGATCAACGCCTCGCGTAACTTGTTGCCCAGCGGTATGCGCAGCATGCCGACCTACAAGAAGGTCAACCCGTCCCAAGCGCCGATCATGGTGCTGTCGCTGACCTCGGACGTGCTGGAAAAGGGCCAGCTCTACGACCTGGCTTCGACCATCCTGTCCCAGAGCCTGTCCCAGGTGCAGGGGGTCGGCGAGGTCCAGATCGGCGGCAGTTCGCTGCCGGCGGTGCGCATCGAACTCGAACCCCAGGCGCTCAATCAGTACGGCGTGGCGCTGGACGATGTGCGCAACACCATCGCTAATGCCAACGTGCGCCGGCCCAAGGGCTCGGTGGAGGACAGCCAGCGCCTGTGGCAGGTCCAGGCCAACGATCAACTGGAGAAAGCCAAGGACTACGAATCGCTGATCATTCACTACGCCGACGGTGCAGCCTTGCGCCTGAAGGATGTGGCCAAGGTCAGCGACGGCGTCGAAGACCGCTACAACAGCGGGTTCTTCAACAACGATTCGGCGGTATTGCTGGTCATCAACCGGCAGGCCGGCGCCAACATCATCGAGACGGTCAACGAGATCAAGGCCCAATTGCCGGCGTTGCAGGCGGTGCTTCCGGCCAGCGTCAAACTGAACCTGGCCATGGACCGCTCGCCGGTGATCAAGGCCACACTGCACGAAGCGGAAATGACCCTGTTGATCGCCGTGGCCCTGGTGATTCTGGTGGTGTTCCTGTTTCTCGGTAACTTTCGTGCGTCGCTGATTCCGACGCTGGCGGTGCCGGTGTCACTGGTCGGCACCTTCGCGGTGATGTACCTCTATGGCTTCTCGTTGAACAACCTGTCGCTGATGGCGCTGATTCTGGCCACCGGGTTGGTGGTGGACGATGCCATCGTGGTGCTGGAGAACATTTCCCGGCACATCGACGAAGGTGTGCCGCCGATGAAGGCCGCGTACCTCGGTGCCCAGGAAGTCGGTTTCACACTGCTGTCGATGAACGTGTCGCTGGTGGCGGTGTTCCTGTCGATCCTGTTCATGGGCGGGATCATCGAAAGCCTGTTTCGCGAGTTCTCGATCACCCTGGCGGCGTCGATCGTGGTCTCGCTGGTGGTCTCGCTGACACTCACGCCGATGCTTTGCGCGCGCTGGCTCAAGCCCCATGTGCCGGGCCAGGAGAACCGCTTGCAGCGCTGGAGCCGGCAGGCCAACGAATGGCTGGTCGGAAAATACGCGACGAGCCTCGACTGGGTGCTGCGTCATCGGCGGTTGACCTTGTTGAGTCTATTGGTGACCGTTGGCGTCAACGTTGCCCTGTACGTGGTCGTGCCGAAAACCCTCATGCCGCAACAGGACACCGGCCAGTTGATCGGTTTTGTGCGCGGCGATGACGGCCTGTCGTTCAGCGTGATGCAGCCGAAAATGGAGACCTTCCGCCGCGCTGTGCTCAAGGACGAAGCCGTGGAAAGCGTCGCCGGTTTCATCGGTGGCACCAACGGCACCAATAACGCCTTCATGCTGGTGCGTCTGAAACCGATCAAGGAACGCAATATTTCGGCGCAGAAAGTCATCGAACGTCTACGCAAGGAAATGCCCAAGGTCGCCGGGGCGCAACTGATGCTGATGGCCGACCAGGACCTGCAATTCGGTGGTGGTCGTGAACAGACCACGTCGCAGTACTCCTACATTTTGCAAAGCGCTGATCTTGGCGAGTTGCGCGAGTGGTATCCGAAAGTCGTCACGGCGCTGAGGGCCCTGCCGGAGCTGACCGCGATTGACGCCCGTGAAGGCCGTGGCGCCCAACAAGTGACCTTGATTGTCGACCGCGACCAGGCCAAACGCCTGGGGGTCGACATGAATATGGTCACGGCGGTGCTGAACAACGCCTACAGTCAGCGGCAGATTTCCACCATCTATGACAGCCTCAACCAGTACCAGGTGGTGATGGAGGTCAATCCGAAATACGCCCAGGACCCGATCACCCTCAAGCAGGTTCAGGTGATTACCGCTGCGGGTGCGCGGATTCCGTTGTCGACCATCGCTCACTACGAAAACAGCCTGGAAGATGACCGGGTCAGTCACGAAGGCCAGTTCGCTTCCGAAAGCATCTCCTTTGACATGGCCGAAGGGGTCACGGTGGAGCAGGGCACGGCGGCCATCGAGCGAGCGATTGCCAGGCTGGGGATGCCGGAAGACGTGATCGTGAAAATGGCCGGCACCGCGGATGCCTTTGCCGCCACCCAGAAGAGCCAGCCGTTCATGATCCTTGGCGCGCTGGTGGCGGTGTACCTGGTATTGGGTGTGCTGTATGAAAGCTACATCCATCCGTTGACCATTCTGTCGACCTTGCCCTCGGCCGGGGTCGGCGCGTTGCTGTCGATCTATGCCCTGGGCGGGGAGTTCAGCCTGATCTCGTTGCTGGGCCTGTTCCTGCTGATCGGCGTGGTCAAGAAAAACGCCATCCTGATGATCGACCTGGCCCTGCAACTCGAACGCCAGCAAGGCATGGCGCCGCTGGAGTCGATCCGCAACGCCTGTTTGCAACGTTTACGGCCGATTCTGATGACTACACTGGCGGCGATCCTCGGAGCCTTGCCATTGTTGCTCAGTCGTGCCGAAGGGGCGGAAATGCGTCAGCCACTGGGCCTGACCATTATCGGCGGGCTGATCTTCAGTCAGGTACTGACCCTTTACACCACCCCGGTGGTTTACCTCTATCTCGATAAGCTGCGCCATCGCTTCAACCATTGGCGTGGGGTGCGTACCGATGCTGCTCTGGAAACTCCGCTATGACTGACCGTTCGCTTTACAACCTGACTGCACCGATGATCGCGGCTCGAGGCTCGCGTTTGTTGAGCCTGTCGCTGTGCGTGGCGATGCTCAGTGCCTGCGCCGTCGGCCCCGATTACCAGCGCCCGCAAACCGCCTCGCCTGCGCAGTACAAGGAAGCCGCCGGCTGGCGTCAGGCCAATCCCAGCGATTCGCTGGCGCGCGGCGCGTGGTGGGAGTTGTACGGTGATCGGCAACTCAATGGGCTGGTCGAGAAACTCAATGCGTCCAACCAGACCGTGGCCCAGTCCGAAGCCCAGTATCGCCAGGCCCAGGCCCTGGTGCGCAGCGCACGAGGCGCGTTTTTCCCGACGGTGGACCTGACCGTCGGCAAGAACCGCTCAAGCCAGGGCACCGGCAGCAGCAACTCCAGCCTGACCAGTTCTTCCAGCGGCATTCGCGACACCTACACCGCCCAGGCGGGCGTGAGTTGGGAAGCGGATGTCTGGGGCAAACTGCGCCGTGGCCTGGAAGCCGACACCGCCAACGCCGAGGCCAGTTTTGCCGATCTGGCGGCGATGCGCCTGAGCCAGCAGTCGGAACTGGTGCAGAACTACCTGCAATTGCGCGTGATCGATGAGCAGAAACGTCTGCTGGAAGCGACCGTCGAGGCCTATCAGCGTTCGCTGAAAATGACCGAGAACCAGTACCGCGCCGGGGTTTCCGGCAAGGACGCGGTGGCTCAGGCGCAGACGCAACTCAAGGGTACCGAGGCCGACATGGTCGATCTGATCTGGCAGCGCGCCCAGTTCGAAAACGCCATTGCCGTACTCGTCGGTCTGCCGCCCGCCGAGTTCAGTCTGGTGGAAATCAACAGCATCCCGGCATTGCCGCAAGTGCCACTGAGCCTGCCTTCGCAATTGCTTGAACGGCGCCCGGACATTGCCTCCGCCGAGCGTTCGGTCATGGCTGCCAACGCCAACATCGGTGTGGCCAAGGCGGCCTATTACCCGGACCTGACGCTGAGCCTGAATGGCGGTTACAGCAGCAGCACGTACTCCAATTGGATCAGCCTGCCTAACCGCTTCTGGTCGGTCGGCCCTCAACTGGCCATGACCTTGTTCGACGGTGGCCAGCGTTCGGCGGAAGTGGACCGCAGCGAAGCGGCCTACGATGAAACCGTGGCCAAGTACCGCCAGACGGTGCTCGACGGTTTCCGTGAAGTGGAAAATTACCTGGTTCAACTCAAGGTGCTGCAAGACGAAGCGGTCGTGCGTCAGCAGGCACTGGATGCGGCCCGTGAGTCGTTGCGTTTGACCCAGAACCAATACAAGGCCGGGTTGATCGCGTACATCGATGTGGTGGTGACCCAGGCGGCGGCCCTGAACAATGAGCGCAGCAACCTGAGCCTGCTGCAAAGTCGTTTGATTGCCAGCGTGCAGTTGATTGCGGCGTTGGGTGGCGGCTGGGATGGCCAACTGCAGGTCAGCGACAATTTGTAGGCGCTGGCTTGCCAGCCACGGCATGGTGTCAGGCGCCATCCATTTTGAATCGGCTGCCCCCCTCGTCGGGACGCCGCCCGGACCCGGCTCGCTCCCACAGGTTTCTGCGCCCCACCCAATCACTGTGGGCGCTGAGCGCAGTTAAGGTGAAACCTTAAAACAAGCGTTTCATCGGACTGCTGGCCTTTTGCTAATTTTGTGAGTGCGTTCTCAATTGGAATCAGTACAATCGCCGGATTTGCCCTGCCGAGAATGAATTCCATTACGGAGGGTGTTGGCGAGAAGTCTCATGCTTATCGGCAGTTATTCCCCCACCCTGGTTTTCATCTCCCTTAGTGTCGCGATTCTCGCTTCGTACACGGCCCTCGACTTGAGCGGACGCATTGCCACGGCCAAGGGCCGGGCCGTGCATTTATGGACGGCGGGTGGTGCTTTTGCCATGGGCATTGGCGTGTGGTCGATGCATTTCATCGGCATGCTCGCGTTCAAGTTGCCCATCGACCTGGGCTACGACCTCACCTTGACGCTGTTGTCGCTGTTGATCGGCATCCTGTCTTGCGGCTTTGCCCTGTGGCTGGTCAGTCAGCCGCAACTGCCGGCCTGGCAATTGGCTTTCGGCGCACTGGCGATGGGGACCGGGATCAGTGCCATGCATTACACCGGCATGGCGGCCATGCGCATGCAGCCTGGTATCGATTACGACCCGACGCTGTTCAGTGCATCGCTGCTGATCGCGGCGGGCGCCTCCGGCGCGGCGCTATGGATCGCGTTCCGCCTGCGCCAGCACGCGCCGTATGTGCGCCTGATCCGCGGCGGTGCGGCAGTCATCATGGGGATTGCCATCGTTGGCATGCATTACACCGGCATGGCGGCTGCGCGTTTCGCGGATGGCAGCTTTTGCGGCGCTGCCGTCAATGGCTTGAATGGCAAAGGCCTGGACAACCTCGTCCTGATCACCACCCTGGCGGTGTTGAGCATTGCCTTGCTGACGTCGATCCTCGATGCGCGCCTGGAGTCCCGCACCGCCGGCCTTGCCCAGTCGCTGACCGAGGCCAACCGCGAACTCACCCAACTGGCCCTGCACGACACCCTGACCGGGTTGCCGAATCGGGTCCTGCTGGCCGATCGCATCGAACAGGCGATGTCCAGGGTGGACGCCGAGGGTGGTTGTTTTGCGTTGATGTTCATCGATCTGGACGGCTTCAAACCGGTCAATGATGCCTTTGGTCATCATATGGGTGACCTGTTGTTGCGCGAGGTCAGCCTGCGTTTGCGTGAAGACCTGCGTAGTCAGGACACCCTGGCGCGAATCGGCGGCGATGAGTTCGTGCTGCTGATACAACTGGGTGAGCAGATCGACGCCATGGGCCTGGCGGCGCGCCAGGTCGGATTGATCGCCCGTTCGTTCCGGGTCGCCGAACATGACTTGCAGATCTCTGCCAGCATCGGCATTGCGCTCTATCCGGGCAATGGCCAGACCGTCCATGAGTTGCTGATGAATGCCGATGCGGCGATGTATCACGCCAAGGGCACAGGCAAAAACGGTTACAGCTTTTTCGATGCCTCGATGAACAGCAACGCGCGCAAGCAGCTGCAACTGCTGCAAGACCTGCGCAACGCGCTGGACCGGAACGAATTCAGCCTTCACTACCAGCCCAAGTTCGACGCCGGCACGGGTCGGCCGGTCGGTGCCGAGGCGTTGTTGCGCTGGCAGCACCCGACGCAAGGCATGTTGCTGCCGGACAAGTTCATCCAACTCGCCGAAAAGACCGGGCTGATCATTCCGATTGGCGACTGGGTGCTCAATGAAGCCTGCCGCCAGATGCGTGAGTGGTACGTGCTCGGCTACACCGACTGGCGCATCGCAGTGAACCTTTCCGCCATGCAGTTCTGCCATGTCGGCCTGGTACAGAGTGTCGCCAAGGCGCTGACCACGCACCAACTGCCGGCCAACAGCCTGACCCTGGAAATTACTGAAACCACGGCCATGAGCGATGCCGATGCGAGCATGACGGTGCTCCAGTTGCTGTCGGACATGGGCGTTGACCTGTCCATCGATGATTTCGGCACCGGCTATTCCAGCTTGATGTATCTCAAGCGTCTGCCGGCCAACGAACTGAAGATCGACCGCGGTTTTGTGCGGGATCTGGAGCGTGACAGCGACGACGCCGCCATCGTTTCCGCCATTGTCGCCCTGGGCCAGGCGCTGGGCTTGCGGATCGTCGCCGAAGGCGTGGAAACCGGGATGCAACAGGACTTCCTGACCCAACTCGGTTGCGACTCATTGCAGGGTTACCTGCTCGGGCATCCATTGCCGGCCGAGCGTTTCATCCTGGAAATTCACCGTTCGGAGCAATTGGCCGTCGTCTGATCGGTGGCGAGGGAACTCGTTCCCTCGCCATATCGAATGGCAACAGACCCATGCAAAAACCGAAGAGGACGGTTATCCTTCCCCCCGGTTCGCTTACGCTTGAAACGGGGAAAGCTTGTATGGACAAAGTCATCGTTATCACCGGCGGCAGTCGCGGCATCGGTGCCGCCACAGCCCTGTTGGCCGCCGAACAAGGGTACCGGATCTGCATCAACTATCAGTCTGATGAACAAGCGGCCCAGAGCGTGCTGGATAAAGTCCGCGCACTGGGCGCTGAAGCCATCGCCGTGCGTGCCGATGTCAGCATCGAAGATGAAGTGATCGCGTTGTTTCACCGGGTCGATACCGAGCTCGGCCGGGTCACCGCACTGGTGAACAACGCCGGCACCGTGGGACACAAGTCCCGTGTCGACGAAATGTCCGAATTTCGTATCCTCAGAACCCTCAAGACCAATGTGCTGGCGCCCGTTCTGTGCGCCAAGCACGCGATTCTGCGCATGTCGCCCAAGCACGGCGGGCAGGGCGGCAGCATCGTCAATGTGTCTTCGGTCGCCGCCCGCCTGGGCGCGCCCAACGAATACGTCGACTACGCCGCTTCCAAGGGGGCACTCGACACCTTCACCATTGGCCTGTCCAAGGAAGTGGCCGGCGAAGGCATTCGTGTCAACGCCGTACGTCCCGGCTACATCTATACCGATTTCCATGCGCTGAGCGGCGATCCTGATCGGGTCAGCAAACTGGAGTCGGCGATACCCATGGCCCGGGGCGGCCGGCCGGATGAAGTGGCCGAGGCGATTATCTGGTTGCTGTCGGACAAGGCGTCCTATGCGACCGGGACTTTCGTTGATTTGGGCGGTGGACGTTAGATCACGGGATTGTCGCTCCCACAATTGACCGAGTCGTCCTGTGGGAGCGAGCCTGCTCGCGATAGCCTCCTTTCAAGCGACATCTGAACGTCAGAAGGACCTGACAATCCGCCCCAACGTCTCCATCGCCTTTTCCGCCGCCTCGTTCCACGGGCTCCCGTAATTCAATCGAATGCAATTCCTGAACCTTTGGGTCGGCGAGAATATAGGCCCCGGCGCAATACTGATGCCCTGGGCCAACGCCATCTGAAACAACTTCAGCGAATCCATCTGCTCCGGCAATTCCAGCCATAAAAAGTAGCCCCCCGCCGGTTGGCTGACGCGAGTCTGTGCCGGGAAATAGCGGGCAATGGCTGCGAGCATCGCGCTTTGCTGTTCTTCCAGCGCGTACCGCAGTTTGCGCAGGTGCCGGTCATAGCCGCCGTGCTGCAGGTAGTCGGCGATGGCGGCCTGAGCCGGCATCGAGGCGCAAAGCGAGGTCATGAGCTTCAGGCGTTCGATTTTTTGCGCGTAGCGGCCGGCGGCCACCCAGCCAATGCGATAACCGGGTGCAAGGCTTTTGGCGAAGGAGCCGCAATGCATCACCAGGCCTTCGGTATCAAACGCCTTGGCCGGTTTCGGTGCCTGTTGACCGTAATACAACTCGGCGTAGACATCGTCTTCGATCAGCGGCACTTGATGCCTGCGCAGCAGCTCCACCAGTTCCTGTTTTTTCGCCTCGGGCATGGTGGCGCCCATGGGGTTCTGGAAACTGGTCATGCACCAGCACACCTTGATCGGGTGACGTTCCAGGGTTTGTGCGAGCACGCCGAGGTCGATGCCGTCGCGCGGATGCACCGGGATTTCCACGGCTTTGAGTTTCAGTCGCTCGAGAATCTGCAGGCAGGCATAGAACGCCGGGGCTTCGATGGCCACCAGGTCGCCGGGTTGGGTCACGGCTTGCAGGCACAAATTCAGCGCTTCCAGTGCGCCGTTGGTGATCAGCAGTTCTTCCATGGGCAGCATCAGCCCGCCGACCATGTAGCGCAGGGCGATTTGCCGACGCAACTGCGGGTTGCCCGGCGACATGTCGGTCACGACCATGCGCGGGTCCATCGCGCGGCTGGCGCTGGCCAGCGACCGCGACAACCGTTGCAATGGAAACAGGGTCGGGCTGGGGAACGCCGAGCCAAAGGGCACGGTGTTTGGGTCCTTGATCGAATCGAGGACCGAGAACACCAGTTCGCTGACATCGACTTCGGTCGATTCGTTGACCTGGCTGCTGATCTCCGGCTCGGAAAACGGCCGCGGTGCATGGGCATTGACGAAATAGCCGGAGCGCGGCCGGGCGCGGATCAAGCCGCGGCGCTCAAGCAGGTAGTAGGCCTGGAACACCGTGGAGGGGCTGACGCCGTAGGTCTGGCTGGCGTAGCGTACCGATGGCACGCGCTGCCCGGGGCCGAGAACACCGGAGCGGATCAGTTCAGCGATGTCATCGGCGAATTTTTCGTAGCGTTTCATCGGTATCCCGCGATGGAATCGAATCGAATGACGGTGGCCAGGGCGCTTGTTCCCTGACCACAAAGGTTGGCATCTTAAAGACTCAACGGTTCATTGGCGCTACAAAGCGACTTTTGGCCACGCTGTAGATGCCGGGCTCGTCGCTGTCGACGATTTTGAAGCTGATGCTTTTCGAGCTGCTTTCCGGCCGTTCCGTCGTCATTGCCACCGACACCGGCACATCGACAATCTCGCCGGGCGCCAGGCTCAGTTCGGTTTTGCCCTGTAACTGGAAACCGTCGCCGTCGACCAGCGTCAGGTGGTAGTCCTGGCGCTGCTGAGTCTTGTTGATCACTTTCAGGCTGTAGATGTTTTCGATCTGCCCCTGACTGTTCTCGCGGAACAGGCCGCGGTCCTTGCTCACGTCCAGCGACACCATGGGTCGTTCGACCAAGGCCAGCACCAAAGCGCCTATCATCACCAGCAGCACGGCGGTGTAGCCGATCAACCGTGGCCGCAACAGGTGAGTCTTGCCACCTTGCAACTGATGTTCCGAGGTGTAGCTGATCAGCCCGCGAGCGTAGCCCATTTTGTCCATGATCGAATCACAGGCGTCGATGCACGCCGCGCAGCCGATGCACTCCATCTGCAAGCCGTCACGGATGTCGATGCCGGTTGGGCACACTTGCACGCAGAGTTGGCAATCAATGCAATCGCCCAGCCCGACTTCCGCCGGTTTGACCTCACGCTTGCGCGGGCCACGGTTCTCGCCACGGGCGACGTCGTAGGAAATGGTCAGGGTGTCTTTGTCGAACATTACGCTCTGGAACCGCGCATAGGGGCACATGTGCATGCACACCGCCTCACGCAGCCAACCGGCATTGATGTAGGTCGCCCCCGTAAAGAACAGCACCCAGAACAGGCTGACGCCACTCAGTTGCAAGGTCAGCAGTTCTTCGGCCAGCGGCCGGATCGGCGTGAAGTAGCCGACGAAGGTCAGTCCGGTCAGCAGGCTGATGGCCAGCCACAGCGTGTGCTTGGCCGAACGGCGCATCAGTTTGTTCAAGCCCCAGGGCGCGGCTTGCAGCTTGATGCGCTGGTTACGTTCGCCCTCGGTGATTTTCTCGCACCACATGAAGATCCAGGTCCAGGAGCTTTGCGGGCACGTATAGCCACACCAGACCCGGCCGGCGAACACGGTGATCGCGAACAGCCCGAACGCGGCAATGATCAACAGGGCCGAAAGCAGGATGAAATCCTGTGGCCAGAACGTCGCGCCGAAGATGTGGAATTTGCTTTCGGACAGGTCCCAGAGCACCGCTTGGCGGCCACCCCAGTTCAACCACACGGTGCCGAAGAACAGCAGAAACAGAAAACCGGCACCGCTCAGGCGCAGGGTGCGGAACAAACCGGTGAAGCTACGGGTATGGATCAGGTTGTCACTGGTCTTGACCTTCATCTTTGGGCGTGAAGGTTCATGGATTCTTACGGTCGGGGCGCTTTCTACGGTTCGGACGGGGATTCTCTCGCTCATGGTCTTTCGCTCATCAGCCTCCATCAGGCATGAGCACTATGAGTGGCCATCTGTTTGCATAACAGACTCAGGTATTGCAATAAAAACCAGATCAGATGGGTGCCGCGTGCTCCCCTGCGACAAGTTGAAGCACCTTTCGCAACGGGACGCAGGCGGCTATATCAGGTGTTTTCGGCCGATGTTGATCCCGGTCAGTCAAATCACCGAATCACTGTCGGTCGCCTTTAGATGCCGGCGTCCATCCTTCGCGCCGGCGACGGTCAATGCGTCGGCTTCAGCTTCGGTGATGTAAATGTGCTGGCCGTTGATGTCCACCGCGGACATGGCTTTTTCCGCGTCGGTGACAATGGTGACGTCGGTGCACAGACGAATTTCTTCGCCGTTTTCCGTGGTAAAGAAGCAAGTCTGTTTGTCGATGCGCACGGTCATGGAGGTGTCCTTCTTTCAGTGGGATCTACAGTGTTAGGGCACGCCCGGCGGCCATCGTTCTGTGCAACCGATTAATGGTCGGTGCTGTCCACTCTCCATGACCTTTTTCAAGGACCACGCCATGAACGCCTGGTGGCACGAAGTCTGGGTGACCCTGCAAGCCGAATTCGCTGACATCGCAGATGCCTCGCAATTGACACGCATCACCGTGCGCTTGCTGATCGCCGCGACCCTGGGCGGCATTCTCGGCTTCGAACGCGAGAGCAAGGGCAAGGCCGCCGGCGTGCGCACCCACATGCTGGTGGCACTCGGCGCGGCGCTGTTTGTGCTGGTGCCACAGATGTCCGGTTCCCAGGCCGATGCCATGAGCCGGGTTGTGCAGGGCGTCATCGCCGGGATCGGCTTCCTTGGCGCTGGCACCATCCTGAAAAACCAGGAAGGCGACGAAGGCCACGTCAAAGGCCTGACCACCGCCGCCGGCTTATGGATGACCGCCGCCATCGGCGTGTCCGCCGGGTTGGGCAGGGAGGCGACGGCGGTGTTCAGTACGGTGTTGGCGTTGGTGATTTTCAGTGTGGTGCCGAGGATCGTAAAGATGCTCGAAAGGAACAACGACCACCTGTAGGAGCGAGCCTGCTCGCGATGGTCGTTAACGATTACGAGGGAAACCAGACACTCAGCGGTGCTCGTTATTCCAATGCAATCGGGCTCGCTCCTACAGATACAACGGTCAAAGATCGTTCAGCCTATGGTCATTCCGGCGTAACTATCACCGGCGGCATGGTCTTAGGCGGTTCTTCCCGTGGTGGCGTGGTGCTGGGCGGATCCTGCTCAGGAACAGGTTGCGGGTCCGTCGGTGGGATCACCGGGTTGTCGATATTCGGATCGGGTGTTTCTCCAGGGAATGGATTGGTCATGGTCTAGCCTCCAGTGGCACATGGCGTGAGTCGTGCTTAAGTTGATTGACCGCCACACCACGGATTTGATTCCGGCCAATTGCCGATGAACTTTTCCGGGCGCCCGGCGCTCGGAACCTAAGTGAGTTCATTGGGATGACAACCAGACACAAGAGCGTCCTTGGGGCGTAAAGGAGAGATGCTCGATGACGGCTGAAAAACCTACTGAGTTGAGCTACAACCCGCACATGCCGCTGTCACAGGCGCTTTTACTGCCACGAATCGTGATTGAAGACACCATGCCGACCCTCGACGGTGGGCAGTTTGCCGTCAAGGCCGTGGTGGGGCAGGAGGTGGTGGTGACCAGCAAAGTGTTTGCCGACGGTCACGACAAGCTCGCGGTACGGGTGCGTTGGCGCTCCGAGGGCGATGAGGTCTGGCGCAGCGAAGTCATGACCGACCTGGGCAACAATGGCTGGCAGGGCCGGTTCCGCGTCGAAGATCAGGGGCGTTATGTGTTCTGTATCGAAGCCTGGATCGATCAATTTGCCAGTTTCCGCTACGAGCTGGAAAAAAAGCACATGGCCGGGGTCCCCGTCAGCCTGGAATTGCAGGAAGGCCGCCATCACGTTCAGCAAGCGGCCGAGCGCACCGAGGGGCAACTGAGCGAGCAACTGGCGGCGTTGCACCATCAATTGTCCGGGTTGCTCGAAACCGAGCAGGTCGCTTTGTTCCTGCACCACCGTAGCGCCGATTTGATGGCCCAGGCCGATCACCGTGCCTACCTGAGCCTGAGCCCCGAGTATCCGGTTGATGTCGAACGCGAACTGGCGCAGTTCGCCAGTTGGTATGAATTGTTTCCACGCTCGATCACCGACGATCCAGCGCGCCACGGCACCTTCAACGACGTGCATTCGCGTTTGCCGATGATTCAGGACATGGGCTTCGACGTACTTTATTTCCCGCCGATTCACCCGATCGGTCGCAGCTATCGCAAAGGCCCGAACAATTCCCTGAGTGCCGGGCCGGACGACCCCGGCAGCCCTTACGCCATCGGTAGCGAAGAGGGCGGCCATGAGGCGATTCATTCGCAACTGGGCACCCGCGAAGACTTCCGTCGACTGGTGGTGGCCGCGTCCGAGTACGGGTTGGAAATCGCCCTCGACTTCGCCATTCAGTGCTCCCAGGACCATCCGTGGCTCAAACAGCATCCCGGCTGGTTCAACTGGCGGCCGGACGGCACGATCAAATACGCCGAGAACCCGCCGAAGAAATACCAGGACATCGTCAACGTCGACTTCTACGCCGCCGAGGCGATTCCCGGCTTGTGGATCGAGTTGCGCGACATTGTGGTGGGCTGGGTCGAGGAGGGCGTGAAGCTCTTTCGCGTCGACAACCCGCACACCAAGCCGTTGCCGTTCTGGCAGTGGCTGATCGCCGATGTGCGTGCGTTGTATCCCGAGGTGATTTTTCTCGCCGAGGCCTTTACCACGCCGGCCATGATGGCCCGGTTGGGCAAGGTCGGTTACTCCCAGAGCTATACCTATTTCACCTGGCGCAATACCAAACAGGAACTGGCGACCTATTTCACCGAGCTGAACGAATCGCCATGGCGCGAATGCTACCGGCCGAACTTCTTCGTCAACACGCCGGACATCAATCCAGCGTTCCTGCACGAGTCCGGGCGCCCCGGGTTTCTGATTCGTGCGGTGCTGGCAACGATGGGCTCCGGGTTGTGGGGCATGTATTCCGGGTTTGAGCTGTGTGAGTCGGCAGCGATTCCGGGCAAGGAGGAGTACCTGGACTCCGAGAAGTACGAGATCCGCCCGCGGGACTTCACCGCGCCGGGCAACATTATCGCCGAGATTGCCCAGCTCAATCGCATCCGCCGGCAGAACCCGGCGCTGCACACGCATCTGGGCCTGAAGGTCTACAACGCCTGGAACGACAACATTCTGTATTTCGGCAAGCGCAGCGTCGATGGCAGCAATTTCATCCTGGTGGCCGTCAACCTCGATCCACATCACCCGCAGGAGGCGAGTTTCGAATTGCCGCTGTGGGAAATGGGCTTGCCCGACGATGCCGCGACCCACGGCGAAGACTTGATGAACGGCCATCGCTGGACCTGGTACGGCAAGTACCAGTTCATGCGGATCGACCCGGCGCACCAGCCGTTCGGGATCTGGCGGATTACCGCGTCCTGAGTCCACCACAGTTAATAACCACACTTGAATGGGTGATCGGCTCAGAGGTTATTTCGAATTCGACAGGAGTTTCCAATGGCGAAGAAACCCAAGGCAGCGACCTTCATCAAGGACCCGCTCTGGTACAAGGACGCAGTGATCTATCAGGTTCATGTCAAATCGTTTTTTGACTCCAACAACGACGGGATCGGCGATTTTCCCGGCCTGATCGCCAAGCTTGATTACATTGCCGACCTCGGCGTCAATACCATCTGGCTCTTGCCGTTCTACCCCTCGCCACGACGCGACGATGGTTACGACATCGCCGAATACCGGGGCGTGCACAGCGATTACGGCACTATGGCCGACGCCAAGCGCTTTATCGCCGAGGCGCACAAACGCGGCCTGCGGGTGATCACCGAACTGGTCATCAACCACACGTCGGACCAGCACGCCTGGTTCCAGCGTGCCCGCAAGGCCAAGAAAGGTTCGGCGGCGCGGGACTTCTACGTGTGGTCCGATGACGATCAAAAGTACGACGGCACGCGCATCATCTTTCTCGATACCGAAAAGTCCAATTGGACCTGGGACCCGGTCGCCGGCCAGTATTTCTGGCACCGTTTCTATTCCCACCAGCCGGACCTGAACTTCGATAACCCGCAAGTCATGAAGGCAGTGCTGTCGGTAATGCGTTACTGGCTCGATATGGGCATCGACGGTCTGCGCCTGGACGCGATCCCTTACCTGATCGAGCGCGACGGCACCAACAACGAAAACCTGCCCGAGACCCACGACGTCCTCAAGCAGATCCGCGCGGAAATCGACGCCAATTACCCCGACCGCATGTTGCTGGCCGAGGCCAATCAATGGCCCGAAGACACGCAGTTGTATTTCGGCGACACAGACAAACAGGGCCTCAACGGCGACGAATGCCACATGGCCTTTCACTTTCCGCTGATGCCGCGCATGTACATGGCGCTGGCCCAGGAAGATCGCTTCCCGATCACCGACATTTTGCGCCAGACCCCGGAGATTCCGGCCAATTGCCAGTGGGCGATATTCCTGCGCAATCACGATGAACTGACCCTGGAAATGGTCACCGACAAGGAACGCGATTACCTGTGGAACTACTACGCGGCCGACCGTCGGGCGCGTATCAACCTGGGGATTCGTCGGCGACTGGCGCCCTTGATGGAGCGGGACCGACGACGGGTGGAATTGCTCAACAGCCTGCTGCTGTCGATGCCTGGCACGCCGACGCTGTACTACGGCGATGAAATCGGCATGGGCGATAACATCTACCTCGGTGACCGCGACGGTGTGCGCACGCCGATGCAATGGTCGATCGACCGAAACGGAGGCTTTTCCCGCGCCGACCCGGCCAGCCTGGTGCTGCCGCCGATCATGGACCCGCAATACGGCTACCTCTCGGTCAACGTCGAAACCCAGGCCGGCGACCCGCATTCGCTGTTGAACTGGACCCGGCGCATGCTCGCGGTGCGCAAGCAATCCAAGGCGTTCGGGCGCGGCACGTTGAAAATGCTTTCGCCGACCAACCGCAGGATCCTGGCCTACACCCGGGAATTCACCGGGGCGGACGGCAAGCACGAAATCATTCTGTGCGTGGCCAACGTGTCCCGCAGTGCGCAGGCCGCTGAGCTGGACTTGTCGACCTACGTCGGCATGGTGCCGGTGGAAATGCTTGGCGGTAATGCGTTCCCGCCGATCGGGCAGCTGAATTTTCTCCTGACCCTGGCCCCTTATGGCTTCTATTGGTTCGTCCTGGCGACGGAAAACCAGATGCCGAGCTGGCACGTGGAGCCGGCACAAAGCTTGCCGGACTTCACCACGCTGGTGCTGAAAAAACGCATGGAAGAACTGCTCGAAGCCCCGGCGCGACGTACGCTGGAGCAGGACATCTTGCCCAACTGGCTGCAAAACCGCCGCTGGTTCGCTGGCAAGGGCGCGGCCATCGAGCAGGTCCATCTGGCCTATGGTGTGCGTTTTGGTGATGCCACGCACCCGGTGCTGTTGAGTGAAATCGAAGTCACCAGCGGTGGCCAGACCAGTCGTTACCAACTGCCGTTCGGCTTCATTGCCGAAGACCAGGTCGGGACGCCATTGCCGCAGCAACTGGCACTGTCACGGGTTCGACGTGGGCCGCAGGTCGGCTTGATCACCGATGCCTTCAGTCTCGAAAACTTCATCCGTACTGTGCTGCAGGGCATGCAGGACCAACGGGTGCTGCCTTCGGACGGTGGCGAGATCCGCTTCGAACCGACCGCCGAACTGGCCAGACTGGGGCTGACGGCTGAATCGGAAGTGCGTTATCTGTCCGCCGAGCAATCGAACAGTTCAGTGGTGATCGGCAACAGCCTGGTGTTGAAGCTGATCCGCAAAGTCGCCTCCGGTGTGCACCCGGAACTGGAGATGAGCGCCTACCTGACACGCGCCGGTTTCCGCAACATTTCACCGTTGCTGGGCTCGGTGGTGCGCCGGGATGCCAAGGGCGAGGACAACTTACTGATGATTGCACAAGGCTACTTGAGCAATCAGGGCGACGCCTGGGAGTGGACGCAGAACAACCTGGAGCGGGCGCTGCGCGACGAACTGGCGGACGCCATGTCCGAACAGGAACAACACTACAACGCCCTCGGTGAATTGAAAGATTTCGCGGCCATGCTGGGGCAGCGCCTGGGGGAAATGCATCAGGTGCTGGCCGCGCCGAGCGACAACCCGGATTTCGCTCCGCACCTCACTACGCAAAAAGAGGCACTGGCGTCGACCAGGGATGTCGTGGCACAGATCGAGCATGCGCTGAAGTTGCTCAAACAGCATCAAACCGAACTGAATCCGGCGGACAAAACCCTGGTCAGCCGTTTACTGGATAACAAAAAAGCCATCCTCAGTCATGTGCAGGTACTGGGCAGAAAGTCCGCGGGAGGTCTGAAAATCCGCGTGCATGGCGACTTGCATCTGGGGCAGGTACTGGTGATCAAGGGCGATGCTTACCTGATCGACTTCGAGGGCGAACCGGCGCGGCCGTTGCATGAACGACGAGGCAAACACAGTCCCTATAAAGATGTAAGCGGCGTTTTGCGATCTTTCGACTACGCTGCGGCCATGGCCATCAACGTGCATAACGTTGATAACACTGCTGAAGCCCGGGCGGCTCGCCAACGGGTTTCCGATCGCTACTTGAGCGAAGCGCGGCAAGCATTTGTCGACGCTTATCGGCTGGCGGCAGCTAGTCTTGGTCATGCATGGCAAGATCCTGAAGGCGAGGACGCCGCGCTGGCGTTATTCGGCCTGGAGAAGGCAGCGTACGAAGTGGCCTACGAGGCAGAGAACCGCCCCACATGGCTGTCCGTGCCATTGCACGGTTTGTACGGGTTATTGAACGGGCTTAAACCCTTTTCCGATCTTGGTGGAGAGTAGTCATGAGTTTCTCGAACAAGGAACAGGGTCAGTACAAAGAAGCCCTGCTACCCAGGGCGCGGGACATCGATGCGCTGGTGCGCGCCGAACATCACGACCCCTTTGCAATTCTCGGTCCCCACGGCGATGGCGCCGGTGGACAGTTCATTCGGGCTTATCTGCCGGACGCCTTGAGCGTACAGGTGGTGGCCAGGGACTCTGGAGAAGAACTCGGCAATCTGGAACCGACGCAGACGCCGGGGTTATTCGTCGGGCACTTCGACCGGGCGCAGCCCTATCTGCTGCGCACCCGCTGGGCCGGTGGCGAGCAGATCGCCGAAGACCCGTACAGCTTTGGTCCGCTGCTCGGCGATATGGATCTATACCTGTTCGCCGAAGGCAATCACCGCGACCTGAGCAGCTGCCTGGGTGCGCAACTGATGACGGTCGACGGTGTCGACGGCGTACGTTTCGCCGTGTGGGCGCCGAATGCCAGGCGGGTGTCGGTGGTCGGTGATTTCAACGTCTGGGATGGTCGCCGCCATCCGATGCGTCTGCGTCATCCCACGGGAGTCTGGGAGCTGTTCATTCCGCGCGTGCAGGCGGGGGAGGCTTACAAGTACGAGATTCTTGGCAAGGACGGGATCCTGCCGCTGAAGGCCGACCCCATGGCCCTCGCCACGTCCCTGCCGCCGGACACGGCCTCGAAAGTGGCCCCACCGCTGACGATCGACTGGCAGGACCAGGAATGGATGCAGTCCCGTGGCGAGCGTCAGCGCCTGACGGCGCCGCTGTCCATTTATGAACTGCACGCCGGCTCGTGGCAATGCGAGCTGGATGATCTGGGCGAAGTGGCTCGCCAGTACACCTGGCCGGAACTGGCCGAGCGGCTGATTCCGTATGTGAAGGAACTGGGCTTCACCCACATCGAGCTGATGCCGATCATGGAGCACCCGTTTGGCGGCTCGTGGGGTTACCAGTTGCTCTCGCAATTCGCCACCAGCGCCCGCTACGGCACCGGGGATGAGTTCGCGGCCTTCGTCAATGCCTGCCACCAGGCCGACATCGGTGTGATCCTCGACTGGGTGCCGGCGCATTTCCCGACTGATACCCATGGCCTGGCGCAATTCGACGGCACGGCGCTGTACGAGTACGGCAATCCACAGGAAGGCTTTCATCAGGATTGGGACACGCTGATCTATAACCTCGGCCGCACCGAAGTGCATGGCTACATGCTGGCGTCGGCGCTGCACTGGCTCAAGCATTTCCATGTCGACGGCCTGCGGGTCGATGCCGTGGCGTCGATGCTGTATCGCGATTACTCGCGCAAGGCCGGTGAATGGGTGCCGAATCGCCATGGTGGTCGGGAAAACCTCGAAGCCATCGACTTCCTGCGCCACCTCAACGACGTCGTGGCACTGGAAGCGCCCGGTGCCCTGGTGATCGCCGAAGAGTCCACCGCTTGGCCGGGCGTCAGCCAGAGCACGCAACAGGGCGGCCTGGGCTTTGCCTACAAATGGAACATGGGCTGGATGCACGATTCTCTGCATTACATCCAGCAGGACCCGGTGTACCGCGCCCATCACCACAACGAGCTGAGTTTCGGCCTGGTCTACGCCTGGTCCGAGCGCTTCATCCTGCCGATCTCCCACGACGAAGTGGTGCACGGCAAGCATTCGCTCATCGACAAAATGCCCGGCGACCGCTGGCAGAAATTTGCCAACCTGCGGGCTTATTTGAGCTTCATGTGGGCGCATCCGGGCAAGAAACTGTTGTTCATGGGCTGTGAGTTCGGTCAGTGGCGCGAGTGGAATCACGACCAGCAACTCGATTGGTACTTGCTGCAGTACCCCGAACACAAAGGTGTTCAGAAGCTGGTGAGCGACCTCAATCGGCTGTATCGCGAAGAGCCGGCGCTGCACGAACAGGATGATGTACCGCAAGGGTTCCAGTGGCTGATCGGCGATGACGCCATCAACAGCGTGTATGCCTGGTTGCGCTGGAGCAAGGACGGAAAACCGGTGCTGGTGGTGGCGAACTTCACCCCGGTGCCGCGTGAGGCTTATCGCATCGGTGTGCCATTTGCCGGCCGCTGGGCCGAGTTGATGAACAGTGATTCGGCGACCTATGCCGGCTCCAATTACGGCAACAGCGGCGGGGCGTTCACCGAGGAAGCGCCGAGTCATGGTCAGGCGCTGTCATTGGTGCTGAATCTGCCGCCGTTGGCGGTGCTGATGTTGCGCCCCGAGGGCTGATCCGAAAACGCCTCGCCACAGCGCGAGTCAGCTCGCTCCGACAGGTTCCGTGTGACCCTTGTGGGAGCGAGCTTGCTCGCGATGGCGTCAGCCCGGTGAACAGTCTTTTCGAGGTCTGACCCTCACCACCGCATCCGTACACCCAGGCTGGCGATCAACCCGTTCAAATCATTTTGGTCGACGTCACTGCTGTAATCGGCGCTGACGTACAGGCTCACGGTCGGGGTCATTCTGGCCACCAGGCCCAATCCCAGCTCTACCGTCGACGAGTTCCGGCTGCTGCTGATCTTGTCGACCTGATCGAGGGTCACGGTATTGCCGGTGTTCACCGTGTGCCACAAGTTGGTCCGCACGTAGGGTTCCACGGGCAGGCCATTGATGTCGTAACTCCCTTTCAATTTGGCGCCGACCCGGCCGCTCCACGACGACAAGTCGATGGAGGAGGCATTGCCCGAGCCTGCGTAAGGGGTGTCCAGGGTGATCCGTTGATTGATCAATTGCGCCTGGGGTTCAACCACCCAGTGTTCGCCCAGGCTGATGGGGAATCCGCCTTCCATCGACAGCGTCATCGCGCTGCCCTCGGCGGCTTGCCGCACACCCTGCTCGTTGCGGGTATAGCCATTGACCCGGCCGCCACTGGCCGTCAAGTCCACGTGCCAGCCTTGTGGCCCGATCAGGCTCCAGTAGGCGCCGAGGCTTTGGCCTTGCAGGCTGAAGCTGTCTCTGTTGGAGTCGGATTGGGCGCGATTGGTAAACAAGCCCGTGCTGTTGCCCTGGATCATGCTGGTGCCACCGATCAGGCCAACCCGCTGGGTACGGCCACTGCCGCTTTCCAGGGTCATGAGTGCCGGGCCTTTGAGTTGACCGGCACCGGAAGTGGAAAGGCCTTCGGCGAGAACATCGTTTTGTGCCCGGCGCGAGGCCTGTCCGTACACCTGATCCCAGGCAGCAGGCGAGGCATCTTCGGTCGTCAGGTGCGAACTTCGAAGATCGGGCATGGCGCTGAAACGGCCGGGATACGTGGAAACTTGTGCAGGTAAGGAGAGCGCCGGGACGTCCTGGCGATACCAGGGCGAAGTATCTTCCTCGACAGGCGAGGCCTGCACTTCCATGGAAGAGCACAGCAGGAGTGAGCTCGAGACTGTGCAAAAAGTGATTTTGATCTCTTGTTGGGTGAGTGAAGTTTTCATGGGGGGTCTACCTTGCAATCGCATGCCGTTCTCGCTTTGCCGTCTCTCCTACCCCGAATGAGGGGCGACCGATGGATGGGGGCAAGCCGGGGGCCGCCCGTGTATATGGGTGACTTGGGGGGCTTGCCCCTGATTGTGGTTCCGGGGGTAGTAACGTGAATTCAAGGAGACCGCTGCCACTGCGTCAAGAAAATGGCCGATAAGTGGTAGGGGTATTTTAGGGGGTGTAAGTGACTGATTTTTTGGTGCTCAATAAGTTCTTGTTTAATGGCGGAAACGCCAAAAAAGTCAGGAGCTAGAGCCTTTGCTCAGTTTTACCAACTGATCCTGATACCGGCATTTCCCATCGTTCCCCGCAGGTGCTGACTGTCGATATTGCTGGAGAAGTCGGCACTGGCGTACACGCTGACGGAGGGCGCCAGCGTCAGCACGGCACCGATACCGAGATCGGCGTAGGAAGATTTTTGCTCGGTGTCGATGTCGGTGTTTCCGGCAAAGGTGACCGTATCGGTGCCGGAAAACGTGTGCCACAGGTTGGCTCGCAGATAAGGTTCCAACGGCAAGCCACTGACCTCGTAGCGGCCCTTGAGCCGGGCGCCGAGGCGGCCGGTCCAGGCTGGATCGGAATCGAACGATACCCGCGAGATTCCATCGTTCTGGCTGTCGAGGCTAACGTTCTGATGGATCACCTGCGCCTGGGGTTCGATTACCCAGTCGCCTGCCAGGGGGAAGGGGTAACCGGCCTCCACCGAGAGCGTCACCACGTGCCCCTTGTTATCGAGCTTGAGGCCGCGCTCGGAATGGCTGTCGCCGTCGAGCCAGGTGTACATCGCTACTGTGTCGATGTACCAGCCCCTGGCGTCCGTCAGGGTCCAGGACGCACCGAGGCTGTCACCTCGCAGCTCGACCTTGCCCGCGCGTTTGCCTTCGAAGCCCTGGTTGAAGCCGTCGACATCACCCTTCAAGCGGCTATGGCCGACGAAGAACCCGCTGCGTTGGGTTTGGCCCTCGGACGTCTGCGAGGCGTACAGATCGTTGCCCACCTGGAAGCCGTCAAGCGAACCATCGAGCCGTGGCGTGACGGTGCCGGCCCATGTCTGGTCGACATTCTTGCCATAGACACGACCCCAGCCCGCGCCGAAGGTCCCGGTTTCGCTCAGCAGGCGTTGATCGCCCTGGCGATCGTGGAAAGTGCCCAGGGCGGTCAGGGTCAGTTGCGCAGCCGCTGGCGGCAAGACGGACCAGACCGGCACTTCCTGGCGGTACAGGGGAATGGGAGCGGCGCCGGGTTGGGCGTTGGGCAGTGGCGGGCTACCGGCAGCGGCGACCGGCGTTGCCACCACTGGCACCAGAATCGGCGGCAGGGCCGGGTCGGGGTTCGGGACGGCCACCAGCGGCACGGCGACGACGGAGGAGCGCAGGTACCAACTGTTTTCGCTGCCGGCGGTGATACCGCCCTTGTACAAGACGTAATCGAACGCACCCGCCGACACTGGCGTTTTCAGGGTAAAGGCGCCGTTGTCGCTGATGGCCGTCCCTTGGGCCTGAACCACCTGGATGCCATTCTGCCGGGTCAACGCGCCAACGCCACCGAGGTTGCTGACGCTGATCGAGGTGGTGCCGGTCAAGGTGCCGTCGATGACCACCAGCTTGTCACTGGGCGAATTGTCATCGCCCACGGCACTTTGCAAAAGCAGTTGCCCGTTGTTACCCGAATAATTGCCCTGTACGGTCAGGGCATCGTTGGTGCGCGTATTGCCGCTGCTCAGGTCGATCACCCCGGCGTTGTTCAGGGTCGCGCGCTGGCCCGCAGTGGCGGGCACGATGCTGCCCTGGCTGGACGTCAGTACGCTACTGCCATCGATGTTGAATACACCCGTGCCGCTGCTGCTGTCACCGAGCACGAAATTGCCGGCGAGGTCGAATTGCGAACCGTTGTTCAGGTTGACGGTTTCCCAATCGATGTAACGGGCGGCGCCGGCGGATGTGGTGTGGTCGAAGGTTAATTGATCGGTGCCCGTGCCACCGTCGATGCTCGGGGTCAGGGCAAGGGTGGTTTCATTCAGATTGCGCACAATGGCGGTGTCATTGCCATCGCCCATCAGGATCGCCGAGCGGATGATGCCGCCACCGTCCCACAGAAGTGTGTCATTGCCGGCGCTGGCGCGGATTTCACCGGCGATCTCGCCGCCTGTCACCGTAATGTTGTCATTGCCACCGCTGACACTGATGTTGCCGCCAATTCGTCCGCCCGCCACGATGATGGTGTCGTTGCCAAATCCGGTGACCAGATTTCCCAGGATCTGCCCGCCGGACATATCGAACGTATTGTCGTCGAGCTTCATGTCTACCCGGCCGATGGTGCCTCCGGTCATCTTCGCGAAGTCACCGTCTTCGAAGGCGCCGACGATCGTCCCGCCGGTCATCAGGAAATTGTCGAAGCCCTCACCTTGCGCCAGAGACTGGATGCGTCCGCCGTTCATGATGAAGGTGTCGATACCGTTGTGCTGATGGACTTCGCCGGTGATCACCCCGTTGTTGATTTGCAAAGCATTGGCGCCATCGCCCTGGTCAAGTACGCCAGCGAGGGTGCCGGAGTCCATTTTGACGGTGTCGTTGCCGCTGCCAAACGTCACATTGCCATTGATGGTGCCGGAGCCATTGGCGGGGAACGTCAGGGTGTTGTTGCCCGCCAGATCGGTCAGCGGTCCACTGGTGGCGCTGTCACAGACGAAGTTATCGTTGCCAGCGGTAGGGGTGAGGGTGCAAGCGGCGAGGGTGGAAGGTGACCAACCGGCACACAGCCAGAGGGAAAAGGCGCAGGCGGTGTAACGGTACTTGGGAAGATCTGGCCATGGATTCATGCTCGTCTCCGCATCGGGACTGGCGTCTGATTGGCCACGGCCTCAGCGTCGGCCGTGCGTCAGCCACTCTCGGCAGCGCGAGTTGCGAGACAGCATCGGGAGGCAATCTCCCGTCATCCAGATTTCTTCGGCAACGCTCGCTACGTTGTTTGCCTATCCGTAGGGTCTTTCCTGCGGATAGGGGCAACGTAGCAGCAGCGTCTGGTTGTATCTACTGTCAGAAATACCAGAAATGACCAGCGTTGCGGCTGATGCAACGGTTTTTCAGGGCGATTTTAACCGTCACAAATGCACTTCCACCGCCAACGGCAGGTGATCCGACAGGTGCGTCCAAGGTTTGCTTCCGAGGATTGTCGGGTGATGGCTACTGGCATTGCGCAGGTAAATGCGGTCCAGGCGCAGCAGGGGAAACCGCGCCGGATAGGTTTTTGCGGGGCGTCCGTGGTGGCGTTCGAAGGCTTCATGCAGGTCGTCACGACGGGCGAGGGCGGCGTTGCCTTGCAGCTGCCAGTCGTTGAAGTCGCCGGCAATGATCACCGGCGCGTCGACAGGCAGGGACTCAAGCAACTGACAGAGCAGCTGCAATTGCAGTTGGCGATGGCTTTCCAGCAAGCTCAGATGAACGCAGATCGCATGGACCTCGGCGTGGCCCGGCACATCGAGTACGCAATGCAGCAGTCCACGCCGTTCCGGGCCGGTGATGGAAACGTCGAGGTTGCGGTGTTCGCGAATCGGGTATTTCGACAACAGGGCATTGCCGTGATGGCCATCCGGGTAGACCGCGTTGCGCCCGTAGGCAAAATCGCTCCACATGCTGTCGGCGAGGAATTCGTATTGCGAGGTGGCCGGCCATTGGTGGTAGCGCGAGGAGTGACGCTCGTGTTCGCCCACCACTTCTTGCAGAAACACCAGATCCGCCGACGTACTGCGTACCGCTTCACGCAGTTCCGGGAGGATGAAACGCCGGTTGAGGGCGGTAAATCCCTTGTGGGTATTGACCGTCAGCACGCGCAGTCGATGGATGGCCGGGGGTGTGTTCGAGGGCACTGATTCAATCGTGTCGCGTTTGGGATTGCGGACCACTTTCACGCCTCTGAATCCGGGTTGCTTAAGTATGCGACTGATACACAAGCGGGCAGTTCAGTTTGAGTCAGGTAAGGGCCGTCCTCACGCGCGCATTGGCTGTTGGTCGTGTCAGACAAATACGATTTCGTAAGGCAAACGCATCCGCTCCAGCAACACCCGTGGCAGCATCGGTGCAAGGCCGATCGCCGGCTCGCCATCGAGCTGGCTGGCATAGGCGTGGGTGGCGTGGCTCTTGCGCGCGACCGTCCAGCTGTCCAGGCGTACTTTGCGCGCGCGATGCCAGGGGATAGAGCCGTAATCACGCGCCGGCCAGTGCCAGGCCCAGACCGGTACTTCATGGAACGTTGCACCGGCCATGTTCGCGGCATTGGCGCTGGCGCGGCCCACGGCGTCGTGGTCGCTGACGCCATCCTCGCTCCAGGTGCTGAATACCACGTCGCCGGGGCGCAGGTAGCGCGCAATGAATTGCGTCAGCTTCAGTTCATGTTCGGCCAAGGCATTGTCGGTAAAGCCGCCACGAATCCATTTCAGGCTATGCATGGGCAACCCGAGGCGACGCAAGGCTTCGACACTTTCCTGGGAGCGAAACACACTGAGGCGTTTTTCCGACCACTGCCGGGATCCCTGATGGCTCGCGCTGCCGTCAGTGACCGAGATCAATTGCAGCGGATGAGCGCTGGCGCTGAGCAACTGCAGCAGGCCGCCGCAGGTCACCACTTCATCGCCGGGATGCGGGGCGATCACGACGGCGCGAGCGCCAGGGGGGACCAAGGACTGAGTACCGATTACCGGAATGTTCTCCAGTTGCGGGGCGCTGTTCCAGATTTGTCCCGACTGGCTGCTTTCACAGAGGGATACAGGTTTCATGGGCTACGTCCTTGTTCCTTATTGCCTTCAGTCGTGCGCAAGGCTTGTGCATGACAAGCCGGCAGACCCGTGAGGGCGGGTTGATAGCAATGCGCGGCGCTCCGAACCCTGGAGCACCGCGCATCGAGTATTGCTCATGGACGCCTATTCGTCGATCTGAAACAAATTTTTATCCGCCGGGAGTCCGGCTCATTTCAATCCTCTTCTTCATGCTGCAGTTCGAACAGCAGCAGTGAACGGCCAGTCACCGAATACTCGTGGCCGAACTCGAAGCGCTCCTGGCCGCGAATCGACGGTTGATTGGTATCGACCATGCAGGTCCAGAAGCCGCCATCGGGCACTTCCGGCAAGGTGAAATTGACGATGTCATGATGGGCATTGACCACCAGCAACAGGGTGGCGTCGGCCCCTTGGCGGCGAATGCCGGTTTCCTGCGCACGTCCGTCCAGCAGCATGCCCAGGCAACGATTGTGCGCATCATGCCAATGCTCGGTGGTCATCTCGCTGCCATCCGCGGCCAGCCAGGTGACGTCCTTGACGCCGATATCCTCATTGAAATTGCCGACCAGGAAGCGCCCGCGGCGCAGGATGGGATAGGCCAGGCGCAACTTGATCAGGCGTTTGACGAATTTGAGCAGGGCCTTGCCGTCTTCACTCAGGTCCCAATTGACCCAGCCGATTTCGCTGTCCTGGCAATAGGCATTGTTGTTGCCGTCCTGGGTGCGGGCGAATTCGTCACCGGCCACCAGCATGGGCGTGCCTTGGGACAGCAGCAGCGTGGCAAAGAAATTGCGCATCTGCCGCTGGCGCAGCTCATTGATTTCCGGGTCGTCCGTAGGGCCCTCGATCCCATGGTTCCAGGACAGGTTGTTGTTGCTGCCGTCCTGATTGTTTTCGTCGTTGGCTTCGTTGTGCTTGTCGTTGTACGACACCAGGTCGTTGAGGGTGAAGCCATCGTGGGCGGTAACGAAATTCACCGAGGCATAGGGCCGTCGACCGCGGTGGTTGAACATCTCGCCGGACGCGGTCATGCGACTGGCGAAATCTGCCAATTGCCCATCGTCGCCTTTCCAGAACGCACGCACGGTGTCGCGGAACTTGTCGTTCCATTCCACCCAGCCCGGCGGGAAGTTGCCGACCTGATAGCCGCCGGGGCCGCAATCCCAGGGCTCGGCGATCATCTTCACCTGACGCAGCACCGGGTCCTGGCGACAGGCCACGAGGAAGCTGTGACGCTCGTCGAAGCCATCGTGGTAGCGCCCCAGAATGGTCGCCAGGTCAAAGCGGAAGCCATCCACGTGCATCTCCTTCGCCCAGTAGCGCAGGGAGTCGGTGACCATTTGCAGGACACAGGGATGGCTCAGGTCCAGGGTGTTGCCGGTGCCGGAATCGTTGATGTAGAAGCGCTTGTCGTCAGGCATCAAGCGGTAATAGGAGGCGTTGTCGATGCCACGCATCGACAGGGTTGGGCCTTGTTCATTGCCCTCGGCGGTGTGGTTATAGACCACGTCCAGGATCACTTCGAGGTTGGCTTCGTGCAGGTGCGCGACCATTTCCTTGAATTCGGCGATCTTGCCGCTGGCCAGGTAACGCGGGTCGGGGGCGAAAAACGCAATGCTGTTGTAGCCCCAGTAATTGGTCATGCCCTTGTGCAGCAGATGCTGGTCGTTGACGAAGGCATGAATCGGCAGCAGCTCCACGGTGGACACGCCGAGCTTGCGGATATGTTCCAGGACGTCGTCGACCATCAACCCGGCGAAGGTGCCGCGCACGTTCTCGGGGACGGAAGGGTGACGCATGCTGATGCCGCGCACGTGGGTCTCATAAATGATGGTTTTGTCCCACGGTACGCTGACCCGGTGATCGTGGCCCCAGGTGTGCGCCGGGTCGATGACTTTGCATTTGGGGACGAAGGGCGCGCTGTCCCGTTCATCGAAACTGAGGTCGGCGTCGGGATGGCCGATGGTGTAGCCAAACAATGCCTCGGACCATTTCAACTTGCCGACCAGTTGCTTGGCGTAGGGGTCGATCAACAGTTTGTTGTGGTTGAAGCGGTGACCGTTGGCGGGTTCGTAAGGGCCGTAGACGCGGTAGCCATAGATTAGCCCTGGATGGGCGTCAGGCAAGTAGCCGTGGAAGGTCTCGTCGGTGTATTCCGGCAGTTCGATGCGTTCGAGCTCGACTTCGCCGGCATCATCGAAAATGCACAGTTCGACCTTGGTGGCGTGGGCGGAGAACAAGGCAAAATTGACCCCCAGACCATCCCAGGTCGCACCCAGTGGAAAGGGCAGGCCTTCACGAATTCGCGAGGCCTCGACTTGAGGGGCTGGCGCGGCTTTCTTCGGATTGGGCATAGGTGCTCCTGCAAAGTGAGGTACAAAAACGCCGCAATCTGTGGGAGCGAGCCTGCTCGCGATTGCGGAGTGTCAGGTAACGCATGTGTCGAGGGTAAACCGTCCTCGCTAGCAGGCTCGCTCCCGCAGGGCTTTGTTGAGGGTGAGCATCCCTCGGTGGCGAGCGGACTCGCCACGAGTTCGATCAGGAAAAAGTCCGAGCCAATCAGCTCGTCGGCGGTTTTCGCGCGGCGCGAGGCTTTTTCCCGGCGGCTTTTTCTCCGGTTGGCATCTCGGTCGAGGCTGCCGCCGGCTTGGCCTTGGCTTTTGGCGCGGCCGCCTTGACCTCGCCAGTCTTGCCATTGGCGGTTTTGCTGACGGCCGGTTTACCCGCAGGCGCTTTTGCCGGTTGTTTCGGCGCCAGCGCTTCAGCTTCGGCAAGTTTGCGTGCCATCTCCCAGTGACGGCTTTCCTGGCCTTCGGGTTTCCCTTCGGACTCCCAGATCTGATAGGCAAATTCGCGGATGCGTTTATCGTCGGTACTCATCGCAATGCTCCTGAACTGAACTCAAGTGTCGGTAGTTTGGATAAAGAGATTGACCGGGAAGTCCCCCAGCGCGGCGCTGATCATCAGCTCCCTGTTTTTTGTGACTGTGATGCTTGAAAAAAGTCCCTTTAGATTCTCGTCAGCGGTCGCGAACGGCACATGGATTCGCGTATCGCCCCACAGCGGCGCGTCCACCTGCGGCTCGGCACTGTTTTCCAGCAGCGCTGAACAACGGATCGGCACAATGACGATGGCGCGTTTGCCCTCCCATTCACGAACAAATCCCAGCACTCGATGGGCCTGGCTGCCGACGACTTCGAGGGCCTGGTAAGTCCCTCGTCGAAACAGTTCGGCGTGCTCGGTGCGTACGTTCAAGGTCTGCGCAATCAAGGTTTGTTTGATGCGCCCGTCGCGCCAGTTCGCCAGTAGATCAGGCAGATTCACGGCTTGCTGCAAGGCCTGTTGGCGGCTGGCGTAGTCCACTGGCCGGCGGTTGTCCGGATCGACCAGGCTGAAGTCCCAGAACTCGGCGCCCTGATAGAGATCCGGGACCCCCGGCACGGTCATGCGCAGCAAGGTTTGCGCCAATCCGTTGAGTGCCCCGGGCACGACAATCGCGTGCACGGCCTTGCCGAGCGCCGTGCGCAGAAAGTTGCCCTGCGGGTTCAACAGCAGGCGCTTGATGAAGGTTTCAACCGCTTGCTCGTAGGCATCGTTGGGCGCGCTCCAGCTGCTTTCCAGCTTGGCTTCACGCAGGGCTTTGCGTTGCCACTGCCAGAGGCGTTCGGCGTAGGCCTGCAGCGCCGGTTGATCGTCAGCGTTCAGGTCCAGCGGCCAACTGCCGAGCATCGCTTGATACAGAATCAATTCATCCCCCGCCGATGGCTGCTGATCATCGTCACGCAACGGGCGGGCGAGGGCGCGCCAGAGGCCGATCTGTTCGACGTACCACTGACTGCGTTCGCTCAACACCGCCAGGCGCGCGCGAGCGTCTTCGCCGCGCTTGTGATCGTGGGTCGCGGTGGCCAGCAGATTGTCCGGGAACTCGGCGAGACGCTGTTCGCATGCTGCGTGAAAACCCTCGACCGGCGCGCTGAACCGTTCGGTGCTGAAGCCAACGTCGTTACGCGACAGCAGCACCGCCGAACGATAGAACGCGGTGTCTTCCACGGCCTTCGCCGCGGCCGGTGAGGTCAACTGCTGAAACCGCACGCAGGCATGTTTGAGGCGTTTGCGCGCGTGACCGGCCGGGCATTTTCGCCACGGCTCGCCGCCCAGCCAGCCGGCCAGGCAATCGAGTACCGGCCAGTCCGCTTCGCCCAGGGTTTGCCGGGCACCGTCCATGGCCTGCTGGAAAAAATAATCGTCCTGGGCCGATCGCCCGAGGGGGCTGATGTAGGTGCGGTACACCGGAAAATGCACGATCAGTTCCTGCAGTGCCCGGCGGATCGCGCCCAGGGTCAGGTCGCGGGTCATCAGGTCTTCCCGGGCCACTTGCAGCAGCGCCTGCGCGACACTTTCGAAATCCCCGGCCAGGGAGCCGTTGAGGATCTGTTGCCGGGCCAGTTGCGCCTCCTGCCGGAAATCGGCGGGACGTTCGCTGTACCGCTGCCAGAGTCTGCCCAGGGTCTGTTCGCCTTGGGGATCGTGTTGCAGCAGCGACACCTGGTTCATGAATTCATAGCCGGTGGTGCCGTCCACTGACCAGTCGCGGTGCAGGGTTTCGCCTTCGCCGAGGATCTTCTCCACGTAGATCGGCAGGTGCCGGCCGGGGACCAGGCTGTCGACCCGCCGCCGTAGCTTGCGGCAGTAACCCCTAGGGTCGGCGAGGCCGTCGATGTGGTCGATGCGCAGGCCATCGACCAATCCTTGCGCCACCAGTTGGAAAATCTTTGCATGGGTCGCCTCGAACACCGCCGGGCGTTCGACCCGCAGGCCGCCGAGTTCGTTGACATCGAAAAAACGCCGCCAGTTGATGTCATCCGCAGCCGTGCGCCAACTGGCGAGGCGATAGCTCTGGCGTTCCAACAGGTTATGCAGGCACTGGAAACCTTCACGGGTGAGCGAATCGTAGGCTTTCAGGTTGTGCTCGATGGCCTGGAACATGGCCGGGTCGGTGGCCAGTTCACGCAACTCGTCCTGCAAGGGGATCGCCAGGCTGTGGGCATCGGTCTGGTAGCTCAATGTGCTGAATCGATCGGCCAGGGATTTCAGCGGCTCGATGTCGGATTTGAGCAGCTCGCCGTAGGTCATCGGGCAAATCGGAAAGTGGTGTTCGTAATGCTCGACAAAAAACGCGCCGTGTTGCGCATCGAAGCGCAGGGGCAGGGTGCCGTCCTGCAGGGCAACACCATAGTCGCTGCCCAGGAACGGCAGCAGCAGTTGCCCCTCCATCAACGGGTCGGCGGAGTGCCACTGGATATCAAAGAACTCGCCATAAGGGCTCAGGCGACCCCACTCAAGCAAGTCCAGCCACCAGGGATTGTCACTCCCGCCGACCGCCATGTGATTGGAGACGATATCGAGGATCAGCCCCATGCCTTGTTCGCGCAACGCGCTGACCAGGCGGCGCAACGCCGCTTCCCCGCCCAGCTCCGGGTTGACCGTGGTCGGGTCCACCACGTCGTAGCCATGCATCGATCCGGCGCGGGCGCGCAGCAGCGGCGAGGCATAGACATGGCTGATGCCGAGGCGGGCGAAGTACGGCACCAGCGGCACCGCATCGTCCAGGGTAAAACCCTTATGAAACTGCAGTCGCAGGGTGGCCCGCAGCGGCTGCGTTGGCAGCGTGCTCATTGGTCACGCTCAGCCGCCTGAAGCCGCGCGCAGGCAAGCAATTCCAGGCGTCGCGAGGCGTCCGGGTCGTCCAGCAGGGCCTCGCTGTAGCCCGGCAGGCGTCGTGACCAGTTGGGATGGGTATCGACGGTGCCGGGCAAGTTGGCCTGCTGTTCGATGCCCAGTGCATCTTCCAGTGGCAGCAGCACCAGCGGCGCACGGGTATGACCAAGGAAACGCACACTGGCGTCGAGCACCTGATCGGTCTCGTGGGACTCTTCGCGAAAGTTCTGCGGGTCCTGGCTCAAGGCCCTTCGCAGGCCTTCACGTTCGCGTTCGCGGTGATGGCGCCACTCGATTTCAGCGTTGGCATCGATGAGGTTGAGCCGCGCGTTCCAGTCGATGTCGCGGCCATGCCACCAACCGTTGAGGGTTGGCAAATCATGGGTGCTGGTGGTCGCCAGTGCGTTGTCCGGCCAGTCGAGGATCGGCTTGAAGTGGGTGTTGTCCTGTTCGAACAGCAGCACTCGCATGCCCAGCATCGAACGGGCGATGAGTTTTTCCCGCAGACCTTCGGGCACCGTGCCGAGGTCTTCGCCAAGGACGATGGCCTGGTGGCGATGGGATTCGAGGGTCAGCAGCCGCAGCAAGTCGTCCACCGGGTAATACAGGTACGCACCGTCGGCGGGCGGCGCGCCGTTGGGGATGACCCATAAACGTTGCAGGCCCATGACGTGGTCGATACGCAGACCGCCGGCGTGGGCAAAGTTGGCCCTGAGCATTTCGATGAAGGCGCGAAAGCCGTTGCGTATGAGGCCTTCGGGAGAAAACGCGGAAATCCCCCAGCCCTGGCCGGTGCGGTTGAGAATGTCCGGCGGTGCGCCGACGGTGAGGGAGGCGAGCAATTCGTCCTGGCGACTCCAGGCCTGGCTGCCACCACCATCAGCGCCCACGGCCAGGTCGGAGATCAGGCCAATGCGCATGCCGCTGCTGCGGGCGGTTGCCTGCGCACGCTCCAGGCAACGGGTGATCAGCCACTGGCAAAAAGCGAAGAAACCGATGCGGCCAGCGTTTTCTTCGGCGAACTCGGCCAGGGCAGCGCTGCGCGGGTCGCGCCATTGCTCGGGCCACTGACGCCAGTCGAGGCTTTCGCCCTGTGCTTCGCGAACCTCTTGAATGGCTTCGAACCGGCAGTGATTTTCCAGGGCTTCGCCGCCGGCGTGACGAAAACTGCTGAAGTCGGCATGCAACGGGTGTTCGCCCTGTACGAAGCCTTCGTACAACGCTTGCAACAGCCGGTGCTTGGCTTCGGCGGCGGCGGGCCAGTCGATCAAGGCGCGCTCTTCCAGATCCTTGAGCTCTACGCTCAGGCCGGTGGCATCGATGGCGGCGCGCATCGCATGCTCACCGAGGATCGTCCCGGGCGCGCAATACAGGCTGTTGAGAAACAACCGGCTGGACGGAGAGTAAGGACTGTAGCGCCGGGTGTCGTTGGCAAACATGGCATGCAGCGGACTGATCGCCAGCGCTTCGGCGCCGCGTTCGCCCGCGACCCTGGCCAGGTCTTCCAGGGCCTGGGTATCGCCGAAGCCACCGTCACCTTTGCGTCGCAGGGCATACAACTGCACGCTCAGGCCCCAGGTGCGCGGGATCGGGCTGTCCACGGCATCGCCCACGCTAAAGCAACGTTCGGGGGCTACGGCCAGGGTAAAGGTCTGGCCATCGATTCTGACGTGCTGGTAACCCACGGGAATCAACCCCGGCAGAATCGCCTCGGCGTCCAGCTTGAGGGTGAGCCGCGAACCATCCTCGAGGTGGATCTCGCACGGCGCGTGCGGTTCGAAATGATGGGCCAGATCGAGACCGACACCGAAGTCGGCGGTAATCAGTGGCGGCAGTTGCCGGGTTTCTTGAACCTGCTGCAATTGTTGCAGGCTGGCGTCGATTTCTTGAGCGCTGCCGGCCGGGTGGCCGAGTCCGGTCAGAACGCTGCGCAAGACCGAGGGTGCAACTTTTTGCGGGCGACCATTGGCATCAATCCAGTCGACCGCGAGGCCAGCCCGGCTGGCCAGGATTTCCAGTTGCGCATCACTCATTGGCGCTCTCCATCAGGGGTTGCAAAGGGGTTGCGGCCGTGAGGCTGACAAGCGCGCAATACGGGGCCAGAGTGCCTTTGTCCAGGCGCTCGGCCGAATGTGGCGGATGTTCGAACAACAAAGAGCTGCCGTCCGACGCTGTGTGGAGTACCGGCGTGGCACTAAGGTTCAGATCAATGCGCAACAGACGGCCATCGCCCAGTCGCCATGACGCACTCACCGCACCGACTGCCAACACCTTGGCTCCCAGTGCCTGGGTGCCGGGCAGGTACGGGATGATCTGCCGATGGCGGATATGCAGCAGGCGGCGATACAGCTCGTGTGTGGGCGACGATCCATTGGCTGTCAACACCGGGCGGGATGATTCGAAGGTCTGTGGCGCGTTAGGGTCGGGAATCCGCTCGCGTTTATGCGGATCAGTAAACGCGGCGAAGGCTGCAAACTCGTTACGCCGTCCCTCACGCACCAATTTCGCCAGTTCGCCGTGGTGGCTGGTGAAAAACAGAAAGGGTTGTTCGGCGGCGAACTCATCGCCCATGAACATCAATGGAATCATCGGCGACAGCAGCAACAGGACGGTGGCGGCCTGCAGTGCCTGAGGAGGGGCCAATTGATGCAGGCGCTCGCCGAAGGCGCGGTTGCCGATCTGGTCATGGTTCTGCAAAAACAGCACGAACGCGCTGGGCGAAAGGTGCCCGCTGGGCTCGCCACGGGGTTTGCCGCGACGGTCGACGTGTCCCTGGAACACGAAGCCCTGACTCAGGCAGCGCGCCAGTTGCCCGGTAGTGTTTTGCGCATAGTCGGCGTAATAGGCGTCGGTTTCACCGGTCAGCAATACATGCAAGGCGTTGTGGCCGTCGTCGTTCCACTGCGCGTCATAACCCTGTTCCAGCAGGCGGGCCTGGTTGTGCTCGTTTTCCACCATCAGCCAGACATGGCGTGACGGATCGCTCTGCCGGCGTACCCGCCGGGCCAGTTCCTGGAGAAAATCCGGATCATCGATGGCGTGCACCGCGTCCAGGCGCAAGCCGTCGAAACGGTACTCCAGCACCCACATCAGGGCATTCTCGATGAAAAAATCCCGCACTTCGCGCCGACGGAAGTCGATGGCCGCGCCCCAGGGGGTGTGCACGTCTTCGCGGAAGAAGCCGCTGGCATAGCGATGCAAGTAATTGCCGTCGGGGCCGAAGTGGTTGTAGACCACATCGAGAATCACCGCCAGACCGTGACCGTGGGCGGTGTCGATCAGGTGTTTGAGTTGGTCGGGTGAACCATAGGAGGCTTGGGGTGCATAGGGCAGCACCCCGTCGTAGCCCCAGTTACGCTCACCGGGGAATTGCCCCAGGGGCATCAGTTCGATGGCGGTGATGCCCAATTCCACCAGGCGCGCCAGTTGTTGCTCGACGCCCTGGAAGCCGCCGAGCGCCCCGACGTGCAATTCGTAGATCACCGCCTCATTCCAGGGGCGACCTGCCCAGGCATTGTGCTGCCAGTGATAGGCGAGGGGATCGACCACCACGCTGGGATGGTGGATATCGCCGGCCTGGGCGCGGGAGGCCGGGTCGGGCACCTCCATTTCGCCATCGATGCTGTATCGATAACGCGTGCCCGCCGGGCAACGGGTTTTGACTACGAACCAGCCGTCGTCCTGCGGCGACATCGGCAAGGATTGTCCATTTTCCAGTTCGACACTGACGTAAAACGCATCTGGCGCCCACAACGCAAATTGCGTGTGCTCCGCGTCCAGCATGATTGCGCCGTGGGGCCAGGTCTTCAGGGTCCGTAACGGCATTTCAAAGCCTCTTTATTGTTTGTGCGATTTCCCCAGAGCCTTGGCCACCAGTTGTTCGTAGAGTTCGGCGTAGGGTTCGACGGCCTTGCACCAGTTGAACGGGGCCGCCATGGCCCGGCAACGCATGGCATGCAGCAGATCGGGGAATGCGAACACCTTGAAGGCACGGCTCAGGGCTTGCTGATAACTCTCCGCCGTCGATTCATCGAACAGGAAACCGGTCACACCGTTTTCAATGGTGTCGGCCAGGCCGCCGGTGTTGCGCGCCACCGGCAACGAACCGAAACGCTGGGCGTACATCTGGCTCAAGCCGCAAGGCTCGTAACGCGAAGGCATCAACAGGAAGTCGCTGCCGGCGAACATGCGTCGGGCGTCAGTCTCGTTGAAGCCGATGCGTACGCCGATTTGCCCGGGGAAGCGCAACGCCAGCTCGCGCATGGCTTGCTCTTCTTCCGGTTCGCCCCGGCCGATGATCGCAATCTGGCCACCGGATTTGACAATGTATTCGGAGACCGCTTCGGTCAGGTCCAGGCCTTTCTGGTAGACCAGTCGCGAGACTACGGCGAACAGCGGGCCTTCGGAGTCTTCCAGGCCAAACAGTTCGCGTACGTGGGCGGCGTTGACCGCTTTGCCTTCCCAATCGCCAATGCTGAAAGGGCGGAACAGGTGGGTATCGGTGGCCGCATCCCAGCTTTCATCGATGCCGTTGGGAATGCCGCTGAGCAGGCCTTGCTGGGTCTTGGCGGCGAGGAAGCCGTCGAGGCCGCAGCCGAAGGCTGGCGTGGTGATTTCCTGGGCGTAGGTCGCGCTGACGGTGGTGATGTGGCTCGAATAGGCCATGCCGGCCTTGAGGAACGACATTTTGCCGTAGAACTCCATGCCTTCCTGTTGCAGCGCGTGGTGGGGAATGCCCAGTTCCGGGCAGGAGCCGAGGCTGGTTACGCCCTGATACGCCAGGTTGTGGATGGTGAACAGGGTTGGCGTGCGTTGCCCGCGCCAGTGCATATAGGCGGGCGCCAGGCCGGCCGGCCAGTCGTGGGCATGCACCAGGTCCGGGCACCAGTGAATTTGTGCCAGGTTGGCGGCGATATCGGCGGCCGCCAGGCCCAGGCGGGCGAAGCGAATGTGGTTGTCCGGCCAGTCGCGACCGTTGTTGGCGCCATAAGGCGAACCTTCGCGTTCGTACAGCTCGGGGCAGATCAACACATAAATGACCAGGCCGTCGGGCATGTCCATGCGCCCGATCTTGCAAGGTGGCAAGGCGGCATGGCCCCCGAGCTCACCGATGATATGAATCGGATTTTCACTGTGCAGCACCTGCGGGTAGCCGGGAATCAGCACCCGCACGTCGTGCAAATGCGACATCGCGCGGGGCAATGCCGCGGAAACGTCGCCCAGGCCCCCGGTTTTCACCAGATCGGCGATCTCGGAGGTCACAAACAGTACTTTTTTCTTGTTCGGGTTCTGACTGGCAACCGGTGTCAGCACCTTGGTGACGGGCACACTAATCGATTGGGCGCTGTGGGCGCTCACGGCGCTCGATTCACCGACCTGTTGATGAGCACGCTCTCCCTGAATATCTAAAGCCGCACTGATCATATGCATCTCCCGTGTTGTTGATCTAATTCTTAGGTCTGGCAAACGGCATTTCATGGCCAATTCCTGTGGCCGGGCGCAAAAGCGCTACACATCGATGAGCAAGTGCTGCCCAAATGCGCTGAAGCAGAATGGGTGGAGGAGCCGTTGCAAAGATTGCACCAGTCGTAACGCACCTGCCTTTCAGTCGACCGATCACCCAAGGCAAAAGTTTCGACTTTTTTTCCACTTTGTGACCGACCGGTTTTTCCCCGCGAACGTGAGTCTAGGCCAGAACTTAGAGCGGTGAAGCTCAGATGGCAAAATTGTTCGACAATCGGTTTAACGAGGTACGGACGTGCCGGATTGCGGGGCAAACGCACCGACGAAGTGCAGTTTTTTTTGTTAAAACGGCTGAAAAAGAAGCAGAACTGTCACATCGGTGTGCGTGGGCAAACAGTTGGGGCGCACCATTGCGGTGCAGGAGTTGGCGGCGTGGTGTTTGATCTGGCCTCTTCGCGAGCAAGCTCGCTCCCACAGAGATTCGCGGTGTGAACGAAACCTGTGGGAGCGGGCTTGTACTCAGACCAGCAAGCGAATGGGCGTACCGGCGGACCAGGCCTGAATGTCTTCGATCATCTGTGAAAAGAACAGCTGGTAATTCTGTTGGCTGACATACCCGACATGGGGTGTGGCCAGGACATTGTCCAGGGTCCTGAAGGGGTGCAGAGGGGGCAACGGCTCGATGTCGAACACATCCAGCGCCGCGCCTGCCAGCTGACGTTTCTGCAAGGCCTTGATCAAGGCAGCCTCATCGACAATTGGCCCTCGCGCCGTATTGACCAGCAGCGCCGTGGGTTTCATCCAGCCCAGTGCCTCGGCGTCCACCAGGCCTCTGGAGCGCTCGCTGAGCACCAGATGCACCGACAACACATCGGCCTGTTCGAACAGCTCCTGTTTGCTGACATAGCTCACACCCACTTGCTCGGCCCGTTCGGCGGTGAGGTTCTCACTCCAGGCGATGACGCGCATGCCAAACACCTGCCCGAACTGCGCGACACGCTGGCCGATGCTGCCCAGGCCGAGAATCGCCAGGGTCTTGCCGTGCAGGTCGCCGCCCAGACCTTGCTGCCATACACCGGCACGCAGGGCGTTGGCTTCAGCCACGAGGTTGCGGGTGGCGGCCATGATCAGCGCCCAGGTCAGTTCCGGGGCAGCGTGCTTGTAGCTGTCGGTACCGCACACCTGGATGCCCAGGGTGCCGGCGGCTTTGAGGTCGAGGGCGAAATTGCGCATGCCACCGGTGACCAGCAACTTGAGTTTGGGTAACTGGCGAAGCAGCGCCTCATCAAAGCGCGTGCGCTCGCGCATCACGCAGATCACATCAAACTCACTCAAGCGAGCCGCCATCGTGGCGCCGTCCGCCGGGTATTGATGAATGAAACTCACTGGGCCGATGCCTTCGAGCACTGACCAGTCGACCACGTTGCGGGCCACGTCCTGCCAATCGTCAATTACTGCAATCTGCACCGTCATCTGCCTTACCTCATCAACGCACGGGGTTGGTTTTGTTTAGCCAGGCGAGCAGCGCCTGATGGAATTTTTCCGGTTCTTCCATCTGCGGTGCGTGGCCCAGGCCCGGGAACTCAATCAATGTCGATTGCGTAATCCGTTGTGCCACTTGCTTGCCGAGCACGTCGTAGTGGCCGATTTTTGCCTTGACCTCGGGAGCCGCGATGTCGCTGCCGATGGCGGTGGTGTCGGACGTGCCGATCAGCAGCAGGGTAGGCATCTTCAGGTTCTGGAACTCGTAGTACACCGGCTGGCTGAAGATCATGTCGTAGATCAGCGCCGAATTCCACGCGACTTGCGCATGGCCCGGGCCTTTGTTCAGGCCGGCCAGCATGTCCACCCAGCGGTCGAACTCGGGCTTCCAGCGCCCGGCGTAATAGGTGTTGCGTTCATAGGTGCGGATACCGTCGGCGCTGAGCTTGAGTTCGCGCTCGTACCATTGGTCAACGGAGCGCCAGGGAACGCCGAGGGCCTTCCAGTCTTCCAGGCCGATGGGGTTAACCAGCGCCAGTTGCTCGACTTGTTCGGGGTATTGCAGCGCGTAGCGGGTGGCGAGCATGCCGCCGGTGGAGTGGCCGAGCAGGCTGGCCTTCTGGATACCAAGGGCTTTGAGCAGTTGCTGGGTGTTACTCGCCAGTTGCTGGAAGCTGTACTGATAGCGCTCGGGTTTGCTGGAGGTGCAGAAACCGATCTGGTCCGGGGCAATGACCCGATAACCGGCGTCACTCAGGGCTTTGATCGAGGTGTCCCAGGTCGCACCACAGAAATTCTTGCCATGCATCAGCACGACGCTGCGGCCATTGGCCTTGCCATGGGCGGCGACATCCATGTAGCCCATTTGCAGGGATTGGCCCTGGGACTCAAACTCGAAATGCTTGACCGTGTAGGGGTAGTCGAACCCTTGCAGCTCAGGACCATACGCCGGACCCTCGGCGTAGGCGCTGACCGGCAGCGCAGCGCTCAGCAGCAGACCGGGCAACCAGCGGGAGAGGGTGGGTGACATGGGGGAACTCCATGGGAAATCCGCCGATGCTGGATCGGCTGGATTAGGGCGACATTAATCAGGCAATCGCCGTCGCGGTGGGTTCAATCCATCCAGCCCAGGGTGATCAGGGCCAGCACCCCATAACGGGCGCCCTTGGCGAGCGTTACGATCAGCAGGAAACGCCCCAATGGCTCACGCATGACGCCGGCCACCAGGGTCAGCGGGTCGCCGATCACCGGCAACCAGCTCAGCAGCAGCGACCAATGACCGTAACGCTGGTAATGATGACGGGCCCGTTCCAGATGCCGAGGACTGACCGGAAACCAGCGCCGCTCGCGAAAACGTTCGATGGCGCGGCCCAACCACCAATTCAGCAGGGAGCCGAGGACATTGCCCAGGGTCGCCACTGCCAGCAGCGACCACAGCCCATACCGGTCGCTGAGCAGCAGCCCCACCAGGACCGCTTCGGACTGCAAGGGCAGCAGCGTCGCGGCACCGAAGGCGGCCAGGAACAGCCCCATGTAAGCGCCGAAAATCAATGGGCCGGGTAGTCCGCCACCACCACATCGGTGCCGTCCTTTTTCAGGCCGATAACTTGATACGCATCGCTCATGCCATCCATCTCCATGCCTGGCGAGCCCATGGGCATGCCGGGCGCGGCAACACCCAGCAGATCGTCACGCTTGCTCAGGGCCAATACCTGATCGGCCGGTACGTGACCTTCGACGAATTTGCCGTTTATCAAACCGGTATGGCACGACGCCAGACGCGGTGGCACGCCGTGCTGTTGCTTGAATTCGCTCATGTTGCTTTCGACATGGTCCTCGACCTTGAAGCCGTTGGCCTCCAGGTGGCTGATCCATTTTTTGCAGCAACCGCAATTGGCGTCGCGATGGACTTCGATAGGGATCAGGTCGGCGGCCTGGGCCAGGGAGGAGATCAACAGGGCGCTCAAGGCAGCCAGACGCAGAGGGTTTCGCATGGAAAATGGGTCTCGTCTTGCGGGCAAAGGAAAGCATTCTGACCAAAATATCCTTTCGGGCATTCAAGGATTGTTTCTAATTGATACAGAGTTGCTCAGCTCTAGCCTCGTAGATCCCGTCTGACATGCCGATGAGGCGGACATTACAAAACTGTCAGGTACCTCGTAGAGGGGGATGCAGAGCCTGAAACCGATGTCGAGAGCGGCGACCCGGCGCTTAGACCTGGCAAGAACGTCGAACGACAGCCTGAATTCGAACAGTGCTGGCCCGCTCAGGCAATCGAACGGGCCAGGCCATTATTTTTCCGGATCAAGACTCCACTAAGAAAACCTGTTTGTCAGTTCGCTGACTGAATGAAGCGCCGTCTGATGAATGACGGGTGTTATCGACGCTGGTAGTAACCCGGTCCACCGTGATCGTAGTGACGGTCATGGTCGTGCCAGCCACCGTGGGGGAACACGATGCAGCCACTCAGGGACAATAGAGCCAGCAGGGGAATCAGCAGGGTGATTCGACGCAACATTTGAAAATCCTCATGGTTATCGCCGAGATAAAGCTAAAACTCTTCATCGGCTGTAACATGAGACCCCGTTTGCAGCCACTCATCCCCGAAAGACAGTAGGGTCTTGGCATGCATTCGGATACAAAGCGGATACATTTTTCAGGTTCAGGTTTACATTCAGGAAATGGCAATGACCCAGTCGCAACGTTTGAAATACTCGATTCTGATTTCCCTGGTGGTGCTGGGAATCATGTTTGGCCTTTCGTATTTGCAGAGCACAGGGGTCATCAGCGAAAAGCTGTTTCAGTACATCGCCATTGGCGTGGCGGTGATTGTGGTGGTCATCAATGGCGTGATGCGCCGCAAGGTCAAGCCCTGAGCAATAGGCCCAGGGTTTGATCATGCCTGTTGCAGGACAGCGGCGGCCTTCGGGTGCAGGCTGTAGCTTTTGTCCGGATTGAGGACAATCACGCCTTCACTGCACAGGCGTTTGAGCACTTCGCGCACACTCAGGAAGGACAGCGGAATATCCAGTTCCAGCAATTGAGTGTGCACGCCACGCACGCCCAGGCTGCGGTCTTGTTCGGCGGCCCTCAGCAAGGCGTCGATGACTTTCAGGCGAATCAGACTGGTTCGCAGGCCGAAGCTCTTGAGCAGTAACCTGATCCGCTCATTGCCGTGGCGTTCGGCAGGCGGGTCAAAGGTATCGCTCCCGATGGCGGTGCTGATTGGCGCATGGCTACCGTCCGTCGGCAGTTGCGAGTTGTACATGGCAAAACTCCTGTTGCGAGGCTCATCAGGAAAACACGTGTGCGCTCGTACCTGACTGGACGTATGAGCCACGCAAATGATGAAGACTCGAATGTAGAAATTTCGTCGTCATTGCGTCAGCAACCCGTGAGCCCCGCAGCATTACCCGCCAATGGCCTGGATTTTCGTCGTTTGTTTCGTTGCGCAGTGGATGCGCTGTGCGTGTCAGTACGCAGAACCGAGGGCCGCACCCGGCAGGGTGGGGCCTTCAGCTTTTCGGCGATTGTTGCGGAGTGGAGTTGAGGACCGGGTTGCCGTCCTTGTTGCGGGTCAGGTAGACCGGCAGCACCTTGGGCAGGGTCGCCACCAGGGTGTCGAGCTCCTTGATGTTGTAGACCCCGCCGATACGGATCGCACCGGTGCCGTGATCAGCGATCATCAGCGGTTGTTTCAGGTAGCGGTTGATCAATGGCAGCGCATCGCTCAGCGCCAGGTCATCGAGGACCAGTTTGCCGCTACGCCAGGCCAGCGAATTGTCGTGGTCGTCAGTCTGACTGATGCGAGGGACGCGATCACCCTGTTGATAGCTCGCCTGCATCGCAGGGCGGAGTCGCAAGCCATCGCCGGACGCGTCATCGTGGCTGCTGACCAGCACCGAACCTTCGATCAGGTTCACTTTTACCTGGTCTTCGTACATCCAGACATTGAATCGGGTTCCGGTAACGCGGATCTTGCCTTCGCCGGCCTTGACCACGAACGGGTGGGTGGTGTCATGGGTGACGCTGAAGAAAGCTTCGCCTTTTTTCAAGGTGACCCGACGCTGATCCTTGTAGTGGCTGTACGTCAGCTCGCTGCCCAGGTTCAGCTCGACCTGACTGCCATCCTGCAGGGTGACCTGACGAACAGAATCGGTGGCCTCGAAGTGCTGGTACGAATTCGGCAACCAGCCGAGGTTCCAACCGCTGTAGGCCGCCAGCGGCAGTGCCAGGGCACACACCGACGCGGCGATGCCTAAGGTACGCCAGGGTGTCCGGGGTTTGGCTTGAACCATCGGTGCGACGACAGGTTCGGGACGGGGCAAATCCCCGGCGACATCCCAGATTTCCAGCATCGCCTGGTACTCGAACGCATGGAGCGGGTGGGCATCTCGCCACCGCTCGAACGCCAGACGTTCCTGCGCGGTGCAGTCATCGGCGTGCAAACGCATGCACCAGTGCGCTGCCGCATCGGTGATGGCATCGTATTCGGCTGGCGAGAGAGCGTTGTCGGTCATTGACTCATCCTGATTTCCCGCATTCTAACCTTGAGCCAGTCGGCGAGAACATCAGTCATGGCAATTACCCATCAAAGGACGCTTGTTTTTCGGCAAGACACGGAAACCTGGCGGTGCCAGGCCGTGCCCATCATCGCAGCAAAAAATCATGCGCAGCCCCGCGCGGCTGCGCCTGTTCGTGTCACTCAGGTCTGTGGGGCGGACGTGCCGGGCAACGGGATGACAACGGGTTGATCCTTTACACCCCTTACGACGGCATCAAGAAGTTCGACAGTCTTGTCACGCTGAAAAGCCAACTTGAACAGCGCCTCAACAGTGCCACCGAGGACGATCGGCTACTGGCACTGGCCATTGTGATCGGGTGATGGATGCCACGGCCTCATCTAAAAGTTGACAGGTCGCTCGCCCCGCGTTGTTAATCGGCGGTCTATATACGCTGTTGCCCCCTCCAAAAATTAGTCTGGAGCTTCAGATGTCTGCGCCACACGATCAAGTGTCTACTGTTGTCTCGCAAAACCTGTCCCTCGATGAGCTGACAGCGTTGCTTGAGAAGATATTCCAGCGTCATGGCACCTCGGCCGAGGTCGCTCGGGTGCTGGCTGAAAACTGCGCGGGCGCCGAGCGCGACGGCGCGCACAGTCATGGGGTGTTCCGGATGCCGGGATACGTCTCGACGCTGCAGAGCGGTTGGGTAAACGGCAAGGCCGTACCGGTGGTCGAGGATGTGGCTTCGGGGTTTGTCCGAGTCGACGCCGACAACGGCTTCGCGCAACCGGCCCTCGCCGCCGCACGGGCCTTGCTGGTGGAAAAAGCCCGCAGTGCCGGCATCGCGGTACTGGCGATCCGCAATTCCCACCATTTCGGCGCGTTGTGGCCGGACGTCGAGCCGTTCGCTTATGAGGGGCTGGTAGCGCTCAGTGTGGTCAACAGCATGACGTGCGTCGTCCCGCATGGCGCCGACCGACCGTTGTTTGGCACCAACCCGATCGCCTTTGCGGCGCCGCGGGCCGACGGTGATCCGATTGTCTTTGACCTGGCCACCAGTGCCATTGCCCATGGTGACGTGCAGATTGCCGCGCGCAAGGGTGAGCGGTTGCCACCCGGCATGGGCGTGGACAGCCTTGGTCAGCCGACCCAGGATCCGAAGGCGATCCTCGAAGGTGGCGCGTTGCTGCCGTTCGGCGGGCACAAGGGCTCGGCGCTGTCGATGATGGTGGAGTTGTTGGCGGCGGCCCTGACCGGAGGCAATTTTTCTTTCGAGTTCGACTGGAACAACCATCCCGGCGCCAAGACCCCATGGACCGGGCAATTGCTGATCGTGATCGATCCTTCCAAGGCGGCGGGCCAGAGCTTCGCCGAGCGCAGCCAGGAGTTGGTGCGGCAGATGCACGGGGTGGGTTTGAAGCGCTTGCCGGGTGATCGGCGTCATCAGCAACGCGCGAAATCGGCGACGGCGGGTATTGCCCTGGATGAGCAGACACTGGCCAATCTGCGGAAACTGGCGGGGCTTTGATCCTGGATTAACACCCCCGATCAATGTAGGAGCGAGCTTGCTCCGGGCGGCGTTCCGACGATAGCGGTAGAGCAGGCACATCGATGTTGAATGTGCCGCCGCCATCGCGAGCAAGGCCGCTCCTACAGGTTCAAGGGTGACCGGAATTCAGCGGCGGGCCAGCAGCAACCCGACCACCAGGCCAAACCCGGCAGAAACCGCAACGGTTTGCCATGGATGGCCGCCAATGTAGGTTTCGGTGGCGTCGACCGCAGGTTTGGCCCGATCACGCACACTGGTGACCGAGTCCCGGGCCAGCTGGAGTTTCTGGGCAATCTGCCCGCGGAGCGTCTCGGCTTCCTCTCCCACCAGGGAGGCACTGCTTTTCAGCAGCTTCTCCGACTCTTCTATCAGCGCCGATAACTCACTGAATGCCTGATCCTTGATTTGTTCTTCGGCGACTTGTGCGGCGGTTTTCCGGGCCATTTAAGGACTCCTTGCAGGTAAGTGGACAGTGAACAATGGAGTGCGCCGCGATTGAAAAAGTTGCAGCGACTTTTCCCACGGACTTGATCCTGCAAAAATCCGGCGCAGGACGATTCATCCTACAGTGTAAGATGTCGCCTATTTTACGCAGCAGGAAATTCCCATGAGCTTCAATCTGGCCGACAAACCCCTTGCCGAGCGCGCTGCGCTTGAAGATGAGAAATCACGTCTGTTCGAACTCTGGCAAACCAACCTGGGCAAAGCCAAGGGCGAAGCCGCACGGTTGTTTGGCGAGCGCGCCAAACGCAAAGGCAAATGGGCCGAGTGGGTCCGCGCCGAACTGGATGGCATGTCGCCGCCGGAGTTCTCGAACATGGTGCGCAGTGAAGTCAATCGCCTGATGGCGGCCAATAAGTAACGCCTAGGCAAAACTCGCGACGATCGCTTCACGCACTTTCAGCACCACCGGATCGAGCTGGGTGCTGGTACGCCAGCCCAGTTCGATCGGGTAGCGCGGTAGCGCCAAGGGGCAGGGCAGCAGCGCCAGCCCTGTGAGCGCCGCGATGCTTCGGGCAGCGTGGGCCGGGATGGTCGCCACCGCCTGACTGCCCTTGAGCAGATGCGGCAATGCCGCAAAATGCGTGGTCGAGGCACAGACCCGCCGACTCAAACCGACCGCTGCCAGGCCTTCGTCGGTGATCCCGATGAATCCACCCGACGACACCAGAATGTGTTCGCGGGCGACGAACTCCTCAAGGCTGATGTGCTGCTGGCCCTCGACCAGGCTGAGTGGATCGACCAGGCACAGGTAGCTTCCTTCACCCAGCACCTGACGACTGAGCAAGCGTTCGGCAAACCCGCCGGCGGTAATCGCCAGATCGATGCTGCGGTCCATAAGCGCCTGCGCGACGATCTGGCTGTGGGTCTGGCGAAAGATCAGGCGCAGTTTTGCTGCGCTGCGGGCAATTTCCTCGATCAACCGTCGGCCGTAGGCAATCTCGAAATCATCGGACATGCCCACCGTCACGGCGCGCCCGTCGTAATGGTTGGCCGTCGGGTCGACCATGGCCAGGCTCTGCCGGCATTTGTTCAGCGCATCGCTGACCACCGGTTTCAATTGATTGGCTTTGAGCGTTGGCGCGAGGCCACGACCGGTGCGCACGAAAAGCGGATCGCCATACACCTCGCGCAGCCGGCGCAACGCCGCACTGACTGCCGATTGCGTGACGCCCAGGCGCAGGGCGGCGCGACTGGCGCTGGACTCCTCATGCAGGGCTTCGAAGACTTTGAGCAAGTTGAGGTCGACGTCGGTGATATTCATTTTATTCATATCATTCAGCAGTGAATGGGGCTTTATTCATGATTGCGTGAGGCCGGAGAATCAGCAACACCTGATGTGAATGGAGTGACCGCGATGCCCAAATCAATTGTTGCCGCCCTGCAAATTGGCGCCTTGCCCGGTGGCAAGGGCGAAACCCTGGAACAGATCCTGTCGTATGAAAACGCAATCATCGAATCCGCCGCTGCGCTGGTGGTGATGCCCGAAGCCTTGCTGGGCGGTTATCCGAAAGGTGAGGGCTTTGGCACGCAATTGGGCTACAGGTTGCCCGAGGGCCGCGAAGCCTTCGCCCGCTATTTCGCCAACGCCATTGATGTACCCGGTGTGGAAACGGACGCGCTGGCCGGGTTGTCGGCGCGCACTAACGCCAATCTGGTCATCGGTGTGATCGAGAGTGCCGGCAGCACCTTGTACTGCACCGCGCTGTACTTCGACCCGCAGGCCGGGTTGGTCGCCAAGCACCGCAAGCTGATGCCCACCGGCACCGAGCGCCTGATCTGGGGCAAGGGCGATGGTTCGACCCTGCCGGTGATCGACAGCCAGGTCGGGCGGATTGGGGCGGTGGTGTGCTGGGAAAACATGATGCCGCTGCTGCGAACCGCGATGTACGCCAAAGGCATTGAAGTATGGTGCGCGCCGACCGTGGACGAACGGGAGATGTGGCAGGTTAGCATGCGGCATATTGCCCATGAGGGCCGCTGCTTTGTGGTCAGCGCCTGTCAGGTCCAGGATTCGCCGCAAGCCCTGGGCGTCGACATCGCCAACTGGCCGGCGCAGCGACCGCTGATTGCCGGTGGCAGCGTGATCGTCGGTCCCATGGGCGACATTCTGGCCGGACCGTTACGTGACGGGCCAGGTTTGCTCACGGCTGAAATCGACACCGATGATCTGGTCCGCGCCCGTTACGACTACGACGTGGTGGGCCACTATGCGCGTCCGGATGTATTCGAGTTGACGGTGGATGAACGGGCCAAACCCGGTGTGAAATTCAGCGCATGACACCTGCGGGAGCGAGCTTGCTCGCGATCACGGAGGCGCATCCAGCACGTTTGTTGACTGTTCCAACGCTATCGCAAGCAAGCTCGCTCCTACATTTGAGTGGCGGAGTTACAAGTGTCGGTGTTCATTCGCCGAGGAAATGATGAGTCAGCGTTGCTCGAGCCACTCGGTGCGGGTGATTTCCCAGACATCTTTCGGAAATCGTCCGCCCACAAAATCGCCCACCTCGGTGTGGATGAGGCGCATGCCGGTACGCTCGGAAAGTTTGCGCGAAGCAATATTCGGCGCCGCTTTGGGCACGCGCAACACGTCACGACCCAGGGTTTCAAACCAGTACCGGGTCACCGCCTCAGTCGCTTCGGTCATTAGTCCCTGACCTTGCCATTGCGGTCCAAGCCAGAATCCGCGGTTGTTGTCCTGTTCATTCATCAGGCTGATATTGCCGATCAATTGCCCGGGGACCGACTTCAAACGGATCGACCAATGCCATTCCTCGCCCCGGGCAATTGCCGGCAGGGCGATGTTTCGCAAGTAAATGAACGCTCCATCGGCGGGATAGGGCCATGGCACCAAGACGTTCAGGTAGCGCACCACTTCCCAGTGCGGGAATTGTTGCTGGATGGCTTCGGCATCGGCCAGTTCCAGCGGACGCAGAATCAGGCGCTCTGTGGAAAGCGTGGGGGTGGTTTCCATGTTCTTTTTCGCTCCTTGAAATCGTGCTTACCGGCTGCCGGTCATCGGCCCCGGCAGGCTGAGTTTGCCACTGTCCACGAAACGCGTGGTGCCGAACAGGCCACCGGCCAGCTTGCCGCGCAGCACGTAAGGCAGATTGTTCAGGGTTTGTACCTGGCTCAACCCAATGGTCTGCCGCAGCACCGAGAAGGCCGACACGCTGACCGGCACGGTCAACACGGTCTCGGAATAGCGCGAAATTGAACCGGACTGATCGCTGACCCCGGAGGCGAATGGTTGACCGTTGATTTCCAGGTCCAGTGCCACGCCGTTGTAGTTGACGTTGGTGCCATTGGGGTTCTGCACGCGGATCTTCACGGCGAAACGAACTTCCATATCCTGGCCTTGCAGCGGCTGGATGCCGACGACGTTGACGTTCAGCGGATCGCTGTTGGGGAACGAGCTACAGGCGCTCAGGCAGAGCATCAGGAGGGAAAGAAGGACCGCTTGGACACTGCGCATTGACGTGCTCTCGTGGAGAAAAGGGCTGAACCACCAGCGACTCAGCCCTTGAGCGCGATCTAGCGGTTCAACTGTGCGACACCCGCAGGCGTTTGGGGTTCACCCCGGGGCGGGACATCGGGATTCTGCATCACTTGCAGTACCGAGGCCTCGGGGTCGAACTCGTCCTCTTCCAGCTCGATGAACTCTTCAGGCAGGAAGATATTCAGAACGATAGCGCACAGCGCGCCGACGGTGATGGGCGACTCGAAAATGTTGTGCAGGGCCTGGGGCAGTTCACGCAGGACTTGTGGCACTGCCGCCACGCCGAGGCCCATGCCCAGGGAAATCGCCACGATCAGCATGTTGCGCCGGTGCAGTCCGGCTTCGGCGAGGATCTTGATACCGGCCACCGCCACCGTGCCGAACATCACCAGCTCGGCACCGCCCAGCACCGGTTTGGGCATCAGTTGCAGCACCGCGCCGATCATCGGGAACAACCCCAGCAGCACCAACAGGCCGGCAATGAAAAACGCCACGTAACGGCTGGCCACGCCGGTGAGCTGAATCACGCCGTTGTTCTGCGCGAAGGTCACCATCGGCATGCTGTTGAACACCGCCGCCATGGCCGAGTTGAGGCCGTCGGCCAACAGCCCGGACTTGATGCGGCGGATATACACCGGGCCTTTGACCGGCTGCCGGGAAATCATCGAGTTGGCCGTCAGATCACCCGCCGCTTCCAGTGGCGACACCAGGAAAATCACCGCCACCGGCACGAACGCCACCCAATCGAACGAAAACCCGTATTTGAACGGCACCGGCACGCTCATCAGCGGCACGGCGGGCAGGCTGGCGAAGTCGACGTGGCCCAACAGCCAGGCGACCCCGTAGCCCAGGGTCAGGCCAATGACAATGGCGCCAAGACGCAGGAACGGCACATCAACCCGGTTCAGCACCACGATCGTCCCGAGCACCAGCGCGGCCAGGCCCAGGTGGCTGGCTGCACCCAGGTCGCTGGCGCCGAAACCGCCGGCGATGTCGGTCATGGCGACCTTGATCAGCGACAGCCCCATGAGCGTGATGATCGTGCCGGTCACCACCGGGGTGATCAGCATGCGCAGTTTGCCGATGAACTGGCTCAACACCACTTCGATGAACGCGGCGAAAAAGCACACGCCGAAAATCGTCGAGAGAATTTCATCGGTGCCGCCCCCTCGGGCCTTGACCATGAAGCCGGCGCTGAGGATGACGCTGATGAACGAAAAACTGGTGCCTTGCAGGCACAGCAGGCCGGAACCTACCGGCCCGAATCGCCGCGCCTGAACGAAGGTGCCCAGGCCCGAGACGAACAGGGCCATGCTGATCAGGTAAGGGATTTCGCTTTGCAGGCCCAGGGCGCTGCCCATGATCAGCGTCGGGGTGATGATGCCGACGAAACTGGCGAGCACATGTTGCAGGGCGGCGAAGACGGTGGCGGTCAGATGCGGGCGATCGTTGAGGCCATAGATCAGGTCGTTGTGGCGCGGGGCAGGCGGTTTTTCAGAAGCAGTCATGGGGTTGTGCAAGCCAGGAGGCGGGCCGGGTCAGAAAATGGAGGCGCAGGATGCCAGAAAGCCCCTTTTGTGGCGAGCAAAGCCCCCGAAACCCCGGACAACCTGTGGGAGCGAACCTGCTCGCGATGGACGTCAACGAAAACGCGGGGAGTCAGACACCCCGCGGTGTTCTCAACTCCATCGCGAGCAGGCTCCCACAGAGGCATTCGCTGGATTTCAGGCAAACGCCGCGAGCAAATCCTCTTCGAACGCCTTCTGCGCATCCCCCGGGACCAGGGCGCGATGGCGGGCCAGGTGAAACGCTACATCGAAGCTCATGCCTTCACGGCGGACGACTCGCAGCAAGCCTTTGTCTTCCCAGCTTCGGGCGAAGTGGCTGGGCAGATACCCGACATGCTTGCCGGACAGGATAAAGGCGAGGGTGCCTTCGACCTGCTCCGAGCGCGCCGAACACAATGTGCCCTGGAACGGTTCGTCGCTGCGCAGGAAGCGGTAGGGGTGATCGACTCGGTCGCAGGCCTGCAATGCCTGATCATCCGGCGCGTCGTTGTCGAACAGCGGATGACCGGGGGCGCAATACAGGTGTTGGGTTTCGCTGAACAGCTCGCGGTAGTCGAAAGCGCTTTGTGCCTGGGAGAAGTAGCCGATGGCCAGGTCCAGTCGCTGTTGCAGCAACAAGCGCTCCATTTCGCCGGGCATCGCGCTGATCAACTCGATGCGCACCGATTCGTCTCGCTCACGGAAACGCCGGATCGCGCCGGCCACGTGTTGCAGGACCGATTGATCCAGCGCTTCGGACAGGCCCAGGCGCACCTCGCCGATCAATCTTCCGGCCACGCCGTTGGATTGATGGCGGAACGCTTCGATGGATTCGAACAAAGCCTTGGTGGCCGAGAGCAACTGTTCGCCCTTGGGCGTGATCTTGAATCCGCCCTTGCCACGACTGCACAGGCGATAGCCGAGCCGGGTCTCCAGCTTGGCCATTTGCTGGCTGATGCTTGACTGGCTCAAGCCCAGTTCGCCCTGGGCCGCGCTGAAGCCGCCGCAATCCACCACGCTGACGAAAAGGCGCAGCAGTTGCAGGTCCAGATCGTGGAGTTGACCGAGCATCAAACATTACTCCTGGATAATGTCAGGTTAATAAACTTGATATTTCACCAATGTATCCGACGACGCATCCTGCAGTCACTTCCTCTTGACAGGTGTTCGTCATGGCTCCCAAGTTCAAGCTGTGTTTACCCGCGTTGCTCCTGGCCGTGGCCGCCTCGGTCCAGGCTGAAGACAAAGTCGTCAATCTCTACAGCTGGGCCGATTACGTTGCCCCCGAAACCTTGCAACGTTTCGAGCAGGAAACCGGCATTCATGTGCGCTACGACACCTTCGACGCACCGGAAGTGCTCGAAACCAAGTTGCTCACCGGTGGCAGCGGCTATGACGTGGTCGTGCCGTCGTCCAGCGTACTGGCGCGTGGTCTGGCGGCGGGCGCGCTTAAAGCGATTCCCCATGAAGGCCTCAAGGGCTACGCGAATCTTGATCCGGACCTGTTGGAGAAACTCGCCGCGGTCGATCCCGGCAATCAATATGGCGTGCCCTACACCTGGGGCACCCTGGGGCTGGGAATGAATGTCGAAGCCGTGCGCAAGCGCCTGCCGAACGTGCCGCTCAACAGCCTGGATCTGCTCTTCAAACCGGAATACGCCAGCCAGCTCAAGGACTGTGGCGTTGCGATCATTGATTCGCCGCAGGAAGTGATCGGCCTCGCCTTGCACTACCTGGGCAAAGACCCCTACAGCACCGACAAGAATGAGCTGGATGCGGCGCAGGCGTTGTTGCATCAATTGCAGCCATCGGTGCTGTACGTCGCCAGCGGGCGGCAGATCAACGACCTGGCCAACGGCGGCATCTGCCTGGCACTGGCTTACAACGGCGATGCCAGCATGGCGGCGGATCAAGCGCGCAAGGCCAACAAGCCGTACGAAATCGCTTACCGGATTCCCAAGGAAGGCACCCTCGTCTGGCAAGACAACCTGGCGATCCCCAAGGATGCACCGCACCCCGAAGCCGCCCGCCAGTTCATCGAGTTCATGTTGCGCCCCGAGTCCGTCGCCTCATTGACCAACACGCTGTTCTTCGCCACGGCCAACCAGGCGGCCACGCCGCTGGTGGATGAGGCGGTGCGCACCGATCCGGACATCTATCCGCCCGCCGACATTCGTGACCGCCTGTACGCCGACCGCAGCATGAGCCTCAAGGACATGCGTCAGCGCACTCGTATGTGGACCGCTTTCCGTAGCCGCCAATAACAAGGAACCTTCAATGGACGTCCCAGCACAGAACGACCAAGCCATCACCCGTGACAGCCTTTACGGCACTGCCGCCGAAAGTACCTACGCCGGTATCACCAGTTTCATGCGTCGTCGCTACAGTCGCGATTTACGCGGTGTCGACGTCGTGGTCAGTGGTGTGCCGTTCGACACGGCCACCAGTAACCGCCCCGGAGCCCGCTTCGGACCACGGGGCATCCGTGCCGCGTCTACCGGGATCGCCTGGGAACGCCACTGGCCGTGGACCTTCGACCCGTTCGATCATCTGGCGGTGGTTGACTTTGGCGATTGCGACTTCGATTACGGATCGCCGCAGTCGACGCCGGAATGCATCGAAGCCCATGCCGAACACATCCTCAATGCCGGCAGTGCGATGCTGACCTTCGGCGGCGATCATTTCATCACCTATCCGCTGCTCAAGGCCCATGCCCGCAAGCACGGCGCGCTGTCGCTGATTCACTTCGACGCCCATAGCGACACCTGGCCGGACGAGGAGGGCAAGCGCATCGACCATGGCACCATGTTCTGGCACGCCGCCAAGGAGGGGCTGGTCGATCCTTCGCGGTCGGTGCAGATCGGTTTGCGCACCACCAACGACGATCACCAGGGCTTTGAAGTGCTGGATGCACGGCAAGTGCATCGGCGTGGCGTGGACGCGATCGTCGAAGCCATCCGCTCGCGGGTCGGCGACCACCCGGTGTACCTGACGTTCGACATCGACTGCCTCGACCCGGCCTTCGCTCCGGGCACCGGAACGCCGGTGTGCGGCGGTTTGAGTACGGTGCAGGCGCTGGAGATTCTCGGCGGCTTGCGCGGGATCAACCTGGTGGGCATGGACGTGGTGGAAGTAGCACCGGCCTATGACAGCGCCGACATCACCTCGCTGGCGGCCGCGACCCTGGCCATGGAAATGCTGTGCTTGTACGCGGCCAGGCACAAGGTCGACCGCTGAACGCGCCCCGGGACTGGGGAGCGGTGCGTCAGGCGACGTAGAGGTTGAACGTGCTGACGCCATCGCTGCGATGCGGCGACCCGACAAGCCACGCTCCCGCAGGGTTGGTAGGTGTAGCCGGAATGGGCGAACGACCGAAAAACCTGCGGGAGCGAGCTTGCTCGCGATGGCGGTGTGTCAGGCCACGGGGATTATGGCGGGGGCCAGAATCTTGCCCCCGCTGAACCGCGATGCCGAGCCCGCGAGGGTTTCGTGGGGCACGCCCTTCGGCACATCGCTGACTTCGTCGAGTCGCACCAGATGCTCGGCATTTAGCTGCACATTCAATGCATCCAAAGTTGCATCCAGTTGGGCGCGGGTACGCGAGCCCAGGATCGGGATCAGCGCCGTGGTTGAGCGCTTGGCCTTTTCCATGAGCCAGGCGATGGCCACGTGAGTCGGGCTGGCTCCCAGTTCCGAGGCGATGGCCAGTAAGGCATCGAGCAGGGCGGTTTCACGTTGACTTTTTTCGGCGTGAATCAGCATGCCGAGTTTCGCGGCGCGGTTGTCACCGTCGTTGGTGCGGTATTTGCCGGTGAGAAACCCGCCGCCCAGCGGTGACCACAGGGTAGCTGCCAGCCCAAGCGCTTCGGCCATGGGCAGTTGCTCGCGCTCCGCCGTGCGTTCGGCCAGGCTGTATTCGACCTGAATCGCCGCAATGGGCGAGAACCCGCGCACTTCAGCCAGCAGGTCGGCGCGGGCGATGCGCCATGCCGGGAAATTCGACAGCCCGGCGTAATGGATCTTGCCGGCCCGTACCAGATCGTCGAAGCCGCGCAGGATCTCTTCCATGGGCGTGATGCCGTCACTCATGTGCGCCCAGAACAGGTCAAGGTGGTCGGTTTTCAGCCGTTTCAGGCTCTCTTCGACGGCGCGCACCATGTTCTTGCGGTTGTTGCCGGTGTGGGCGATGCCTGCGGCCGGGGTCGTGCCCAGGGTGTATTTGCTGGCGACGACCAGATGGTCGCGTTCCGCAGCAATGAATTCGCTGAGCATGGCTTCCGACTGCCCGGCCTGGTAGCCGTTGGCGGTGTCGATGAAATTGCCGCCAGCCTCCAGGTAGCCATCGAAAATGCCCTTGGCTTCATCGCGCTCGGCGCCATGGCCCCAACCGGTGCCGAAATTGCCGGCACCCAACGCCAGCTCGGATACCCGCAAGCCTGTTTTACGACCGAAGACGTTGTAATGCATTAGGAAGACTCCTGAGGGATGCAATTTTTAAATGTCAGACAACATTTATTAAATATGATTCGTATAATATATTTCGTCAAGGTGCTTTTCCCCGATGCAGAATCCTCTGAGACATTTCAGTGAAGACAACGCTGACGAGTGGCATACTGCCGCGCATGAATGTCGACTCGCCCCTCAGCGCCTGGCAACACGCCATAGAACAAAAGGGTTTCGTCCAGGACGAAGCCCAGGAACATGCCGTCTGGGCGTTGCAAAAGTGCCACGAAGCCTTGCATGAAGGTCGGGCGCCGATCATGGGCGTGTACCTCTGGGGCCCGGTCGGGCGTGGTAAAACCTGGTTAATGGACCAGTTTTACCAACACCTGCGGGTGCCTGCCCGGCGCCAGCACTTTCACCACTTCATGGGCTGGGTGCATCAGCGTTCGTTTCAACTGACCGGCACTGCCGACCCCTTGAAGGCACTGGCTCGGGAGCTGGCCGACGAGGTGCGGGTGCTGTGCTTCGACGAACTGTTCGTCAATGACATCGGTGACGCCATCATTCTCGGGCGCTTGTTCCAGGTCATGTTCGAGCAGGGCGTGGTGGTGGTCTGCACCTCCAACCTGCCGCCCGACCAGTTGTACGCCGACGGCTTCAATCGCGACCGTTTCCTGCCCGCCATTGCGGCGATCAAGCAGCACATGCAGGTGATTGCGGTGGATGGCGGGGAAGACCATCGCCTGCATCCGGGGCAGGGCTTGCAGCGTTATTGGGTGGCCACGCCCGGACAATCGAGTGCCCTTGGCGATGTGTTCAAGGCGTTGACCGTCGGTCAGGCGGTTTCCAACGCTCCGATCCAGGTTGGCTACCGCTCGCTCAATGTGGTCCAGGCCAGCCGGGGCGTCGTCTGGTGTCGTTACGCCGACCTCTGTGAGCAGCCGTTTTCCGCCATGGATTTCATGGCCCTGTGTGACACCTACAGCGCTATTCTGTTGAGCGATGTACCCAATCTCAGCGCTCAAAAACGCGAAGGGCGCATAGCCCGTGGCACTGAGGATGGGGTCGAGCGAGTGGTGGCCGGCGATCGCGAGTTGCCGCAGTTGTCGGTGCATGATGATGGCGTGCGCCGGTTCATCGCCCTGGTGGACGAGTGCTACGACCGCAAGGTGCCGCTGTACCTCGAAGCGCAGGTGCCCATGGACTCGCTCTACACCCAGGGCTATCTGGAGTTCCCGTTCCGCCGCACCCTCAGTCGCCTGCAGGAGATGCAGCTGCAACGCTTCGCCGAGGCGTGACAATCAGGAGGCGTGAAGATGAATCAACCGCTGTCACACCATTTGCTGACCATGGCCTACCAGAACGCTTGGGCCAACCATCGACTGGCCAAGGCCTGGTGCCAGTTGAGCCAGGATGAGCTGGCGGCGCCGCGCACCAGTTTCTTTCCCAGTCTCCGCGCGACCCTCAACCATATCCTGACCTGTGACTGGTTTTATGTGGATGCCCTTGAGCGCGAATTGCGCGGCGATGAGCCGCACCCCGACTGCTACGTTTTTTTCAAGGACGACGAGCCGCACACCCTGGCCGCCGACCTCAGGCGTGAGCAATCCCATGTCGATCGACGCTTGATCGCCTACTGCGAGCAAATGCGCGATGCGGACCTGAGCAGGACCGTGACCATCGCCCGGGACACGCCACAGTACGAGAGTCGCCTGCGCCTGTTGTCGCACCTGTTCGAGCACCAGATTCACCATCGCGGTCAGGTCCACGGGATGCTCAGCGCTACTTCAGTCAAGCCGCCACAGCTGGATGAGTTTTTCTGTGTCGGCGAATCGCATCTGCGGGCCGGGGATTTTGCCGAATTGGGCTGGACCGAGGCTTTGATTTGGGGGCATTGAGCCTGCGATCCTTTGATTTGCAGCAGCGCCCACGATATCTTCACCCAGCCTTCCAGCGCGAACAACGCGCTGGGGCTACTGCAAACGAGGATGGAAATGGATTCCGCGGAAATACTAGTACTGCAAGCCAGCTATACCAATCCGGTGCATGCCGAAGCGATCTGTCTGGTGTTGAACAGTTATGCTGAAGACCCGATGGGGGGCGGTCACTCCTTGCCTGCCAGTGTGCTGGAACACCTGCCGGGCGAGCTGGCCAAGCGTCCCCATGCCTTCAGCGTGCTGGCCTTTGTCGGCGGCGAGCCGGCCGGGCTGGTCAACTGCTTCGAAGGTTTCTCGACCTTTGCCTGTCGGCCGTTGGTCAATATTCACGATGTGGCGGTGGTGCCGAAGTTTCGCGGATTGGGACTGAGCCAGCGGATGTTGCAGAAGGTCGAGGAGATCGCCCGCCAGCGTGGCTGCTGCAAAATCACCCTGGAGGTGCTGGAGGGCAATGCGGTGGCCCAGGCGTCGTATGGCAAGTTCGGCTTTGCCCCGGGCGAGTTCGATCCGGCGCACGGGCGCATGATGTTCTGGATCAAGGCGCTTTGATCAAGGTGCTCAGATCATGGCAAAAAAGGGGCGCCCATCAGGACGCCCAATGATCGACTCTGACTGAAGAGCAGGACAGTCAGAGGTGTAACAATCATTTCGGTCTGTAGGACTCGGTCACCTGCGCGGTTTGATCGTCCGGAACCCGCATCGGCGTCGTCTGACTTTGCGTGGCGTTGCCCAACGCCAGTTGTTGGTTGTATCGCAGGGTTTCGTAGTAGTACCGCATGCGTTCGGCTCCGCCTTCGGCAAAGGCGCAGGTGGAGCCAAGTGTCATCAGGACGGCGAGGGTCAACGTAATACGTTTCATGGTGTGCCTCCCACTAATAGCTGTCGGATGCCATTCGTCCATGAATCAATGAATCAATGAATCGTAGTCGAATCCCGATTATCCGCCGATTCCATTAAAAGGGAATTGGCGAGATCTGGAATTTCAAGTCCAGTTTCCAGTCCAGGCTGAGTGCCGTCGATTTATCGGGGGCCGGCCCGTCAGTGCCCGCCAATTGCCGGGCAGGTGGTACGCCTTGGCCAGCTCGGCCTTGCGCGCGCCCAAGAAAAAGGGGCCGGAACCGGCCCCTGAAAAGGTTTACTGCTGAACGACGGCTGACGCTGCCTTGGGTTTCATCAGGCTGAAGTCGATCAATGGCCGCTGTTGGCGCTCGTACGGATTGCCGATCAGCAAGGGCCGTGGCTTGAAGCTGTCGCTGACCAGGCTCTTGCTCCGATCCAGTTCATCGAAACTCAGACCGGCCAGGTCGGCCCAGGTGTGGATCAGTTGCGAGCTGCTGTAAGGGCGCCCCAGATCGCCGGCAAAACTCCAGTCATGGGTTTCGCGCCATTTCGGCGAGGCCCATGCCATGAACGGAATGGTGTACATCGGTGCTGTCGGCTTGTTTTCGTTGCGCCCCAGCGTGCCATGGCCAACGGAATCGAAAACGTCTTCACCATGATCGGAGAGGTACAGCAGGAAGCCGTTCGGATCAGATTTGGCGTAATCCTTGATCAGGCTCGACACCACGAAGTCGTTGTACAGCACCGCGTTGTCATAGCTGTTGTAGGTGGGCACCTGATCGTCGCGCACGCCCGACGGTACGCCGTTACGGTCCTTGAACTTGTCGAAGGACGCAGGATAACGGTACTGGTAGCTCATGTGCGTGCCCAGCAAGTGCACCACAATCAACTTGCGCGGCGCCGCGTCGGCCAGGGCCTTGTTGAATGGCTCGATCACGTCGCCGTCGTATTGGGCGGCATTCTGGTTGCGGTTGTTGTTCAGGTACACCTGCTCGTCGGCCTGCTCGGAGAAGGTCGTGAGCATGGTGTTGCGCTTGGTCATGGTCTGCTGGTTGGTGATCCAGAAGGTTTTGTAGCCCGCCTGTTTCATCATGCTGACCAGCGATGGTGTCGACAGGTACAAGTCAGGATGTTCTTCGTCGGCAAAGGTCAGCACCTGTTGTAGCGCCTCGATCGTGTACGGGCGCGGTGTGATGACGTTGTCGAAAACCGCCAGTTGATCCTTGAGCTTGTCCAGTTCCGGCGTGGTTTCCCGCGGATAGCCGTACAGGCTCATGCGCTGACGGTTGGTGGATTCGCCGATGACCAGTACCAGGGTCGCGGGCTGGTTGGCCATCGCGTCCTTGAGATTGTGCAGCGGCGGGATCGTGCTGGCGCTTTTGAGCATGTCCTGCATGCCGGCCAGGGTTTCCCGGTAACGGTGATAGGCCACGGCCATCTGCCACGGCACAGCAGGTTCGATGCGACTTTCGAATTTGTCGAATCCTTGCGCGAAACTGCCTGCCCGCACCGTCTGTTTCATCAGGGGATAACCGACCACTGCCACCAGGATGGCGGTCGCGGCCACCAATGCCTTGCCACGGGGCAGGTACACGGGGCGCAGGCGCGTCCAGAGGAAATAGGCAAACGCGGTATGCGCGAGGAACGCGAGCACCATCCACCAGGCGAAGTACTGGGTCATGTACTCGCCGGCTTCAGACACGTTCGACTCGAACATGATGAAGATGACGCTTTGGGAAAATTCCTGCTGATAGATGAAGAAGTAACCCAGGCTCGCCATGGAGCAGGCCCACAACACCACGCCGATCACCGCAGCCATGACGCGTGTTTTTTTCGGGAACAGCAGCATTGGCGCAAGCCAGAGGGCACTCATGAAAAACGCTTGGCGGAACCCGGAGAAGCCCGAGGTGCCCGTCAACTGGATCAGCAGTTGGGTGATGCCGGAGAAATACCAGAAGAACAGAAACATCCAGAGAAGGGCGGTCCAATCGAAACCTTTCGCAGCCACATCGCTGCGCTTAAACCTAAACATTCAACGCTCCAGCCAGAGTTCATCACCGTCAGTCAGAGGGGCGGGCGACAGACGGGAGGCGCACGCAAGAGGTGGCCACGACGTTTAAAGGGCGCAAAGTATTACCAAGCAAATGTGAAAAATTCGTGAGTTGCCATCAATGGCTAAGGGCTACCATGCATCGGAAGCAGTGCAGTGCTGCTTCCGATTCGAGCGAGGGCGTCAGGCGTGGGGGGCGCCCTGAATCACGGGCAAGGGCTGTTGACCCTGGAGCAGCAAGCGCAATTGCGCCAACTCGTGTTTCAACTGATCGCGTTCGTCTTTCAACTGGCGCAATTCATCGCGACGGACAGTGACATAAAGGGTTTGTGCTGGCAGTGCGGTGTGTACTGTGCCCATTGCTCACCTCGCAAATGGCGTGTCTCAACTGTAGATCCGCCCACATCAGCGTCTGATCTACTATCGGCGCCGATTTTGATTTCTTTCGCTCCAGAAGGGAACTTTTTTATTTTTTGCGGTCGTTGTGTCTTCGGCACGATTCCCGACGTTATCAATCTGGATCGGGCACAATGCCCGGAAACTTCATCCCGACGCTCTGGACTAAGCTTCATTAGTCGCGTTGGGCTATAACCTTTGACACACTTTTATTTGTAGTAGGGAGCATCAGCACATGCAACTCGGGATTATTGGACTGGGCCGCATGGGCGGGAATATTGCGCGGCGCCTGATGCTCAACGGGCACACCACCGTTGTGTACGACCGCAATACCGCCTTCGTCGACGCGTTGAGCGAAGAGGGCGCCACCGGGGTTGCCGATTTGCCAGCCCTGGTCGCTGGCCTGGCCAAACCACGAGCGGTCTGGGTCATGCTGCCGGCAGGCGCGCCGACCGAAGACACCATCGACACCCTGAGCAGCCTGCTCGAAGCCGGCGATACCATCATCGACGGCGGCAACACCTTCTATAAGGACGATATCCGTCGCGCGAAAACCCTCTCGGAAAAAGGCCTGCATTACATCGATGTCGGCACTTCCGGCGGCGTCTGGGGCCTGGAGCGCGGCTACTGCATGATGATCGGTGGCGATGCCGAGACCGTTGAGCGCCTCGATCCGCTGTTCCGAAGCCTGGCACCGGGCATGGGCGACATTCCGCGCACCAGAGACCGCCAATCCGATGATAACCGTGCCGAGCACGGCTACATCCATGCCGGTCCGGCGGGTGCCGGGCATTTCGTCAAGATGATTCACAACGGTATCGAGTACGGAATGATGCAGGCCTTCGCCGAAGGTTTCGACATTCTCAAGACCAAGGCCAGCACCAACCTGCCGGAAGACCAGCGTTTCGACTTGAACGTCGCCGACATTGCCGAAGTCTGGCGTCGTGGCAGCGTGGTGTCGTCCTGGCTGCTCGACCTGACCGCCGACGCTCTGGCCAGCGACCCGAAACTCGATGGCTACTCCGGCTCGGTAGCGGACAGCGGTGAAGGTCGCTGGACCATCGAAGCGGCCATGGAGCAAGCGGTACCGGTTCCAGTACTGTCGAATTCGCTGTTCTCGCGCTACCGTTCCCGTGGCCAGGGCACCTTTGGCGACAAAATTCTCTCGGCCCAGCGCTTCGGCTTTGGCGGTCATGTGGAGACACCTAAAAAATGACCCATGTGATCCGCAGAAAATCCAAGACGGAACCCGCGCCACCGACCACGCTGTTTCTGTTCGGCGCCCATGGCGACCTGGTCAAGCGCCTGCTGATGCCGGCGCTGTATAACCTCATGCGCGACGGGTTACTCGGGGATGGACTGCGGATCATCGGCGTTGACCACAACGCCATCAGCGATGAAGGCTTCGCGCAAAAACTCGAAGACTTCATTCGCAACGAGGCGGCCACCAAAGTCGGCAAGGGCGATCAGGCCCTTGACCCGCAGGTGTGGGCCAAACTCGCCAAGGGCATCAGCTACGTCCAGGGCGATTTCCTGGACGACAGCACTTATCAAGCGCTGGGGGCAAAAATCGCCGCCAGCGGCACCGGCAATGCGGTGTTCTACCTGGCCACCGCGCCACGTTTTTTCAGTGAGGTGGCGCGTCGTCTCGGCGCGTCCGGCTTGCTGGAGGAAAGCCCGGAATCCTTCAGGCGGGTGGTGATCGAAAAGCCTTTCGGTTCCGATCTGCAAACCGCCGAAGCCTTGAATGCATGCCTGCTCAAGGTCATGACGGAAAAGCAGATCTACCGGATCGATCACTATCTGGGCAAGGAAACCGTGCAGAACATTCTGGTCAGCCGGTTTTCCAACAGCCTGTTCGAAGCCTTTTGGAACAACCATTACATCGACCACGTGCAGATCACTGCCGCTGAAACCGTCGGCGTGGAAACCCGTGGCAGTTTTTATGAGCACACCGGCGCTCTGCGGGACATGGTGCCCAATCACCTGTTCCAGTTGCTGGCGATGGTGGCCATGGAGCCTCCGGCGGCCTTTGGCGCCGATGCGGTTCGTGGCGAGAAAGCCAAGGTGGTCGGCGCGATCCGCCCCTGGTCGGTCGAAGACGCGCGGATCAATTCGGTACGCGGTCAATACACCGCCGGCGAAATCGACGGCAAACCACTGCCGGGGTATCGCCAGGAAGATAAGGTCGCGCCGGACAGCAACACCGAAACCTATGTGGCCCTGAAGGTCATGATCGACAATTGGCGCTGGGTCGGCGTGCCGTTTTACCTGCGCACCGGCAAGCGCATGAGCGTGCGCGACACCGAAATCGTCATCTGCTTCAAGCCTGCGCCCTATGCGCAGTTCCGTGATACCGAGGTCGAAGAGCTTGCACCGACCTATCTGCGGATCCAGATTCAGCCCAATGAAGGCATGTGGTTCGATCTGCTGGCCAAGCGGCCTGGCCAGGCACTGAAGATGGAAAACATAGAACTGGGCTTCGCCTACAAGGATTTCTTTGAAATGCAGCCGTCCACCGGCTACGAAACCTTGATCTATGACTGCCTGACTGGCGATCAGACGCTGTTCCAGCGCGCCGACAATATCGAGAACGGCTGGCGGGCCGTACAACCGTTCCTTGACGCCTGGCAGCAGGATTCAGCGGTACAGAGCTATGCCGCGGGTGAAAACGGGCCGCAGGCCGCCGAAGAGTTGCTGGCTCGCGACGGTCGCGTCTGGCATGGTCTCGGATGAGTGAGGTAGCGCAACACCCCATCCGGTTCTTGCTCAGTGACATGGACGGCACGTTGCTGCTGCCCGATCACAGCCTCAGTCAGCGCACCATCGACGCGGTACGCGCGTTGCGTGAGGCCGGGGTGCTGTTCAGTCTCGCCACCGGCCGGCCCCCCAAAGCCATGTTGCAGGCGATTGAGGCCTTGGGCGTCGACTTGCCGACGGCGGCCTTCAATGGCGGCACGATCGTCAATCCGGATGGCAGTTTGCTGGTCGCGCATTACTTGCCTGCCACGGCGGCGCTGATCGCCCTGGCATTGTTTGCCGATCAGCCGGATATCGAGGTGTGGGTGTTCAGTGGTGGCGACTGGCTGGTGAAAGATCCAAGCGGCCCCATGGTGCCGCGAGAGCAGTACGGGTTGGGATACCCACCGGTGAGCGTCGATAGTTTCGAGCCGTTTCTTGCTCGCATCGACAAGATCGTCGCCGCCAGCAGCAACGCCGAGTTGCTGGTTGAGCTGGAGGCGCGGTTGTTACCGCTGGTGGAAGGGCAGGCTCAGGTTTCACGTTCGCAGCCGGTGTATCTGGACGTGACCGCGATGCGTGCCAACAAGGGTGACGCCCTCGCGACATTGGCCGGGTTTCTCGGTGTACCGCTGCAACAGACGGCGGCCATGGGCGATGGCGGTAATGATCCGGCCATGTTCCATCGCGCCGGTCTGTCGATCGCCATGGGGCAGGCCGAGGAAGAAGTCAGACGCCAGGCCGATGTGGTGACGGGCGCCAATACCGAGGACGGTGCGGCTCTGGCGATTGAGCGGTATATCCTCCCTCGATAACCACGCACACCCCATCGTGGGCGCCTGCTCGAGACGGCGGTATGTCCTTCAGCGTCAATATTGGCTGATGTCGCCGCTTCGCGAACAGGCTCGCTCCCACGTTATCGGGGCGCTGTTTACAGCCAGTAGCTCACCGCGTACCAACCCAGGACGCCCATCACCATGGTGTATGGCAAGGCCATCCACACCATCCGTCCATACGACAGGCGAACCAGCGGCGCAATCGCCGACGTCAGCAGAAACAGAAACGCAGCCTGACCATTGGGTGTCGCCACGCTCGGCAAGTTGGTGCCCGTGTTGATCGCGATGGCCAGGGTCTCGAAATGCTCACGGCTCATGTGCCCGGAAAGGAACGCCTGTTTCACTTCGGTGATGTAGATGGTCGCCACGAACACGTTGTCACTGATCGCCGAGAGCAACCCGTTAGCGATGAACAGCATGCCCGGTTGTTGATCGGCAGGCAGCGCCAGCACCCATTGGATCAATGGCGTGAACAGTTGTTGATCGTGAATCACTGCCACCACGGCGAAAAACACCACCAGTAGCGCGGTGAATGGCATCGCATCCTTAAACGCGTTACCGAGACGGTGTTCATCGGTGATGCCGGTGAACGCTGTGATCAGCACGATCACCATCAAACCGATCAAGCCCACTTCCGCCACATGAAAGGCCAGGCCGGCAATCAGGATCAGTGCGGCCGCGCCCTGTACGATGAGGGCTGCACGCTGTTGCGAGGTGCGTTCGGCATTGTCTTCGGCGGCGTAATTGGCCAGCACGGCGCGGACGTTGTCCGGCAGCAAGGTGCCGTAGCCGAACCAGCGCAATTTTTCCAGCAGGACGCAGGTGACCAGACCCGCGACCAGGACAGGGAGTGAAACCGGAGCGACTTTCAGGAAGAACTCGGAAAAATGCCAACCCATTTCATGGCCGATCAGCAGGTTCTGCGGTTCACCCACCAGCGTGCACACGCCACCCAGCGCCGTACCGACGGCACCGTGCATCAACAGGCTGCGCAGAAACGCACGAAACTGGTCGAGATCGCCATGATGAAGGGAAGGCAGGTGCCGATCATCGCCGTACTCGCCATCCTGGCGGGGATCGGTGCCCGAGGCCACCCGGTGGTACACCGAGTAAAAACCGACGGCAGCACTGATGATGACGGCTGTCACGGTCAGGGCGTCGAGAAAGGCCGACAGGAACGCCGACAAAAAGCAAAACATCAACGACAGCAGCGCCTTGGAGCGGACCCCAAGCAGCAACCGCGAGAACAGGAACAACAGCAGGTCTTTCATGAAGTAGATGCCGGCCACCATGAACATCAGCAGCAGGATCACCGGAAAGTTGTGAACCAGCTCGTCATAGAGCGCCTGTGGCGTGGTCATTTTCAGCAACAACGCTTCGACGAGCAGCAAGCCGCCAGGCATGAGTGGATAACACTTGAGCGCCATGGCCAGGGTGAATATGAATTCCAGCACCAGCAACCAGCCGGCTGCCACCGGACCTGCTGTCCACAGCACCAGGGCATTGAGAATCAGGAAACCGACAATACAAACCTTGTACCAGCGGGGTGAGTTGCCCAGAAAATTACGCGCGAACGCCTGGGCCATCGAGCCGGACATTGGCTGCTCCTTGTATTAAGAAGCGCGCAACTTGCCGTAAGCGGAAGGGAAGATCAAGTGTAGGAAAAATCCAGTGGGCTAAGCCAGGTAACGGGCGACGATCGCCCGATAGTGGCCGTCCAGGGAATAACCGCCCACGACAATGTTTCCATCACGCTGCACGGCCACCGAGGTGGCGGTGTCCAGGCTGCGACCGAGACGGGTGCGAACCCAACCGTTGCCATCGCCAAAGTCTGGATCGAGCTGGCCGTCAGGCGAGTATCGACCCAGCAGAAAGTCGGCCTCGACGCCACCAATGGTTGCGCCGGCTACCACCACACTGCCGTCCGGTTGCGCCTGTGCGGCGGTCCATTGGCAACCGTTATTGGCGATTTCCAGCAATTGCGGCTGCCCGCCGTTGCAGTGACTGTCCGGGCGGCCATTGATGTGGACTTTCAAGGCCAAGCAGCGCATCGGCTCACGACTGCTGCCGAAACACTGCACGTCGCCATTGTCTTGCTGGACGATCCGGTTGACCTGAGCGCTATGCCCCCGCGCCTCGAAACTCATGAAACCGTCCACGGCAAAATGGGTGTCGAGACTGCCGTCCGCGCGATAACGGGCCAGCAATCCTTCTCCGGGGAGGTTGATCGACCCGCCCACAAGGATTCGCCCGTCACACTGAATCTTCAGGCTGCTGAGCCACGTGTTCATCAGCAAGTGCCTGACGATCACGAACCCGCGGCCATTGAATGTGCTGTCCAGCGATCCGTCGGGGTTCAGCCGAATGAGCAGGCCGGCATGATCGGCCCGTTCGAAGTGATGGTTGGCCATCAGCAGGATCCGACCGTCCGCTTGAACGTCCACATCGCAGGCTTCGGCGCCCGGTACACCGGGTGGAAGCCAGGCATCACGCATACCATGGGAGAGATTGCCTGGCAGACGCACGATGCAGCGACCATTGTCACCGAAGTCCTGAACGGGACAGCCCTGTGGGTCAAACAATGCCAGTGCGGGGAGGGTGAAGTGCGTATTTTCGTAGTGCAGGCCGACGACCAGAATGCGCTCATCGGGGAGCACGCGAACCCTGGTAGCCATGGCTTCGAAACCTTGTTGGAACTGTCCGATGACACTGCCTTGATTGCCAAAGGCGAGATCCGCCGAGCCATCCTCCAGCAGGCGAGCCAGACCGAAGCGACTGCCGCCCGGGGTGCCTACCTTGGCCGCCACCAACAGGCGGTCCTGGGAATCTATTGCGACGTCATGGGCGATGCTTGAAAGACTGCCGGCGAAATAGACCTGGGATTTGCCTTGGGTGGCGAATGCAGGATCCAGTTGCCCTGCATGACTGAGTGTTGAGGGCGAAGCCACAACGGACTGGCTTGACATGCACGCATCTCCTTGCGAGTCGTCCTGATCCGGGAATTGGGTGGCGACTGTATAAGGAGAATATTCAAAACCTGAATGGTTGAATGCACAACTGTCACAACTAACAGGTGGAGGGTCGCTGTGTGCCAGAACAGTGTCTTTTCGAACCAGTGGCAAGCCTGCAATGTTTAAAGGCACACGGGAAGTTCGAATAAAGGCATGTCATAAGTTCAGCTGGCAATGATCAGCCAACCTGTTAACGACGGGGGAAGGGCGCGGATTACCCCGGAGTAATCCGCAAAAAAATATCAATGCGGCATCGACCACGACTGGAGCGTGTAACCTTCGTGGCTCAACTCGGCACGAGCCTGTTCGAGCAGGCGTTCAAGTTGTGCCGGGTCGGTGTAGGCGCTGCTCGGGATCAGCTTGCGGCCTATACTGTTTTTGGTGCGATCGATAACGGTCAGGCTGAGTTCACCGTTGCCGTCCTGTGGCGCCCAGGCCACGCACTGGAAAGGCTGGAATGCGCGGTCGGCAATCAGAAGAGCTTCGTTGATACGGAGCGGGGCGTTCATTGGATGTTCCCTCGGTATGCCCAATCAAGTGATAGGCCGACGGTTGGGCTGACCCTTCGGCTGGTTACTTGTACTGATGCCCGCAAGGGTGGTTCGGGTCACATGCAATCAAAAGAAATTTCAACTTTCTTTCATATACCCGGTTGGCCCGATTCATTTTGAACGCTGAATGAAAACCTGGGCTCGTCAGGTATTTTTATCGAAGTCTCTTCTTATAACTAATACCAGGACCGCTCTATAGTCAAACGATACAAGGCCCTGTCAAATTCTTGCTAATGTTACAGTCAGGTTTGCCAAATGACTGTTTTTAATAATTTTTCCTGACTTTGGCGCCAAGGAACAGTCATGAGCGATGCGCCTGCCTTAAGACGTTTACTTGTGGTGGATCCGTGCGACGACTGCCATCAGCTGTTGCCCGGATTACGCTCCGTGGGTTGGGACGTTGACAGCTGCACGCTGGAAAACGCCACCGACCGAACGTGTGACGTTGGCTTGTTGCGTTTGCAGCCTTGGCATCTCGAGCACCCGGACGCCGTCAAAGAGGTGATCAGCCGCAGCGGCACCGAGTGGATCGCCGTGCTCAACCAGGAAGTGCTTCGACTGCAGAATGTCGGGGATTTCGTCTGCGAGTGGTTTTTCGATTTCCATACCTTGCCCTTTGATGTCTCCAGAGTCCAGGTGACGCTGGGCAGGGCTTTCGGCATGGCCCGTCTTCGCGGCCAGGGCACGGTGCATATCGATCAGCCCGAGCACGAGTTGCTCGGTGACAGCAAGCCAATACGCGAGTTGCGCAAGCTCCTGAGCAAACTGGCGCCTACGGAGTCTCCAGTGTTGATTCGCGGCGAAAGCGGGACAGGTAAAGAGTTGGTCGCCCGCACGCTGCATCGGCAATCGTTGCGCCACAACAAACCCTTTGTCGCGATCAATTGTGGCGCGATTCCCGAGCACCTGATCCAGTCCGAACTGTTCGGTCACGAGAAGGGGGCCTTTACTGGCGCCCATCAACGCAAGGTCGGGCGAATAGAAGCGGCTAATGGCGGTACGCTGTTCCTCGACGAAATCGGTGACCTGCCTCTTGAACTGCAGGCGAACCTGTTGCGCTTCCTCCAGGAGAAGCACATCGAGCGGGTGGGTGGCAGTCAGCCGATTCCCGTGGATGTGCGGGTGTTGGCCGCGACCCACGTCGATCTTGAGGCTGCGATCGAGAAGAAGCGCTTTCGCGAAGATCTGTATTATCGCCTGAACGTCTTGCAGGTCTCGACCGCGCCCCTGCGTGAGCGCAATGGCGATTTGTCGATGTTGGCCAACCACTTTTCCCATTTCTACAGTCATGAAACCGGCCGCCGTCCGCGCAGCTTCAGTGAGGATGCGTTGATAGCCATGGGCAAGCATGACTGGCCGGGCAATGTTCGCGAACTGGCCAACCGGGTACGGCGCGGGTTGGTTCTGGCCGAAGGCCGGCAGATCGAAGCGCGAGATTTGGGGCTGATCAGCCATCAAACTGTTTCCGCGCCGATGGGCACGCTGGAAGACTACAAACACCGGGCAGAACGTCAGGCGTTGTGTGATGTGCTTAACCGTCATAGCGATAACTTGAGCATCGCCGCCAAGGTATTAGGGATATCCAGGCCGACCTTCTACCGTTTGCTGCACAAGCATCAGATACGTTGAGTAGCGGGGTGTATGGCTGCAGGTCAATGCTCCAATAGCGCGTAGGACCCACGAAAAAGCCCGCTGAAACAGCGGGCTTTTTGTTGTCGCAGCATTAGAAGTAGTAAGGGAATTTCAGGCTGAAGGAAAAGTCGGGCGCGTCATCGGTCATCCCGATGGACAGTTGCGGGACGATCGTCAGGTTATTGCTTGCTGCCAGGGTCATGCCGATGTTGAAGTTGGCCGAGTTGTAATCGCTGTTGGTGATGGATTGCCACTCACCCCCGTCCGGCTTGATCTTGCTCTTGCGGGCGAACTGATCGGTGAACGAGAACGACATACTCATCTTCTCGTTCAAGGCGAATGCGATGCCGGCACCGATCTGCCAGGAATCGCCGAGTTTCACGTCTCCTGGCACCTTGGAGTTGACTTGGGGACTTATGTCGCTGAACGAGTCTTCCATGTTGTAGGTATACGCCAGGCTGCCGAACAGCACGGCAGGGTCGAAGGTCTTGACCAGCGAGATGCCCGGGGTGATCGACCAGACCCCGTTGCCGGTCGGCAAGCTTTCGGGTACCGCCAGGTTATTGTTGTTCGGGTCCTCGATCAGCTTGATGCCGTAAGGGTCTTCACCCGTTGGTGCTTTGATGCGCAGTGTGGCGACCGCGTCGGGATAGTTCTCCGACTCATCGAGAAACTTGTAGGCAACGCCAACGTTGATATCGCCGATGGTCGGGTCGCGGGTGACGGATGCATCCGACGTCACCGGGCCTGCGCCACCGGCGCCACCGGAGGAATACGTCGATTCGCGATAAACCACGGGAACGTTGATGTCGAACTGCCAGCGTTGAGCCACGTTGTAACGCGCGGTCAGGTCCAGGGTCCAGTTATCCGCCTTGATGCGGTCGATGTTGATGTTGCCGAGAAAAATCGAGTCCAGTGCCAGGAAGCCGTTGAGCGTTAACGCGCGGGTATCGTAGTGCGTGTAGGTCAGGCCGGTTTCGACGCTGAACTTGCCGCCTCCGAAGAAGCCGCTGGCTTCGTCATACAGGTTGGAAACGCTTTGCGCAGGCTCCGAGTCATCCTTGAGCGACTGACCGTATGAACTGCCCGTGGCTCCCGACCCAGAGGTGGCCACTGTCTGGCCACCCTTGATCTTTTCCGCGGGGGATTTGGTCAGGCGCTTGGGCGCCGGTGTTGCCGGGGTTTCTTCGACCTGGCGAACGCGCTGCTCGAGTACCATCAGCGCGTTCTGTTGTGCTTCGTAACGTTGTTTCAGCTCCATGAGTTCTTGTTTTAGTGCTTCGACCTGGGGGTCCGGTGCTGCGTACAGCAATGAAGCCGGGGCCAGGCTACTCAAACAAACGATAGCCCTGAACGTTAAAGATCGATGCATGGGTGAGCCGTCCCTTCTGACACGTCTGGTGACACTGAGCGTAGATCAGAATCCGCTGGTGCGTAGCCCTCTGAGCTGGTCCAGATTGCCGCTCAGAGAGCCGGCTGTCGGAACGGTGTCACGCAGCACGACATTGAGCGATGTGATGTTGCGGACCTGGTTGCCGGCGCCGAGCAGCGTCGTGTTCTGCAGCAGCCCGCCCTGGGCCAGGCGTTGTACCGTACTGCCCTGGTTGTTGTTGGCCAGAATGTTGAGTTGTATGCCACTACCGGTCGAGGAAACGCTCATCGAACCCGCACCGTTGGCGCCGGTTAATGTCGAGCCAGCGGCCAATGCCTGGCCCTGCTGTTGTGTGGCTGGTGCCTGATTGGCCTTGGTCACGTTGATATCAACGTTGTTGTAGGCCGTGTTGTAGTCACCGGCAGCACGCACGACTTGTGTGACTCCTCCGGTGCTGTTGAGGCCGTTGCCGCCAGTGACGGTGCCGGTGCCTTGTGATTGCGACGTTCCAGTGCCTTTTTCATCGATCTTCGACACGTAGAACTGTGGCTGGATGGTGGATTGTTGAATCTGCATCGAGGACGTTGCCCCGATCACTTCACCGTTGGCATTTTGCCAGGTGCTGGTCATGGCGATGCCGAAGCTGATGATGCGTCCGGGCATGACAAAGCGGCCGCGCAGGCTCGCCAATTCCTGGTCATTCAGTTCGATGGGTTTGAAAGTCTCTGCATGGGTTGGCAGGCTGGCGGCGAGGCAAGCCACCGCCAGCCAGATTGGAGTCTTCATTGGATACTCCCGGAGCTTCGTGCTCCCTTGTTATTAGAAAAAGTCGCTTTGGATGAATCCGAAATCCATCAACTCGGCGTCTTGCACCGGGTTGAAGGTGTTGATGCGATTCTTGGCGCTCAGTGGCAACGGCGGGTCGAGCAACACATTGGTTTTGTCGTAGCCCTGACCGATGACGGCAAAGATGATGCCGTTCCAGCCTTTGACAAAGTCGTCGACTTTGTAGCGTTTATGACCGAGTACCGGATCTCCGATATAGACCCAGCCCTCATGGACCCTTTGCATGACTACAAAATGTTTGTAGCCACGGATATCCATGAGTACCACCACCGGGATTTTGATTTCACTCAAGGTTTCCGGCGCCACCCGGTAGCCACGGGCGCGCATGCCGATGCTTTCCACGTAGTGCTTCATGTCGAGCATGGAGAAGCCCTGAACGCGGACAAGATCCTGGTCGGAGTGTGCCAGCATGCCTTCGATGATCTGGTCTTCTGTGACGTCCAGCCAATAGGCTTGGCGCAAAATGGTCGCCAGCGCTGCTGCGCCGCAACTGAAGTCGGTTTTCTGTTGCACCAGGTCGGCAAATTTACGCTCGCGGATGCTCTGGATCGGCTTGAATACCACCGCACCGCCCGGCAGGACGGACAGCGGCATTTGTGCAGCCTCGATCACACTGGTCACGCAAAGCAAAAATGCCAAGGCGATAATGCGCATGGGGGGATGCCCTCTGGTCATATTGAAAAAAGGCCCCCGTAAGGGGGCCTCCAGAGACAGCATTAGAACGACTGGTTGGAGATGGCCAGCGAGTTGCTTTGTTGGTTGCCCACACCAGCAGCCACGTTGACACCCAGGTTGCCGCTGCCGCCATTCACCGAACCACTCAGGGTTGCGGTGTTGGTCACAGGGTTTGCCCAGCCGGTTGGAGTCAGCACTTGATAGGAGTAGGTGTTGCTCAAATCAAATGAACTGCTTTCGCTGTAGCTCTTCGTTACGTCTTTAGAAGACGCAGACGATTTCTCGCCTGATTTGTCGTACGAGGAGTCATACGATTTTGTGAACGAGGAGTCGTGCGATTTTGTGTAGGAAGAGTCGGACGAGTTGCTGTTCGACGTATTGAGAGAACCACTGGCCGATGCATCAAGCGATGCGGTCAGCGATGCATCAGCAGACCTGCTGCGGGTGTGATCGGCGCCACCATTGTTCCAGGTGACCGATCTGTTAGCAGTTGCCGACGCGTCCAGGTTAGCGTTCAGAGAAGCATCGAAAGAAGCGCTGCTGGAAGCATTGGAATTCGCGCTTCTGGATCCGCTGGCATCAAAGCTTTTCGATCCGCTTGCATCGAAGCTGTTGGAACCGCTCGCGGCCCAGTTGCTGGAAGCGCTCTTGTCTACGCTCAAGTTGGAGTTTTTGTTGTAATTGGAACTGCCGCTAGACGTTTTGGTAAACGTCAGTGTATCCAGGCGGGTAGTCCGATCGGCACCGTTGTTCACAGTCAGGCCAGGACTGCTTTGATCGGCCGAGGCAGTGGCCATCGCGCTGCCGAGCGGTGCATTGGAGTTGGCAATTGCCATGGTGTTTTTCTGTTGGTTCAGGTCGCCACCAGCAATGTTGATCCCCATATTGCCGCTGCCACCATTCCCCGAGCCGCTCATCACCGCAGACGATGTGGTGGAGTAGTTGTCGACCCGATTGTTATTGCCGTATTGCGTGACTTTAGAGTTGGCATTGGCAGTGCCGAACACGAAGCTGTTATCCAGACTGGAGGTGGAGCTGGCGTTTGCGATGGCGGCCGCGTTGTCTTGTTGGTTGCCGCTGCCTGCCGCCACGTTGACGCCGACATTGCCGCTGGCGCCAGAGCCGGAACTGCTCATCTCGGCTGAGTTTTGAGTCCCTTCGTTATAGATGCGGTTACCGGTACTGGTCTGGCTATCGGTCGCATTGGCAGTTGCATTAACAGGGATTACGGTTGGTGGAGGAGTGTGATTGCCGTTTTGGTGGTCATTACGGCGATCGTTAGCTTGTACAGCAACAGCCATGACCGCAGCAATTGCGAAAACCAGAGGCTTTAATGCCATCGAAGGTTTCATGGTGATTCTCCGTACTTATTTTAGGTTAAGTGTTGAAACTACCTGTTTGGGTCAATCCGCGACCCGTACGCTAAAGGTGTTGGCCATTCGGTTTCCCACCCCTGCGCTCTGATTCAACTGAATTACCCCGCGGCTACCGGTGAAGGCCTGGTCGCTGGTAGCGACCTGGCGATAGCCTGGTGCAGACTCAGTTGGATCGGAGTTGTTGAGCAGCGTCACGTTCTGTTGCATGAGGACGCTGTCGTCGATGCTTTGCGGCTGAGCACTGATGCTGATACGCACTGCGTTGGCTTGCTGGGTATTGGCGCCCGAACTCTGGTTCACGCCCAGTACGCCGTTGCCGTTACTGAAGGAGTTACCCTGGATGCTCGAGTGCGCATCCATGGCGGGGTCGACCTGGCCGCGCAACCGTTGGCGAATCTGTACCGTCGCGCTGGCTCCATGGCCAATGGCGATGGCTCGGGCGTTGGCCTGTTGCTGTAGATCGCCAGCCGCCTGGTTGACGGAGAAGTTGCCTTGGTACTGCGCGCCTGAATTATCGATTTCGGCGTTGTTGATGACCGGAGGTTGGGCAAAGACCGATGTACTACTGCAGAGCATGGCGATAATCAGCAGCGTGCGATTCATCTCAACGGTCTCCCGTTATGATTCTCAAAGCGCCCAGGCCTTGCTGGACGTTTGAATTGACCATGTTGGCGATGCTGTTGTTGCCCGAATTTCCCGAACGCCCGGCGGGTAGGTTGGAAAGTTGTGTCTGGTTAGTGATATTGCCGCCCAGGTTATTGGTGCCTTGGGCGACCAGGCGTGAAATGCCTGCTCCACTGGCGACGCTGGCAAAGTCACCGTCGCTCAATTCGCTCGTCTGATTGAGGATCTGTTTCGACGGGTTGGCATTGGCGGTCGTGGGGTTAGGATCGGGAGCTAACGCCGGAGTGACCGCGTTTCGCACCTGGACATCACGTTTGATAATGATGATGCCGTTGTCAGCCTGTACAGGCAGGCAAACACTTGAGCCCAATGCACATCCGATCAGCAGGAGGCTAAAAATGTGGTTATCAAGTTTCCCCACGGCGGCAATTCCTTCTGTAAGTGGAGCGCTGGTGTTAATCAGCACTGCGGGGAAGAGAGCAGAAGGTGTGCCGGTTTTTGTTTTTCTTTAAAAAACAGTAAGTTGTAAATATTTGTCGTGGCGGTCAAAAAAATTTGTATCACCGCTGAGACAAAGCCACGCAAAAACGCCGTCCAGATGGGCGCCATTGCTCGTCAAGGTGGCTTGAGGCAGGTTGTATCAGTGGCTTAACATTTTCTTGCTGCAGCGCTCTGGCCGCTTTAGTTCGAGGGTTTGCGCGGGGGAGGGTGTTTCAGGAATGGACATATGTGACAGGGCGGGGTAGCCCTGTCAGGCCTTGAGCAAGCGTGTCACGGCCTCAAAGGCGGCGTCCTTGCGCTGTTGCCAATCACCTTCAAGTACCTGATAACGCTGGTGGTGCTGCTCAAGCCATTGGCGGCTGGCCTGGAAAAACGCCTGGCGTTCTGCCAGTTGCGGCTGGCACCGTTGTCCATCGTCATGCCAGGCCACGTTTTCAGGGCTCAGCAGTAAATGCATGTCGTAGTGCCGGGTCAGTAGTGCCTGTTCGATCCAGGTCGGGCAAGCGCCAAACAACGTACGACTCCAAAGAATGTTGCTTAAAAGATGCGTATCGAGGATCAGTAGCGACGGTTGTGAGGCACGTGCGACATCCTCCCAGGTCAGCTGGCCATGTGCTATTGATTCAATATCATCGTAGCAGGTTTCCCGGGCTTCGCTTTCGATGAAGTGCCTGACGTACTCATCGACCAATATGCCGCCAAAGTTGGCGTGAATCTCACTCGAAAGCCAGCTTTTGCCGCTGGATTCCGGCCCTGCCAGCACCAGCACCTTCATGGGCACAGCACCGGATCGCTGCGCCATGAGCGCCAGCCTTGAATGGCCAGCAGGGTGAACAGGCCATACAGGGCTGCCGTCACGTACATCCCCTTGTACAGGAACAGACCGACGAAAATACAATCCAGAACGATCCACAGCGGCCAGCACTGCAAGCGCTTTTGCGCCATCCACCATTGCGCCACGAGGCTGAAGGCGGTGAGGAAAGCATCGAGCCAAGGCTGGGCGGCATCGGTCCAGTGCGCCATGGCGGCGCCCAGCAACAGACTGCCCGCCGCACCGATGGCCAGTCCCGACGCCACCGCATGTTTGCCTAGCCGGCTGACCTCGCGTCCATGATGCGCATCGCCAGCGCGGGTCCACTGCCACCAGCCATAGAGCTGCAATGCGGCGTAAATCACTTGCAGCAGCATGTCCGAATACAGCTTCACCTCGAAAAAGATCCAGCTATAGACAAGCACCATGACCAGACCGATCGGCCAGCACCAGGGGTTCTGTTTGACCGTCAACCAGACGGCAATGACACCGAGGGCGGCGGCAAACAGTTCAAGCCCGGACATGGAGTTTCCTTGGGGGAAGTCGAAGAGGGGGCGGATTGTAACTGAAGATCAAACGATCGCAGCCTTTGGCGGCGCCTCACAGGGTGACGTTTACCCTGCAGGCGCTGCCAGAGGCACGGATCGTGTTCGGACGATCTTTTTCGAATTAAACCCGGAACTGCCTGAGCAAACCGTTCAATTGCTCGCTCAATTCCTTCAGTCTCAGGCTCGCCTTGCTGGATTGTTCAGCCGCCAGCGCGGTGCTGTGGGACAACCCGGCGGCTTGGGTGACGTTCTGGTTGATGTCTTCGACCACATGGGCCTGTTGCAGGGTGGCGCTGGCGATGGACGCATTCAGGCCGTTGAGGTTGCGCAACGCCTGGCCGATGGCATTCAGACTTGTCCCGGCCAGACCCGCCTGTTCGATGGTCAGCTGCGAAGCCCGGCTACTGTCGCCAATCACCTTGACCGCCGCCTCGGAATGACTTTGCAGTTGTTCGATCATCGACTGGATTTCCGCCGTGGACTTCTGGGTCCGCTGGGCCAAAAGGCGAACCTCGTCGGCTACCACCGCGAAACCCCGACCTTGCTCGCCAGCCCTTGCTGCCTCGATGGCGGCGTTGAGAGCCAGCAGGTTGGTCTGATCGGCAATCGAGCGGATCACTTCCAGCACGCTGCCGATCTGTGTGCTTTCGGTGGCCAGGGTGCGGATCACGTCCACGGCCTGATTGATGGTGCACGACAGCGTGTCGATCTGCTGCAGGCTGCCATCAATGTTGACCTGGCCTTGTTGGGCCTGAGCTTCGGCATCGCGCATTTCGCTGGCGGCATGTTCGGCATTCTTTGCCACATCCTGCACGCCGGAAGTCACTTCATTGATCGCCGTGGCCACCCGTTCCATCTGCTGCGACTGTTGCTGGCTGCGTTGCTGGGCCTGGGTCGCGTCGTTGCCCAATTCGCTGGACGATTGGCCTAGCGCACTGGCGCAGACCTGCAGTTCACCGATGACCTGGCGCAATTTGGCGGTAAAGGCATTGAAGTGCCGGGCCAATTGTGTGACTTCATCCTGGCCGTGGGTGTCGAGGCTGCGGGTCAAATCGCTTTCACCGCTGGCGATATTGGCCATCGCGTGGACGGTTTCCTGAAGCGGGCGAACGATGCTACGGGCGATGAGGATCACCAGTGCCGCCATGATCAGCGCGATTGCAAAGCCAATGACCGAGGCTTTCCAGAACTGACCATAGAATTCGGCTTGCATGTCATCGATGTACACGCCCGAGCCGATCATCCAGCCCCAGGGCTCGAAGAGTTTGACGTAGGAGGTTTTTCCCACGGGCTCGCTGGCACCGGGTTTTGGCCAGCGGTAATTGATGATCCCGGCGCCCTTGCTCCTGGCCACCGTGACCATCTCATTGAATATCGCAACACCGTCGGGGTCGCGGATCGCCGAGAGATTCTGGCCGTCCAGCTTGGGGTTGGCCGGGTGCATGATCATCACCGGCGTCAGATCGTTGATCCAGAAGTAATCGTTCTGGTCGTAACGCAGTCCGCGAACGGCTGTCAGCGCCTGTTTCTGCGCGGCTTCGCGGGTGAGCGTGCCGGCGGTTTCCAGGTCGTGATAGTAAGTGAGGATGCCACTGGCGGTTTGCACCACATGCTGGGTTTTCTGTGCCTTGGCGACATACAAGTCATCGTGAATCTGCTTGAGCATCAAGACACCCAAGGCCAGCAGCATCATGACGGCCACGACCAGGATGAGCCACAAGCGCCGGCTGATCGACATATTGCGCAAGCTGTTCATAACGTGGTGCTCCGTTTTCTTGTTCTTGTAATGAATGATCGCCAGCATTCGGCCAGGCCCGATAACGCGAAAGCACTTATCGGACTTGTCTGATAGGATTTCGGCCCCGCACGGGAAAACCTGAATCCAAATGTTTCACGGATCGTTCATGGCCAGGTGTGGAGCCTGAAAGCGTGCGAATTCAACTACGCTGATCGCGATAAAAGTTTTTAAAAATACTAACGGGGCATGCAACGTTGCATAGCCTTTTGGGGGATTAATGGATCTTTGGACTGCCTTTCAGGCTTTGATTCTTGGCGTTGTAGAAGGGCTGACAGAGTTTTTGCCCATTTCCAGTACCGGGCACCAGATTATCGTGGCCGACTTGCTCGACTTCGGTGGCGAGCGGGCCATGGCATTCAACATCATCATCCAACTCGGGGCGATCCTGGCGGTGGTGTGGGAGTTCCGCCGCAAGATTTTCGACGTGGTCATCGGTTTGCCGACCCAGCCCAGTGCGCGACGCTTTACCGCGAACCTGTTGATCGCCTTCCTGCCCGCCGTGGTTTTGGGAGTGATTTTTGCTGACCTGATCCACCACTACCTGTTCAACCCGATCACCGTGGCGACGGCCCTGGTGGTGGGTGGCATCATCATGCTGTGGGCTGAACAGCGTCAGCATGAAGTGCATGCCGATACCGTGGACGAGATCACTTGGAAAGACGCACTCAAAGTCGGGTTCGCCCAGTGCCTGGCGATGATTCCGGGTACTTCGCGTTCCGGCTCGACGATCATCGGCGGCCTGTTGTTTGGTCTGTCGCGTAAAACCGCCACCGAGTTCTCGTTCTTCCTGGCCATGCCGACCATGGTGGGTGCGGCCGTGTACTCGGGCTACAAGTACCACAAGCTGTTCGTGGCGGCTGATTTTCCGGTATTTGCCCTTGGCTTCGTGACTGCATTCATTTTCGCGATGATTGCCGTGCGCGGGTTGCTCAAGTTCATCGCCAGCCACAGCTACGCGGCGTTCGCCTGGTATCGCATCGCCTTCGGCCTGCTGATTCTGGCCACGTGGCAGTTTGGCTGGATAGACTGGACCGCGGCCAAGCCATGAGTGATTCCAGCGCGCGCTATCGTTCCGCAGGCAAGTCCGGGGGACATATCCAGCATCTACGCCTCAAGCTGCTGGTGTTCGCGACCCTGTGCGCGCTGCCATTGTTCGGGTCGATGTCGTTGTGGTTGCGTGGGGTGTCGCTGATTCCCCTCGCGGCCTACGGCATCGTCAGCCTGCTGGCGTTTTTGCTGTACTGGAGCGATAAGCGCAAGGCCCGTGTCGATCAATGGCGAACACCGGAAAACGTGCTGCATGCACTGGAGTTCGCGGGTGGCTGGCCGGGGGCGTTGCTGGCGCAACAAGTGTTTCGGCACAAGACGCGCAAGGTCTCGTTTCAACTGGTGTTCTGGCTCATCGTGATGCTGCACCAAGTGTTCTGGATCGACATGCTGTTTCTCGGTGCAAACCTGTTGGCACTGTTCTAAAGCAATAACCCGACCTGCGTTCGTTTGGGCAATTTACTCACCACCAGTTGATGAGAGCGTTGCAACAAGCCTTGCAGCTCTTCGGCAACCAGTGGGTAGGGCGTGTTCATGATGATCCACTGGGCCCGAGCCAGATAAGGCGCTGGATGAATGCCCGGACGGTCGCAATGACCGAGGAACAAATCCTTGTCGACCTTGAACGCCAGGGATTCGCCACGCAGGTTCTGCAGCGCGAACATCTTGTTTCCGGCAACCGAAAACACTCGCACGCCTCCCCATTTATAGTCTTCCCGCGCACCGGGCAGTGCCAGGCAGAATGTCGCGACGTCCACTTCGCTCATGCGTCCAGCCTTCATATCAAACGGTCCCCGCAGGCATTGAATGTTTCGATCAAATGGTCGAGCCAGGCGCGCACGGCCGGCATCACCCCGCGTCGATGAGGGTAGACCGCTTGCAGCCAGCCACCCGGCAGCGACCATTCAGGCAACAGCTGCACCAGCGAACCATTGGCCAGTTCTTGCTCGCAATACATCATCGGTAGCGTGGTAAACCCCTGCCCGGCGAGGGCGCAGGTCTTGCGTACGATGAAGTCGTCGACGCCCAGGCGCGCTTCCATTGCCAGATCGTGGCTTTTGCCCTGGCGATCGACCAGGCGGATGTGCACCAGCCGATCCGGTTCGAGGGCACCGAGCACTGGCAGGTCTTTCAAATCCTCGGGGCGGTTGATCTCACGTCCCAGCAGGAATGTGGGGCTGGCCACCAGGAGCATCTGTGCCTGGCGCAAGCGGCGGGTCACCAACAGTGGATCTTCATCGCCCGGTTCACGCACGCGCAGCGCGACATCCACGCCTTCGGTGACCAGATCGACGCGGCGATTGACCAGCACTACCTCAAGTTGCACCTGGGGGAATTTCTCCAGAAAGTTGCTGATGACTGCCGGCAGAATCTCGTGGGCCAGGCCGACCGGGGAGGACACCCGCAAACGTCCCCGGGGTTCGCTGGACATGCTGGCCACGGCTTCATCGGCCATTTCGGCTTCCAGCAGCATGGCCTGACAGTGTCGCAGGTAGCGTTCGCCCACGGCGGTCAGTTTCAGCTGGCGAGTGGTTCGTTGCAGCAGGCGCGCGCCAAGGCGTTCTTCCAGTTCGGCGATACGCCGCGACAACCGCGACTTGGGAATGCCCAGCAAACGCCCGGCCGCCGCGAAGCCGCCGGATTCCACCACCTTGGCGAAATAATAAAGGTCATTGAGGTCTTGCATGGCTGATGACTCGATCGTTCTATCAGTGAGACAAACTATCGCATTGTTGCGGTCTAATCACCTATTGGTTTCATCTGTAGGATTGTTTCCATCAGATCGCTCTTGTAGCGATCCTCACCTGGAGATCCCACATGAAACTGCTGCATATCGATTCGAGCATTCTTGGCGACAACTCGGCTTCCCGTCAGCTGAGCAGTGAAGTCGTGAAAGCCTGGCAAGTCGCCGAACCATCCGCTGTGGTGACTTACCGCGACCTGGCGGCCGATGCCATCAGTCATTTTTCGTCGACCACCCTGGTTGCTGCCGGCACCGCCGCTGAATTGCGCAATGCCGCACAGCAACACGAAGCCGAACTCAGCGCTTCTACACTGGCCGAATTCCTCGCCGCCGATGCCGTGGTGATTGCAGCCCCAATGTACAACTTCACTGTTCCGACCCAACTGAAGGCCTGGATCGATCGCATCGCCGTTGCCGGTCAGACCTTCCGCTATACCGAAGCCGGTCCCGAGGGGCTGTGCGGTGGCAAGAAAGTGGTGATCGTTTCGACTTCCGGCGGGCTGCATGCCGGCCAGGCAACCGGCGTTGCCCACGAAGACTACTTGAAAGTGTTGTTCGGTTTCATCGGCATCACTGACATCGAATTCGTGCGTGCCCATGGCCTGGCCTATGGTGACGATGTCCGTAACAAAGCCATGAGCGACGCTCACGAGCAGATCAGCGAGCAGTTGTTCGCCGCCGCGTAAGGCTTGCATAAAGACTTCAAGCCGGTTGGGCAAACCCTCAAAAAACTCTGTATTCTGAATGCGCAAGTATCAGATACGGAGTTTTTTGTTTCTGTCCATTTCGTTTTGTGGCCCAAGTTATGCAGTCGAGGGTTTATGTCTTTAATCCGGTAACAAGGTGGGGCATCCCATGGTGCGTCTTTGTGCAACTTTACTGATTTGCCTGCTCAGCAGCCTGAATACAGTGCACGCCGCCCCTGCGCCGCATCCTCACTGGAGCGTCGGCTACCACGAGATGAAGTTTCTCGACCCGCTGGACTTGCAACCGATGCGTGCCATCGCCTTCTACCCATCGAGCGAAAAGGAACATTCCAGCCGCCTCGAGGGTTACACCGTCGAGGCGGGTGAAGACACGAAAGTCGCCATCGGCCGATTCCCCATGCTGATGCTGTCCCACGGCAACACCGGAACCCCGCTGGCCCTGCATGACCTCGCCACCTCGCTGGCGCGCAAGGGTTTTGTGGTGGTGGCGGTGATTCACCCCGGCGACAACTCCAAGGATCACAGTCGTCTTGGCACCTTGAGCAATCTGTACGGGCGGCCGATTCAGATTTCCGAAGCCATCACAGCGACCCTGGGCGACAGCATGCTGTCGCCGTTCGTCAATGCTGATCAGGTGGGCGTAATCGGTTACTCGGCCGGAGGCGAGACGGCATTGATTCTGTCCGGTGCGACTCCGGACCTGGACCGCCTGCGCCGTTACTGCCAGGAGCGTCCGGATGACCGTGACGCCTGCAACACCCGGGGGGAATTGATCGTCGACCGCGATGACCTGCAACCGGTGGCCGATCCACGCGTCCACGCGCTAATGCTGATGGCGCCGCTGAGCTTGAAGTTCGGTCGCCACACGCTGGCCGATGTGCACGTGCCCGTGCTGCTTTACAGCGGTGACGGCGACAATCTGGTGCCCATCGACAAAAACGCGGTGGCGTTGGCGCGCAAGCTGCCAGTCGCGCCGGACTTCAAGTTGCTGGCCGGGGCAGGGCACTTTGTATTCATGGCACCGTGCAACGACGAGCAGATCGTCATCATGCCGGCGCTGTGTACTGATGCCGATGGCGTTGACCGCGAAGACATTCACCGCAACATGATCTCCGAAGCCGGACGCTTCTTCACCCGCACGCTGGGCAAGGCGACGCGGGCCGGGATGCAGACTGCCGATCAGTGACGGAGATCGGCAGTTGTTTATCGTTAGTTACTTATCAGCTAAAGAAGTTTCCAGTGTTACTACCCTTGCATTAAGTTCGCGTACGGACTCGATAAGAGGTGCCACCAGTTTTTGGTAATCAACTTGCAAGTGGCCTCGATCAGCGCGCACTAACTGGGGATAAACTTTCTGTACATCTTGGGCAATCAGGCCGACATCGGCTTGGTCGTTTTGCTTCCAGTTGAACGTTACACCATTGAGTTTCAGGAGGTTTTCCATGGGATTTTGTAGGCGTTGAACGTTGCTTTTCAGTCGTTCATCACTGAATGGGCAGCACTCATCTCCAATATCGTCGCCGATGTCCCAGCATTGACCGTTATGGCAGATTTGCTGCGGTGTGGAGCTTTGCGCATGGGCCGTGCCGTGGAGGCAAAACAGCAATGCAGGCGCGAGCAGGCTTAAAGGCAATATACGCATACTTATTAATCTCCATTTATCGATTGTTACATAAGAGCCGCGATAAGCATCTGTGAAAGTTGACGCTTCAAACAATGCTGGCTCTTTGCATCAATCGATGCGGAATGTTGCGTTGGAATCCTTCTGTAATGCTTTAATCTATTGCCTTGTCCGTGTCAGCGTTCAACGGGTTTGACGCGCACTTTGGCGTGACAGCAGCAGCGTTAGGCAAAGGCCGGTAACTGACAACAACGCAGCCGCGAAGAATATCCACTTGTAACCCAAGTTCAACGCCACCGCCCCCATCAAGGGGCCGGCAATCGCCAGCGCCAGGTCGAAAAACACGGCATATGCGCTCAACCCGGCACCACGGCTGGAGTTGGGCACCTGCTTGATCGCTTCGACACCCAGCGCCGGGTACACCAATGACAGGCCGAAGCCGGTCAGGCCGGCACCGATCAAGGCATAGGCGGTCGAAGGCGCGAACCACAGCAACATCAGGCCGACTGTTTCAATGGTCATGCAGGCGATGGCCGAGGTGAATCCACCGAAACGGCTGATGCTGGAGATGAACAGCAGGCGCGCCAGAATGAAGCACACGCCGAAGACGGTGAGGCAATAAGCGGCGCCGGTCCAGCCACGGTTGAGGTAATACAAAGTGATGAAAGTGGTCAGGGTGCCGTAGCCAATGGAGGCCAGGCTCAGGCTCGCACCGAACGGCGCAATGCGCCCGAACACCGCCCAGAAGGGCAACCGCTCGCCCCGGATCACTGGCACCGACGGCTTGTTACGAATCAGCAGCAGTGCTGCCAGGGCCAGCACAGACAGGGCGATGCCCAGGCTGACGAAGCCCAGTTGATCGACCATCACCACGCCCAGTGGCGCGCCGATGGCAATCGCGCCATAAGAAGCGATGCCGTTCCAGGAGATCGAACGCGCGGTGTGTTCGGCCCCTACCTGGCCCATGCACCAACTGATGGTGCCGACTCCGATCAAGCCTTGGGCAATCCCAAGCAGCAAGCGGCCGGCGATCAGGATCAACAAGCTTAATAAAGGAACGCTTTGCAACAAGGTCGACAGCCACGTCAGCACGCCGCTCAACACAATCCCGGACAACCCGTAAATGATCGCCCGCTTGGTGCCGACACTGTCGGACATGCGTCCCGCCATGGGGCGACTGAGCAGGGTTGCGAGATATTGCGAACCGATGGTCAGCCCTGCGACAACAGCACTGAACCCCAGTTGTTCATGGACATAGCCGGGCAGCACCGCAATCGGCAGGCCGATGCAGAGAAAGGCAATAAAGGTATAGAAAACAATGGAGACGATCTGCAGGGTGATCGCCATGGAGCTTTGCGGTGGCTGGTGCTGCGCAGACATGAGAGCTCGTTCGCGGGCGGCGGTGGGAGAGCGGCATGATGGCTTGGCATTGATATAAAAGAAAGCAGGCTAACTACCTTTGCCATGGCATTATCGCTGTTGCTCGCGATGATTTATGCACCGACAAGAAACCTTGGTCTGAAATGCAAAAAGCCCCGTCACAAAAGACAGGGCTTTTCACTTGAAGCTTGCAGCTAAAGGCTGGTAGCTGCCTTTAGAGCACCACGCCCTGGCTACGCAGATAGTCGTCATAGGTGCCGCTGAAGTCGGTCACGCCATTCGGGCTCAGCTCGATGATGCGGGTGGCCAGGGAGGACACGAACTCACGGTCGTGGCTGACGAAGATCAGCGTGCCCGGGTAGTTCTCCAGCGCCAGGTTCAGTGCTTCGATGGATTCCATGTCCAGGTGGTTGGTCGGTTCGTCCATCACCAGCACGTTCGGCTTTTGCAGGATCAGCTTGCCGAACAGCATGCGACCTTGTTCACCACCGGAGATCACCTTGACCGACTTGAGGATCTCATCGTTGGAGAACAGCATGCGGCCCAGCGTGCCGCGAATGATCTGCTCACCTTGCGTCCACTGGCCCATCCAGTCGAACAGGCTGACGTCGTCTTCGAAATCGTGGGCGTGGTCCTGGGCGTAGTAGCCCAGTTCCGCGCTTTCGGTCCACTTCACGGAACCGGCGTCCGGGGTCAGCTCGCCCATCAAGGTGCGCAGCAGGGTGGTCTTGCCGATACCGTTCGGCCCGATGATCGCAACGCGCTCGCCGGCTTCTACGGTGAAGCTGAAGTTCTTGAACAGGGTCTTGCCGTCGAAGCCCTTGGACATCTGCTCGATGGTCACGGCCTGACGGTGCAGCTTCTTGGTCTGTTCGAAGCGGATGAACGGGCTCACGCGGCTCGACGGCTTGACCTCGGCCAGCTGGATCTTGTCGATCTGCTTGGCGCGGGAAGTGGCCTGTTTGGCTTTCGAGGCGTTGGCCGAGAAGCGACTGACGAACGTTTGCAGTTCGGCGATCTGGGCTTTCTTCTTGGCGTTGTCCGACAGCAATTGTTCGCGCGATTGAGTCGCGGCAGTCATGTACTCGTCGTAGTTGCCCGGGAACAGGCGCAGCTCACCGTAGTCCAGGTCAGCCATGTGGGTGCAGACGCTGTTGAGGAAGTGACGGTCGTGGGAAATGATGATCATGGTGCTGTTACGCGCCGTGAGAATGGTTTCCAGCCAGCGAATGGTGTTGATGTCCAAGTGGTTGGTCGGTTCGTCGAGCAACAGCACTTCCGGGTTGGAGAACAGGGCCTGGGCGAGCAATACCCGCAGTTTCCAGCCTGGAGCGACTTCGGTCATCGGGCCGAAATGCTGTTCCAGGGGAATCCCCAGGCCCAGCAGCAGCTCACCGGCGCGGGATTCGGCGGTGTAACCGTCCATTTCAGCGAATTCGGTTTCCAGCTCGGCCACGGCCATGCCGTCTTCTTCGCTCATTTCCGGCAGCGAGTAGATGCGATCGCGCTCGGCCTTGACCTTCCACAATTCTTCATGACCCATGATCACGGTGTCGATCACGGTGAATTCTTCGTAGGCGAACTGGTCCTGGCGCAATTTACCCAGGCGTACGTTCGGCTCCAGCATGACCTGGCCGCCGGATGGCTCGAGGTCACCGCCGAGAATCTTCATGAAGGTCGACTTGCCGCAACCGTTGGCGCCGATCAAGCCATAACGATTGCCGCCGTTGAATTTAACCGAAACGTTTTCGAACAACGGCTTGGCGCCGAACTGCATGGTGATGTTAGCTGTGGAGATCAATTACCTTACCTATCAATGGGTTAGAGCTGGTCTTTTTTTGCCTGATACCGATTTGATACCAATCTGGAGCTTTTCCAGCTCCGCCCAGTCTGAGCTTGAGTTGAGCCAACGCGCATACGTCGTCAGCAACCTTTGGACACTGTGGCCAAGCTGCTGAGCGATGAATGCGGGGTTCATGTTGGACATTGAGCATATTGTCGCATAAGTATGACGGCAGTTGTACGGTGGTCGATAAGGCATCGCCAGTGCCTGGAGTGCCGGCACCCACTGGTTGTGCAGATCGGAGGTCTGTTTGGTGGACTCGCTGTTCTTCAACGGCGGGAACACCTGGGGCGTGGTCTTTACCAGGCCGACGCCTTTTGCAGGTCGCACGGCGTACTGGCGGGCGAACTCCAGCGCATGCAGTGCACGTTCGTTGAGTGGTACGAAACGATTTTTCCGGTTTTGGTGCGTTAGCCGGGTTCTTCTTGATCAGCGCTTGGGCAACTGCGGCTTCCAGAGTCGCCGAGAGCTTGATCAGAGCATGGCGACGAACACCCGGAGAAGGCCACGCCGTGGCCGCGCAGGAGGGTGGTGGTAATCATGTCAATGCTTAAACAAATAGCCTCAGATCGAACAGATTGCAATTTGGCGGGTGCACTCTTCACATGGTGCTTCCATTGGTTGGTCATTTACTACCAGGTTTGGCTGCCTCACCTTTTCATTCCGCCATCGAGATCATGGACAACTTGCACTCGCGCGGGGTACGCATGTCCAGTGAAGACTTTGGGGCGGGTATTCCTCGTTGAGCTATCTCAAGAAGTTCAAGATTTTTAAACTCAAAATCGATCAGTCTTTCGTGCGTGATATCGCAATCGATGCCGATGATCGAGCCATAGTCAAGACCATCGTACAAATGGCTCATAGCGTGGGTTTAATCACTATTGCCGAGGGGGTGGAAACACCGGCGCAGTGGGAGTTTCTCAGGGATATTTGTTTAGCCGGCCATTGCCCACAGATCAAATTCCAGAATTCGTCAGGAAGGTCGAGGCTCAACGCGAGATTGAGGTTGCGGATGCTCTTGAACTTTCGGAGCAGAGAGAAATTTGGCAATCCGAATTATTCTAGTAACAGGGGGCGATTCATAGCCAGGGTTGAGGCAGTACCGAATCAGTCCCCGTTCCGCCATTCGGATCACGGGAAACGCACCCCGGTCAGAAGCGGAAGATCCATCTGGCAATAAGTGGACAGGAGCATGTGAAGCGCTTGGCCCAAGTCGAAGCGCGCTGAGGCCGGTCAATCAGGGGGCCCGTAAAGTTTGGGTGGGCTGGCTCTCTAAGCCATAAGGCAAAAAGGCAGTGGCGATGTTTTGGCGGTATGAGCGGACAGTTTTTCGCGGCTTCGGTTCACTTTTGGTTACAAATTGTGGCTAAAATGCCACCGATCATCGGGTGCCGATAAGCAGCGCCGGCTCAAGGATGTGCCCTCGGGACAGCTTTCGTATTAAGACTCTGCACAAACCCCTGGGCCAGGGCTGCCAAGGGGTGCAGTTTGTTCACTTCTGACGTGTGACGATTTCCGTGAAACTCATTATTGCCGCTATCTATGTTGTCTCCATCGCATACGTCCATCTGCGAGGGCAGGTGCGACACAAGCTGGGCCGCCAGTTGAGTGATCACTCGACGTTTCTGGCCCCGATCAATTGCTTCCTCTATCTCTTCTCGAAGATACCCAACAAACCTTTCCTCAATCCTGCCGACTTTCCCGACCTGAGCCCGTTGCAGGCTCACTGGGAAGAAATCCGCGCCGAAGGCCAAAACCTGTTGCGGGCAGGGGAGATCAAACGCTCGAGCCAGTACGACGATGTCGGTTTCAACTCGTTCTTCAAATCAGGCTGGAAACGCTTCTACCTCAAGTGGTACGGCGACAGCCATCCATCGGCGATGAAACTCTGTCCGCGCACCACCGAACTGGTGCAGAGCATCGGTTCGATCAAGGCTGCGATGTTCGCCGAATTGCCTCCGGGCTCGAAACTGGTACGTCACCGCGACCCGTATGCCGGTTCCTATCGTTATCACCTGGGTCTTGAAACCCCCAACGATGCAGGTTGCTACATCAATGTCGATGGCGAGAACTACCATTGGCGCGACGGTGAAGCGGTGATGTTCGATGAGACCTACATCCATTACGCTGAAAATGCCACCGAGCAGAACCGCATCATTCTGTTTTGCGACGTTGAACGCCCGATGAAGTATCGCTGGGCGGCCGCGTTCAACACTTGGTTCAGCCGCAATGTGATGGCGGCGGCCGGCGCGCCGAATGAGGCGGGTGACAAAACCGGCGGCATCAATCGACTGTTCGGCAGAATCTACAAAATTCGTCTGCGCGGCAAAGACCTGAAAAAGCGCAACCGCACACGCTATTACCTGGAAAAGTGGGCAATCTTTGGCGGGTTGCTGGCCATCTTCATCCTCGTCTGATTCTTTCGCCGGGCCGACCGAGGGCGTCGCGGGCTTGCCTGCGATGATCCTGGGCGGCCCGCCCATTACGTGCTGGCTTTTTTTCTCGCCGCCGGTTTGGCGGACGGCTTGGGCTTTGCGGTCGCCTTGCCTGGCGCCTTGCTGCCCAGACTGCGTTTGAGCAGCTCGGTCAAGTCAATGACATCCGCTGTTTTGCGTTGCTCTTCGCCGGTGGCTGTTTCAACGTCCTCAATCTTGCCTTCGTGGGCTTTCTTCTCCACAAGGGCCATGATCTTGTCTTCAAACTCATCCCGGTAGTCATCCGGCGACCATTCGGCGCTCATGTCCTCCACCAGTCGCTTGGCCATATCCAGTTCGCCCTTGGTCAGCTCAGCCTTGGTCACGTCAGGGCCTAACGCCAACTCGTCCAGGCTGCGTACTTCCGCCGGCCAGCGCAATTTCATCAGGACGATGACCGATTCCAGCGGCATGAGCGCGGCCAGATACTGGCGGGTATGCAGCACCACGCGGGCCAGGGCGACTTTTTGGGTTTGGGTGAGCGTTTCGCGCAACAGCGCATAAACCTTGCCCCCGCGTTTATCCGGCGCCAGATAGTAAGGTGTGTCGATGTTTTGCAAGGGAATCTGGTCGCTATCGACAAAGGCAAAAATGTCGATGGTCTGGGTCGACAAAGGATGCGCCGAGCGAATGTCCTCTTCGCTGAGCACCACGTACCGACCCTTTTCGAACTGGACACCTTTGACGATGTGTTCCTTGGTGACTTCTTTACCGGTGACCTTGTTGACGCGCTTGTAGCCAACCGGATCCATGCTGCGGCTGTCGAGCCAGTCGAAATCCACCCCTTGGGAAGACGTTGCCGAGACCAGCGCCACGGGGATGTGCACCAGGCCGAAACTGATTGCGCCCTTCCAGATTGCCCGCGCCATGGTCGTCTACTCGTGAGTGATGATCAGGTGACCCATGGCCTCTTGAAAAAGTTTCAGCCGCCTTGAGCCCTGCCGCGATGGGGCGTCAACGTCGTGTTACATCTTGTCGGAGGTTTTTGTTAACAAATACGAACCCCGAGCGTAGCGTGCTATCGAAGACTCTATTCTGGCTCACGTCGAGAGGCTCCCCATGAACCGAGGCATGCTTGTCCTCATCACGCTCGCCCTGAGCGGCGTCATCAGCCAATCGGTGCAGGCTGAAGTTGCAAGGGCAGGTGCGTCGTTGCAGATCGCCCAAAACCTGCCGGGCAACAACAACCCCTACAACAGCCCGATTCGCCGCGCCAATCCAAACAGCATGCAGGGCACGCAGCCCAATGCGCCGGCCATCCGCGGGCCGAACACTGTGCCGGTACCGAGGCCACCGACCCTCGATAACGGCGGTATCGGCAATCGCTATCCCCAGGATCGCCCGGCGCCCGCCAGCCCACCCAAATTCATTCCCAATCCGCCTCATCGAGACTCGGACACCCGTAATCCTTGATGGCCGGCAGCCAGGCTGTTGGGCATTTTCCTGACAAAAGGAATCGTGCATGTTGCGTAGAACGCTGCTGGCCACTGTCTGCGCCAGCGCCTTGATGACCACCACTTTGTCCGCCCTGGCAGCGCCGGCTCAGGAAATGCAGAGCGAGCAGGGCAGGCTTGAAGTCACTCCGATTGTGACTGGGCTGGAACATCCCTGGGCCCTGGCGTTTCTGCCTGACCGCCAGGGCATGCTGGTGACCGAACGGCCCGGCCATCTGCGGCTGGTGACGCCTGACGGAAAACTGTCGGCACCCATCAGCGGCGCGCCCAAGGTCTGGGCCAGGGGGCAGGGTGGATTGCTGGATGTGGCGCTGTCACCCGACTTCAAGCAAGACCGTACGATCTACCTGTCCTATGCCGAAGGCGGTGGCCAGGGGGATAAGGCAGGGACCGCCGTCGGTCGCGGGCGGCTGTCCGAAGATCTGACGTCACTCAAGGATTTTCGGGTGATTTTTCGCCAGGAACCGAAACTGTCGGTCGGCAACCATTTCGGCTCGCGGCTGGTGTTCGACCGGGATGGCTATCTGTTCATCACCCTGGGAGAAAACAACGACCGCCCGACCGCCCAGGACCTCGACAAACTGCAAGGTAAGGTGGTGCGGATCTACCCCGACGGCAAGGTGCCGGACGACAACCCTTTTGTCGGTCAGGCCGGTGTGCGTCCGGAAATCTGGTCCTACGGCCATCGCAACCCGCAAGGCGCTGCGCTTAACCCCTGGACCGGCACTCTTTGGGAAAACGAACACGGTCCCAAGGGCGGAGACGAGGTCAATATCATCGAGCGTGGCAAGAATTACGGCTGGCCGCTGGCCACCCATGGTATTAACTACTCCGGCCAGCCGATCCCGGAAGCTCAAGGCACAACCGCCGTAGGTACCGTCGCACCGCACCATGTCTGGGAGCAATCCCCCGGCCTCAGCGGCCTGGCGTTCTACGACGGCGACCGATTCAAGGCCTGGCAGCACAATGCGTTTATCGGTGCATTGGTGACTCAGGAGTTGATCCGCTTGCAGTTCGACGGTGATCGGGTGGTCCACGAAGAGCGCTTGTTGGGTGAGCTGAACAAACGCATTCGCGATGTGCGACAGGGGCCGGATGGTTACTTGTACGTGCTGACCGATGAAGAAAACGGCGGGTTGTACAGGGTGGGATTGAAGTAACGCGGATACCTGTGGCGTGGGGCAAGCCCCCTCGCCACAGAAAACGGGGCGTTCACTCACAACGATACAAAATGACCGCCGCCCGCAGCTTGTCCCGGCCGAAAGTGCACATCTTGTCGAATTCCCCGTGGCTGACCGGCAGATGCTGGCAGTCCATGGGTTGGCGATGCTGGCTGTGATCCACATCGGGATCATGCAGGTAGACGAATTCGTCGTCGCAATCGGTGACAATCACCCAATGCGGAGATTTCGAACGGGTCAGTCGATAGCTGCTGATCAGTACCAACGGCTGTCCCCCGTGCTCCAGCAGTCGTGGCAGGTTCAACGCCCCGCCCATCACACACTCGACATCGGTGGCCTGCAATTGCAGTGTGAACTCGTCGTGCACCAGGCGCATGACGTCTTTTTTATGCGCGTCGCGCACACCGTCGAGGAACAAAGGGCCGGCCATGCTGAGTTGCAGGCGCACCCGAAATCCCCGTCGCCAGGCCGCCAATGCCAAACCCTGTGGGCTGCAACCACCGTGACCGGACGTCATGAACACGGTGGTCGCCTCGCGCCAGATCTGCAGTTCTTCGCGGCGTTCCAGCACACGGCCCTGTTGCAGAGCACCCATGGCCATCAGCAGGCAGGCCGGGCCGCAGGTGAAATCGGTGGTTTGCGGGTAATAGGGCACCTGGATGTTTCGTGAGGCGCGGTGCTCAAGAATGCGCTTTTCCAGGCGCAACGCGTCGGCGTGATCCTGGTAATAGTCGTGAATCAAGGCGAAGCGCCGATAGCCATTGCGCTCATACAGGGCAATGGCCGCCGGGTTATCGATGCGCACTTCCAGCCGCAAATAGGCGCAATCGTGCTCCAGTGCACAGGCTTCGATGCGCTCGAGCAATTGTTTGCCCAAACCGCTGCCCCGCGCCTGAACCGCGATCGCGATCGAATACAGGCGCGCCAGCGACGTACCTCGATGGAATAGCACAACGGCATACCCCACCAGGTTCTCGCCGCGCTGGGCCACCAGCAGTTGGCCGTGTGCCCGATTGATCATCCATTGAAAGCTGCGACTGTTGAGCCTATCCGTGGTGAAACACTGTTCTTCAAGTTGCAGTAGTGCCGGTAGATCCTCAGTGACCGCCAACCGAAAAATCAGATTCATATGACCACCGTAAAAGTTGCGTAACGAAACGGGACTTTCGAAAAAGTTCGTGCTTAATAGGAAAGGTCTTGTTCTCCAACGGATCAATCACTATGTCAGCGGTACAGGGTCATTGGCGCGAAGTATCCGAACAAACTTTGCCGACAGCAATCACTTCTGCAACTTATTTAAATGATGCGAATAGAACTTCCAGCCAATTGATTATCATTGTCGAACGCAAGGAAGACTGGGCCTCTTACTTCCCCAGTGAAGACATCGTTACGGCCCAGGAGTACCTTGAGCAAACCCGTGACAATGACCAGGGCAAACGCGTCCAGGTGATCAACCTGTGCCGCAGCTACAAATACCTGGGGCATGGCTATTACTGCTCGCTACTGGCCGAGGCGCGGGGGCACAAGGTCATTCCATCGGTGCGTACCATCAGCGAGCTGACACGCAAGTCCCTGTATGGGCTGGCGCTGGATGACCTGGACAAAACCCTGGAAAAGGCCCTCAGCCATCATCTCTACAGTGACACCGAAGGCTTCACCCTGACCTTGTATTTCGGCAAAACCAACATCGAACCTTTACAGGATCTGGCGCGCCAACTATTTGAAGTGTTTGCCTGTCCGATTCTGTTAGTTGAGTTTCGCCGAACTAACGGTTGGCACATCGAAGGTATAAAGTTTGGTGCCTTGCACAAGTTACGTGAAGATCAGGAAGATCAGTTTGCGAATGCGCTGGACACGTTTAGTCGAAAGATCTGGCGATTACCGCGATCAAGGCGCCTGGCTCGTTATGATCTGGCGATATTGCACGATCCCCAGGAAGCCTTGCCGCCGTCCAATGCCAAGGCACTGGACAACTTTGTCAGGGTCGGCAAGACCCTGGGTATCGACGTCGAGTTGATTGAGCGCAAGGATTACGCGCGAATTGCCGAGTACGACGCCTTGCTGATCCGCGAGACCACCAGCGTCGACAACCACACCTATCGTTTCGCCAAGAAAGCCGAGAGCGAAGGGCTGGTGGTGATGGACGACCCGACCTCCATCCTGCGCTGCACCAACAAGGTGTACCTGACAGACCTGCTCAAAAGCCATCAACTGGGCATGCCTGCCACTGAAATCCTCTACAAGGAACGACCGGAGGACTTCGAACGGGTCGGCGAGCGCCTGGGTTTTCCGTTGGTGCTGAAAATTCCCGACGGCTGTTTCTCCCGAGGCGTGATCAAGGTCGAAAGCCAGCAAGCATTGCTCGAAGCCACGGCCGAGCTGTTCGAACACTCGGTGCTGTTGCTGGCCCAGGAATTCTTCTACACCGAGTACGACTGGCGCATCGGTGTACTCAACCGCAAACCGATCTTTGCCTGCCAGTACTTCATGTCCAAGGGGCACTGGCAGATCTACAACCACAAGGCCAAGGGCCAGGACATCAATGGCGAATGCCGGACCCTGGCGGTTCACGAAGCCCCCCGCGCGGTAGTGGAACTGGCGGTGAAGACCGCGAATCTGATCGGCGATGGCTTGTACGGCGTCGACCTCAAGCAGTCCGGCGACAAAGTGGTAGTGATCGAGGTCAACGACAACCCGAACATGGACGCCGGTATCGAAGACGCCTATTTGCAGGACGATCTGTATTCACTGGTGCTGGAAGAGTTCGTCAGGCGCCTGGAGCTAAAGCGTCGCGGCCAGGCCTGGTGAGCGGCCCATGATCAAAAGTTATCAATTGACCCACGGCACGCTGCACGCGGTCGAAAGGCTGGACGCCGAGGTGATGTTGTTCAGCAATCCCGACGCCGCCGAACGGGACCTGCTGCACAGTCATTTCAAGCTGGATGATCATGCCCTGGCCTCGGCGCTCGACCCGGACGAGGTGTCGCGCATCGAGTTTCATCCGGACAACCTCTTCTTGATCTGGAAGCGACCGGACAATTACTCCGGCGCCGACAGCCTGGCCTTCGAAGTGTCGTCCTGCGGCCTGCTGTTTTGCCCGGATCGCTTGCTGGTGATCGCCACCGACGATGCGCCCCTCAGCGGGCTCGGCAAGCGCCAGCCGCTGAACACGCCCCTGGATGTGCTGCTCGAATTGCTGTTCAACAACATCCATCACTACCTGGGGCACCTCAAGGTGATCAAGATGGTTGCCCGCGAGTTGCAGCAGAAATTCAACGCGTCGATGCAGAACCAGCACTTGATCCAGATGTTCAATCTCAGCGAAAGCCTGATCTATTACATCAACGCCATTCACAGTAACGGCGCGGTGCTGACCCGGTTGCGCAATCATGCGGAAAAGGAGCACTTCGGCGCCCATGCCATTGGCCTGATCGACGACCTGATCATCGAAAACAACCAGTGCTACAAGCAGGCGGAAATCTACTCGACGGTGTTCTCAGGGCTCATCGACGCCCGGGGCAACCTGATGAACAACAGCATGAACAACCTGCTGCGCAAACTGACATTGATCAACGTGGTGTTTTTGCCATTGAACCTGATCGCGAGTATCGGCGGCATGTCCGAGTTCAGCATGATGACGGCAGGGACCCCGTGGTGGCTTTCTTATCCGTTGTTTTTGCTGGCAATGATGTTCGGGGCAGGTGGGATGGTGCTGTGGTTGAAGCGTTTGGCGAAGTGAATGTGGCAACGTTCAGATTGCCATCGCGGGTAAACCCGCCCCCGAGTCATTGGATGTATGCGGAATCGGTGAACGACCAAATAAATGGTGGGAGCTGGCTTGCCAGCGAAGGCGGTTTTTCACTCGCCAGTGATGTTGAATTTGATGACCCCTTCGCGGGCAAGCCCGCTCCCACAGGGTCGGTGGCTGTATGCGGAATCTGTCGGCGACAAAAATACTGTGGGAGGGCTTGCCCGCGATAGCTATCTCGACAACGACGCTAATTTCGAATTGAGCCTTTAGCGAAACAACTACCGCGCCGAGTGAAAATTGGCCATTGACTTGCCATCAGCGCCCGGCTATTTTTCGGGCATGACTTCCACCGTATTGCGCTGCCAGCCAAGCATTATTACCGCCATTCCTCATTTGGCGGGCTAGCTCACGACTGCAGCACCCAACCCGCCCTAGAGGCGGGTTTTCATTTTCTGTCTCGGGGCTCTGATCAATGTCAGGAGACGATCATGACCCGCGTGCCCGCCCAAAAATCCCTGCTTGAGCATTACGTCAAAAAGATCCTTGCTGCGCCAGTCTATGAGCTGGCGGTGCGCACGCCGTTACAAGCGGCGCCGGCGTTGTCCGCGGCATTGGGCAATCAAATCCTGCTCAAGCGCGAAGACTTGCAACCGACCTTTTCCTTCAAGATCCGAGGCGCCTACAACAAACTGGTCCAACTGAGCCCTGAGCAAAAAGCGCGGGGCGTGGTGACGGCGTCGGCGGGAAATCATGCCCAGGGCGTGGCACTGGCTGCGCGTGAGCTGGGGATCGACGCAACGATCGTGATGCCCGCCACCACACCGGAACTGAAGGTGCTCGGGGTGCGCAGCCGTGGCGCACAAGCGTTGTTGCATGGCGAGAGCTTTCCATTTGCCCTGGCCTTTGCGCTGGACCTGGCGCAAACAACCGGGAAGACTTTTGTTTCGCCCTTCGACGACCCGGATGTGATCGCGGGGCAGGGCACCGTGGCCATGGAGATCCTGCGTCAGCATCAAGGTCCGCTGGACGCGATTTTCGTACCGGTGGGCGGTGGCGGCTTGATCGCCGGAATCGCGGCGTACATCAAATACCTTCGCCCAGAAATACGCATCATCGGCGTCGAGTCGGAACATTCCGCTTGCTTGCAGGCAGCATTACAGGTGGATCAGCGCGTCGTTCTGCCGCGCGTCGGCACGTTCGCCGATGGCGTGGCCGTCGCACAGATCGGCGCCCATGGTTTCGAGGTGTGCCGGTTTTGCGTCGATGAGGTACTGACCGTGAGCAATGACGAACTCTGCGCCGCCATCAAGAATATCTATGACGATACCCGCTCGATCACCGAACCTTCTGGCGCATTGGCGGTGGCTGGCATCAAGAAGTACGTAGCAAAAAGTGCAGCCCGCGGCCAGACCTTCGTGGCCATCGACTCGGGTGCGAACATCAATTTCGACAGTTTGCGGCATGTGGCCGAGCGCGCCGCATTATGCGACGCCCCGGCGTGAAGCGAGTCAGTCGGCAAGTGGACGCCGTCCGTCCGCTTCACGGCTACTCTTCGACGGCTTTATCGACCTTGCTGGAGGCGGACCAGATTCGATAACGCACCTCAACGTCCTTGGGCACGTACAGTACGATCGGCAGCTTGCTGTTATAGCGCAGCATGAACCCGTCCCCGACCACCGGCACGAAATCCTGGTGGCTCTTGCCATCCGGGCACGCCATGAGGGTGCTCATCGGGCCGATGATTTTTTCCAGGCGGTAGAACGGATAGCCCCAACCCTCAAGGTTTTTCTCTTCGAGAATGCCGCCCAGGCGTTGCCGATTGCAGTCGACATTCAAGGTCTTTCCGGCAAGGATCTCGACCTGATAATCATCTTCACGGGCTTGCGGGGTGAGGTGGATAACCTGGCGGGCAAAGCCGCTCTCAGGTTTGGGAAAGGGCGCGACTTCTTCAAGTTTTGCTGCGTGCGCCGCGCTGGGCAGCGCGGCAACTATCAGCCCAACGGTGGTGTTAATGGTCCAGTAACCCATGTTGCCTCCTTGCCTCTGTGCGCTGTCAGCGGATACTGACTAAACATGTCTCTATTTTTGACGGCATCGATGGCTAATGCAAACCCGCCACCGAAGTGTGCAAATTGCAGGGCTTCTGAATGTTTTTTTTGCAAATTGCATGGTCAAAAATCAGTGCGTTTGAATAACTGATTGATTTACCGATGAACTGCACGGCGAAATTCAAGGCATGTTTTATGCTGGAGTAGTTCTCAAGCTGGCCAGGATTTCACATGAGTCAGTGCCGATAGTTGATTGGCAGTCTCACGAAGGAGAGGGTCACTATGTTTTTATCTGCCTTGGAACTACGCAACATCATTGAAAGCAGTTTTCTACCGAAGCGGTGTGAATGCTCGCTGTCGCCGGAGTTATCGATGACGGTGAAAGTCTATGCGGACGGTGCAACCGATCAGCTGGATCTATTGAAGACGGGTATAAACGCAAAACGTCTGAATGGTTGCCGGGAAATCAATGATCTGATCGCCGAACTGCGTTCCGACCTGCAGCTTCACCATACAGAAAGCGAGCACCGCCACGTGGTTGGCAAGGTCGGTTAGCCCGCTGTTTCAAGCTCCGCCGACACGCGCTGGGTCTGGAAAAACGCCAGGCCCAGCGCCAGTTCGAATCCGACCGCCAGCAATATGCCCGGACCGGCATGGCCATTGAGCCATTCGCCGAAACCCAGTGCTGCCAGTCCCCAGCAGCCGACCATAAAGCCATAGCTCAGCGCTTGACGTATGGGGGAAGGCTCTTCATTGCGGACTCGATAAAAAATCACGCACAGCGCCGCAAACAGTACGGCGATGCGCCGTGCCATCAGTCCCGCCGTCAGTGAATATTCGATGTCCCAGGTCGCCAGCAACCACTTGGGCATCACACCCCAGACCAGCGCCAGTAGCAGACATAATGCGGCGGTGAATATCGACAATGTGCGAAACGATAACTGCATGGCGAATCCTTGCGGCAGTGGGGGCAGGCGCTAGAGCATAGCGCCTGAATCCTTTCACGAATACCGCAAGGTGTTATTTCAGACTTTTCAGTCAGTTCTGATAACTACAAGCATCAGACAGTTTTCTGTAGGCGATTTCTGCGGGTTTGCCTGTCTGCTCATCGATGTATTTCATGTGCGCGTTGATCACCTTGCAATCCAGGGTGTCAGGTTCAGTCAGCGCGATGACTTTGCCTACGTGCAGCGGCATGCCGTAATGATAGGAAGGCACGGCCTGAGTGGTGGAGGTGTCATTGGCCTGAGCCATACCTGTCAATGAGACACAGGCCAGGGCGGCGGAAACGAGCAGGGTGCGCGAGTTCATGGGGCGATCTCCAGTGCAGACGGAAGTCAGTTCGACGTTTCGTCGAACCTGCCGCACTGGGCGTCAGAGGGCTCTGAGGGCGTGCGGTCCAGTAGAGTGTTTGACTGCGTGATTAAGCATTGGTTAACTCGCCTGAATGCCACCTGTCGCCTGGTCACTACCGTTTGGCGGAGTCTTTCAGACTAAGGTCGTATGCTTGTAAAGAAAGCCCTCTGCCATCATTGCCGATCACCCCCCTGCGTTTTCACTTCTTCAGGCCAACCATTGGCCTGGATGAAGGCTATTTTTGGCTGCTTGCGCTTTGGCGCAAGCGGCACTGTTGGAGTTTTAAATGCGTTCCCCCTTTACCTTTATCACCGTGCGCCAGTCATTCGGCTTCGGCGCTCTGGTCCTGTGCGCCGGATTTACCGGATCGAGCCAGGCGAGCGGTTTTATCGACGACACCACGGCGAACATCGAATCGCGCACGATGTATTTCAATCGTGATTTCCGTGATGGGCACACTTCCACCGAACAAGGCGCCTCAAAGCGTGACGAGTCGGCCCAGGGTTTTATTCTCAACCTGCAGTCGGGGTACACCGAGGGCACAGTCGGTTTTGGTATCGACGCCTTGGGCATGGCCGGCTTCAAGCTTGACTCTAGTCCCGACAGCAGTAATAGCGGCCTGCTGCCATCCAGTGGGGAAAACCCGCGCGGTTCGGCAGACCAATACGCCAAGCTCGGCCTGACGGCCAAAGTGCGGGTTTCGAAAAGCGTGCTGAAATACGGTGCATTGCGGCCCGATTTGCCACTGCTCAAATACAACGACGGGCGTTTGCTGCCGACGATGTTCAACGGCGCCATGCTGACCTCCAAAGAGGTGAACAATCTGACCCTCATGGCGGCGCGACTGGACAAGTACACCGCCCGGGACTCCACCGATGCCCAGGACATCCGCGTGAATTGCAAGAACAAGCGCTATGCCTGCAACGTCACCGCTGATCAATTCGATATGTACGGCGTCGATTACACGATCAACGATCGCCTGACAGCCCAGTATCACTACTCGGAGCTCGAAGACATTTACCGCCAGCAGTTCGTGGGCTTGCTGGGCAACCAACCGCTGGGCAGCGGTGTGCTCAAGGCCGATATGCGCGTGATCGACAGTGCCGACAGCGGTGCCGCCCGCGCCGGGTCCATCGACAACCGCGCCCTGAGCGCAATGCTTGCCTACGCCATCAACAGCCATACGTTCAGCGCAGGGTGGCAGCGCATGAACGGCGACAATTCGATGCCGTATCTGGATGGCTCCAACCCGTACCTGGTCAACTATGTGCAAGTCAACGATTTCGCGGCCGCGCAGGAGCGTTCATGGCAGTTGCGCTACGACTATGACTTCAAGGGCATCGGCCTGGATGGCCTGACATTCCTGACCCGCTATGTGAACGGCGATCACATCAAGGTGCCTGGCAGCGACGTGGAAGGTAAGGAATGGGAGCGCGACAGCGAGCTCAAGTACGTGGTGCAGAGCGGCACGTTCAAGGATGTGAGCTTGCGCTTGCGTAACGCGACGTACCGAACCAACTACGAAAAATTCGCCCGGGATGTGGATGAGACACGGTTGATTGTCAGCTACAACTTCTCGGTGTTGTAAGCACGGCTGTTTCAGCGCCTGAAGGATCGTCATCGCGAGCCAGCTCGCTCCCACACCGGTCGCTGTGCATGACCAGGAATCGTAGGAGCGAGCTTGCTCGCGATAGGGCCTTCCGGTTCAGCGAAGGTCCAACTGATGGCGATACGGTAAGTCCGGTCCGGTCTTGCTGCACGTCAGCGCGGCGGCCTGCACCGCAAACCTGAGCATTGCATCGATCTGCTCGCGACTCAGTTGTCCCACGCCTTCGACCGAATCCAGCTGGTGCTCGGTCAACCAGGTAATCAATGCCGCCTGGAAGGTATCGCCGGCACCGACGGTGTCGGCGATATTGACCGGGCAGGCAGAAGTCGACCATGAACCATGAGCTCGACTGAATACGGTTGCGCCCTCGCCACCCCGGGTCAAAAACACCAACTGGCAACGGTGTTGCAACCAGCCATCGATCACTCGCGCAGGGTCTTGTCCGGGATACAGCAGGCTCAAATCTTCGTCGCTGACTTTGATCAGGTCGGCGTGCTCGACCAGCGTGGCCATCCGTGAGCGCCACAGGTCGATATCCGGCTCGGGATTCAGCCGCACGTTCGGGTCGAGGCTGATCAGGCGCCGGCCACTTTCGCGACGCACCAGTTCCAGCAGTGTGTCAGCCACTGGCTGCACCACCAGCGAAAATGAACCGATGTGCAACCCGCGCACCTGCGGCCCCAGTTCTGGCAGATGTTGCGGTTTCAGTTGGCGGTCGGCGCAGCCTTCACCACGGAAGCTGTAGTGCGGCGAGCCATTGGCCCCGACCGCGACCATGGCCAGGGTAGTCGGCGCCGCGAAATCCACCAGATAGTCGGTGCCTACGCCTTCGTCCTGCAACACTTGCAACAAGCGCCGCCCCAGGTAGTCGGTCGACAACCCGGCAAACAGCGCCACGTCCACGCCCAAGCGGCGCAATCCCACTGCAACGTTGAACGGCGAACCGCCGGCAATCGCCTTGAAATTCACTTTTGAAGCCAGGCCGCTGGCGTCGTTTTCACTGAAGAAATCGAACAGCGCTTCGCCACACACCAGATACATAGTTGTTCGCTCTTTAAAGGGTTGCGACATGCTGTCGATAGCGTTCGTAGGCTTGCTGGTAGGCTGCCACGTTGTCTGCGATCGGTAAGGTTTCACTGGCCAGGTCGAATTTCACGCAACGTTCGCACAGGTCCTCGAGGCTGTCCTCGTGCCCGTTGGCCCAGGATGTACACCACGCCGCCTGAATCGCCGCGCCCAGGGCGGCGGCTTCGCTTTGTTCAGTGCAGATCACGGGCGTGTTCATGGTGTCGGCGACTATTTGTCGCCACACCTGACTGTTCGAGCCGCCGCCGATCAGGCAGATGCTGCGGCTTTGTAAGCCATTGTGGCGCAACAGGTCCAGTCCATATCGCAAACCGAAGGTGGTGCCTTCGACCACGGCACGGCACAGATTGGCTTGGGTCAGGTTGCTCATGGTCAGGCCCAGCACGCTGCCGGTGGCATGGGGCAGGGCGGGCACGCGTTCGCCGTTGAGGAATGGCAGCATGCACACGCCTTCAGCGCCGATGGGGGCCTGGGCCACGAGTGCGTTGAAACACTCGATATCCAGATCGAACAGCTCGCGAATCACCCCCGTGGCGTTGGTCAGGTTCATGGTGCAAATCAACGGCAGCCAGCCGCCGCTGGAGGAGCAAAAAGTCGCCACCGCAGCGTCCGGGCTGACCTTCGGCTGATCGGCATAGGCGTACACCGTCCCGGACGAGCCGAGACTCATGGTGATCGCGCCGGGTTTGATGTTGCCCGTGCCGATGGCGCCCATCATGTTGTCGCCGCCGCCGCTGGACACCCGCGCGCGCGGGTTGATGCCCAGGTGATCGGCGATGCCCGGCAGCAGGGTGCCGACGGCGGCGTGAGCATCGATCAGTTCCGGCAACGCCGCTTGCAAGCGCCCACTGGGGTCGATGTCACGCAACAACTGCAAATCCCATTGGCGAGTGCGCACATTGAAGTAGCCCGTGCCGGAGGCATCGCCGTACTCGCTGCAGCTGCGCCCGGTGAGCCAGTAGTTAAGGTAATCGTGGGGCAGCATCACATGAGCAATGCGGGAGAAAATCTCGGGATGCTGCTCTCGGGTCCATAACAGTTTGGACACGGTGTAGCCCGGGGCAATGACCACGCCCAGGCGTTCCAGCGAGCCTTTATCGCCGCCCAGATGCGTGAGCAGTCGGTCGTTCTCGTCGGCGGTTTCGGTGTCGCACCAGAGTTTGGCCGGACGCAGCACCTTACCTTGATGGTCGAGCAGCACCAAGCCGTGTTGCTGGCCGGAAACCCCCATGCCGAGGATGGCCTGGCCATCGACATCGGCTGCCAGCAAGGCGCGTCGGGTGGCGAGGGTCAACGCGTCCAGCCACTGCGCCGGGTCCTGTTCACGGCGGCCATTGGCACCACTGATCAGCTTGTGCGCAGCAGCGCCCTGGCCCAGCACCTGTCCGCTGAGGGCGTCGAGAATGATGGCTTTGGTGCCTTGGGTGCCGCAGTCGATGCCGAGGAAGAGTTGATGGTTTGTCATGGCGGGTCCTGTTTGTCAGGTCGATCTGGGTGACCATTGAGCATCTGCGTTGTCTGTCAGGTCGTCATCGCGGGCAAGCCCGCTCCCACAGTAGTCCGTGGTGAAGCAGATATTTGTGAACGGCATTGATACCTGTGGGAGCGGGCTTGCCCGCGATGACGGCAGCAGCTTCAACACAGGACTTATGCCAGAATCCGCTCCAGCGTCCGCGTCACCCCAACATCGCGCAAGCTGTTGCAGCACCACTCAAACGCCGCGACAAACTCCGCCGAGCGCGGGATCACCGCGCCAAAGATCTCCTCGACGCCCAACATCCGTTGGGTGATCAATGCATCATCGACCACCAGCGCCTGACAGAACGCTGCCCGAGGGTCGGGGATGGCGTAGGTGTCACCGTTTTCGTCCACGCCTTTGAGGTACAAGGCCCAGGCGGCCACGACCAGCGCCGCCCGTTTGGTATCCCGGCCGTCGGCGATCAGGCGGTTGATGGTCGGTACGGTGAATTTCGGAAACTTCGACGAACCGTCCGAGCACACGCGCTCCAGTTGATCGGCAATCGCCTGGTTGGAAAAACGTGCCACCAGCGTGTTTTTGTACTCGGTCAGGTCGATTCCGGGTACCGCAGACAGCTGCGGGGTCACGTCCAGGTCCATGTAGGCGCGCATGTAGCGCACGAACAATGGGTCGTTCATGGTTTCGTGGACAAAGCGGTAACCCTTCAAAAAGCCCAGATAAGTCAGGGCCAGGTGACTGCCATTGAGCAGTTTGATCTTCATTTCTTCATAGGGCGTGACGTCGTCGGTGAACTGCACGCCGACCTTTTCCCAGGCCGGGCGACCATTGACGAATTTGTCTTCCAGCACCCACTGCACAAAGGGTTCGCAGACCACGGGCCAGGCGTCGTCCACCCCATGCTTGTCAGCCAGTTGCAGACGATGCGCGGTGCTGGTCATCGGCGTGATGCGATCGACCATGGCATTGGGGAAACTCACGTTGCGGTCGATCCAGTCGCACAAATCAGCGTCGCGCAATGCCGCGAAAGCCAGCAACGCCTTGCGGGTGACCGCCCCGTTGTGCGGCAGGTTATCGCAGGACATCAAGGTGAACGCCGGTGTGCCCGCCGCCCGGCGTTTGGCCAGTGCGGCACAGAGGAAACCGAACACGGTTTTCGGGGCGTCCGGGTTCGCCAGGTCGTGCTGGATTTGCGGCAGATGAGCCATGAACTCGCCATTGCTGTCGTCGATGCAGTAGCCGCCTTCGGTGATGGTCAGCGAGACGATGCGGATCTCGGGACTGGCCAGCTTGTCGATCAGCACCTGGGCACCATCTTCGGCCAGCAGCATGTCGCGAATGGCGCCGATGACCCGCACTTCAGTGTCGTCGCCATCACCCAGTTCGAACAGGGTGAACAGGTAGTCCTGTGCTTTCAGATCGTCCCGGGCGCGCCGGTCTTCGGCGCGCAGGCCGACGCCGCAGATCGCCCAGTCCAGGTCTTCGCCGGTATTCATCAGGGCGTCGGTGTAATACGCCTGGTGGGCGCGGTGGAAACCACCGACGCCGATGTGGGCGATGCCTTGGCGGGTGTCGCTCAGGGCGTAGGCGGGCAGGGCCACCTCGGCAGAGAGGCGGTTGAGGTTGTGTTTATTGAGTTTCATCGCAGGCTCTCTGAAATCAGGCGGCAACGCGCAGCGGTCGGGTCAGCGCCAGGCCGTTGGCATCGAATAAATGGCAGTGCCCGGCGTCCAGGTGCAGGCTCAGGGTCTCGCCATAACGACTGGCGAGATCACCGCGTACGCGCAGGGTCAGGGCTTCGCCGGAAGCGGTCACGACATGGCAGAAGGTGTCGCTGCCCAGGCGTTCGCTCACGTCAGCAGTGACTTGCAGTGTGCAGTCGCCAGGCTTGGCCAGCTCCAGGTGTTCCGGACGTATGCCCAGGGTCACCGCGCCACCGACGCTCAGGCTGGCACCGCTGAGCGGCAAGGTGATGCGGGTGCCGGCGTCCAGTAGCACTTCGCAACCCTGGCTGTCGACACGGCTGACCTTGCCCTTGAGAAAACCCATTTTCGGCGTGCCGAGAAAACCGGCGACAAACAGGTTGGCCGGTTGGTGATAGAGGTCCAGGGGCGAGCCGACTTGTTCGATCTTGCCGCCGTTGAGTACCACCACCTTGTCGGCCATGGTCATGGCTTCGACCTGGTCATGGGTGACGTAGATCATCGTCGCTTGCAGGTCTTTGTGCAGGCGCAACAGTTCCAGGCGCATCTGCACCCGCAGTGCCGCGTCGAGGTTGGACAGTGGTTCGTCGAACAGGAAAATCTTCGGGTTGCGCACGATGGCCCGGCCGATGGCTACACGCTGACGCTGACCACCGGACAACTGCTTCGGCTTGCGCTCCAGCATCGGCCCCAGTTCGAGGATGCGCGCGGCTTCGCCGACTTTCTTTTCCACTTCCGCCTTGGGCACGCCGGCCAGATCGAGGGCAAACGACATGTTTTTGCGCACGCTCATGTGCGGATAAAGGGCGTAGGTCTGGAACACCATCGCCAGGTCGCGCTTGGCCGGGCTGACTTCGGTGATGTCGCGGCCATCAAGCTCGATGGTGCCGCCGCTGACTTCTTCCAGCCCGGCGATCAGGCGCAGCAGGGTGGATTTGCCGCAACCGGACGGGCCGACGAACACCACGAATTCCTTGTCGTTCACTTCCAGGTCGATGCCTTTGATGATGGAAAAGCCCTCGAAGCCTTTCTGCAGATTCTTGATTTTCAGGTTGGCCATGGTGGTGGGCCTCCACTGTGGGTGATTGGGTTGAACCTGTAGGAGCGTGCCTGCTCGCGATGGACTCGCAGGCGACGCGTTCCTCCTGGAAGAACGCGTTATCGTTTACGTTCATCGCGAGCAGGCTCGCTCCTACAGGGATCGGGGCGATCTTTATTTCACTGCGCCAAACGACAGGCCGCGCACCAGTTGTTTCTGGCTGATCCAGCCGAAAATCAGGATCGGCGCACAGGCCAGGGTCGACACCGCCGACAACTTGGCCCAGAACAACCCTTCGGGGCTGGAGTACGAGGCGATCAAGGCGGTCAATGGCGCGGCTTTCGAAGAGGTCAGGTTCAGCGACCAGAACGCTTCGTTCCAGCACAGGATCAGCGACAGCAGCACGGTCGAGGCCAGCCCGCCCTTGGCGATCGGCAGCAGCACGCGGACCATCTCCTGCCACAGGGTCGCGCCATCCAGCCGCGCGGCTTCGAGGATGTCTTTCGGAATGTCCTTGAAGTAGGTGTAAATCATCCAGACCACGATCGGCAGGTTGATCAGGGTGTAGATCACGATCAGCGCGATGCGCGTATCGAGCAGGCCGAAGCTCTTGGCCAGCAGGTAGATCGGCATCAAGACCCCCACCGGTGGCAGCATCTTGGTCGAGAGCATCCACAACAGCGTGCCTTTGGTGCGTTGGGTTTCGTAAAACGCCATCGAGTAGGCCGCCGGCACCGCGATCAGCAGACACAGTGCGGTGGCGCTGAACGAAATCACCACCGAGTTCCAGGCGAAGCTGAAGTAATCACTGCGTTCGTTGATGTGCAGGTAGTTCTCCAGGGTCGGGGTGAAGATGAACTGCGGCGGCGTGGCGAACGCGTCGATTTCGGTTTTGAAACTGGTCAGCACCATCCAGAAAATCGGGAAGAAAATCAGGATTGCGATGGCCCAGGCCAGGGTGCCGAGCAGCAGGCTTTGCAGGCGGCGGGATTGTTGAAGGGTCATGGCGCGGGCCTCAGGCTTTGTCTGTCAGGTTTTTGCCGATCATCCGCACCAGCACGATGGCCGCGATGTTGGCGATCACCACCGCGATCAAGCCGCCAGCGGAGGCCATGCCCACGTCGAACTGCACCAGCGCCTGGTTGTAGATCAGGTAGGCGAGGTTGGTCGAGGCGTAGCCGGGGCCGCCATTGGTGGTGGTGAAGATTTCGGCGAACACCGAGAGCAGGAAAATGGTTTCGATCATCACCACCACGGCAATGGGCCGGGCCAGATGCGGCAGGGTCAGGTGCCAGAAAATCGCGACGGGGCCGGCACCGTCCAGGCGCGCGGCTTCCTTCTGTTCCTGATCGAGGGACTGCATGGCGGTCATCAGGATCAGGATCGCGAAGGGCAGCCATTGCCACGAGACAATGATGATGATCGACAGCAGCGGGTAATGCGCCAGCCAGTCCACCGGTTGCGCGCCGAACAGTTTCCAGACGTAGGCGAGCATGCCCGACACCGGATGGAAGATCAGGTTTTTCCAGATCAGCGCGCCGACCGTGGGCATGATGAAGAACGGCGAGATCAACATGACTCGCACGATGCCGCGACCGAGAAATTCGCTGGCCTCCAGCAAGGCGCTGATCAGCACACCGAACACCACGCTGATCAGCAGCACGCTGCCCACCAATAACAGGGTGTTGGTGGCACCGGGCAGGAAGCCCGAGTCCGTCAGGAAGTAGGTGAAGTTCTCCAGCCCGACGAACTCGTTTTCACCCGGGTTTAGCAGGTTGTAGCGAATCATCGAGAAGTACAGCGTCATGCCCAGCGGCACGATCATCCACAGCAGCAACAACGCCACCGAGGGGCTGACCAGAAACCAGCCGGGGTTGCTCAACCGGCTTTTACGCAGCGGTTGAGGGATTTCCATGTGCGCTTTGGCAGTTGAAGTATTCATGGTGATCACGACCGTTTGGGTGCAGATACATGTTCAGGAAAGAACAACATTCCTGACATAGACGCGAACCCTGTGGGAGCGGGCTTGCCCGCGATGGCGAATGAGCAGTCGACATCCATGTTGAATGTGCCGGCCTCATCGCTGGCAAGCCCGCTCCCACAGGTTAAGTGGCGGTTACTTGGGATAACCGGCGCGCTTCATCTCTCGCTCTGTGGTTTGCTGCGCCGCCGCCAGCGCCTGGTCGACCGTCATCTGGCCGATCAGCGCCGCCGAGAACGACTTGCCGACCTGGGTGCCGATGCCCTGGAACTCGGGGATGGTCACCAACTGAATGCCGATATAGGGCACCGGTTTCAGCGTCGGCTTGCTCGGGTCCGCGGCCTTCAGTGACTCGAGCGTCACCTTGGCAAACGGCGCGGCACTCATGTACGCCTCGCTGTAGGTCGAGGCCCGGGTGCCTGGCGGCACGTTGGCGATGCCGTCTTTTTCTGCAACCAGCGCACTGTATTCCCTGGAGGTCGCCCAGGCGCTGAAGGTTTTCGCCGCGTCCTTGGCTTTGGAACTGGTCGGGATCGCCAGTGCCCAGGAGTACAGCCATGCCGAACCTTTGTCAGTGACCTGATGCGGCGCGTAGGTGAAGCCGACGTGATCAGCCACTTTGCTTTGGGTCTTGTCGGTGACGAACGAGCCGGCGACGCTGGCGTCGACCCAGATCGCGCATTTGCCGCTGTTGAACAGGGCCAGGTTTTCGTTGAAACCATTGCTCGACGCGCCCGGCGGGCCGGATTTCTTCATGGTGTCGACGTAGAAGTTCAGGGCGTTTTTCCATTCGGGGCCGGTGAATTCCGGCTGCCATTTCTCATCGAACCAGCGCGCGCCATAGGCGTTGGCGAGGGTGGTGATCAACGCCATGTTCTCGCCCCAACCGGCCTTGCCGCGCAGGCAGATGCCGTACTGCTCTTTATCCTTGTTGGTGAGTTTTCCGGCGAACTCGGCGATCTGTTCCCAGGTCGGGCGCTCGGGCATGGACAGGCCGGCGTCCTTGAACAGGTCGGTGCGGTAATAGGTGATCGAGCTTTCGGCATAAAACGGCAGTGCATACAACGAACCCTTTACCGACAAGCCTTCACGCACCGACGGGAACACATCGTCCAGGGCGTAGCTTGCAGGCAGTTCCTTCATCGGCTCCAGCCAACCCTTGGCGCCCCACAGTGCCGCTTCGTACATGCCGATGGTCAACACGTCGAACTGCCCGCCCTGGGTGGCGATGTCGGTGGTCAGGCGCTGACGCAGGACGTTTTCTTCCAGCACCACCCAATTGAGCTTGATGTCCGGATGCTCGGCCTCAAAGGTTTTCGAGAGCTTCTGCATACGAATCATGTCGCTGTTGTTGACGGTGGCGATGGTCAGGGTCTGGGCGCCAAGGCTGACGCTGCTGAGGGTCATGCAGGTGAGGGCAAGCAGAGCTTTTACAGACGGTTGCATCGTGCACTCCTTTTCTGCACCCGAGGGGGACAGAAGGACGGTTATTGTTTTTGTGTCTTCCGCTTGTAGGAAGAATCTGCACTGATTACAGCCTTCAATTCACGGCGAAACAAATCATCCGTCGCACTTGAATCGATACTTTTTTGCACTCGGGTTTAGAGCGGTAGACGCAGGGAAGGGCTTTTCTGCGGTGAGGTGATGTCGAATCCGTACAGGTTTTCGACACCAGGCAGACCTGTGGGAGCTGGCTTGCCAGCGATGGCGGTGGATCAGTCGATAGAGATGTTGGTTGCGCGGGCCTCATCGCTGGCAAGCCAACTCCCACAGGGACGGGTGATGTCAGCCGTGGTTTTGCTCGGTCAACCGCTGCACTACCAACCGCCGGTAATGGGACGGCGTCATGCCCTTTAGCTGTTGAAAGCGCCGATTGAAATTGGAAATATTGTTGAAACCCGACTCGAAACAGACATCGGTCACGGGTTTGTCGCCGTCGGCCAGCAGTTCACAGGATTTACTGATGCGCAGGCGATTGACGAATTCGATGAAATTGCGCCCGGTGGCCTGTTTGAACACGCGACTGAAATAGGTTGGTTTCATGCCCAGGTGCTCGGCGACTTCTTCCAGAGGCAACTCCCGCGCATAGTGGGCGAAGATGTAATCCACCGCCCGGTTGGTGCGATCGATGTTGTGTTCGTCAGCCAGTTGCGGCGTCGTGGCGCCGGACAACAACTGATAGTCGTCAGTGGCAGCGAGCAACTCCAGCAGGATGAAAAAATGCCCGAGGCGCGTGACGCCCTGGGTATCGGCAATGCGCTGCATCAGGTCCATCGCCTGGCGGATGGTCTGCTTGCAGCGAAACTCGATGCCGTACTGCGCCCGCTCCAGCAGCGGGGCCAGGGTCTTGAGTTCGGCGAACACCTGATAGCCGCTGTCGAACAACTCATCCGTGAAGTTGACCAGCATGTCGCGCTTGGGCACCACTTCATCTTCGGCCACCTGGCTGATCCAGTTGTGGGGCAGGTTGGGGCCGGTGAGGAACAGGCTTTCAGGGTAGAAATTGCCGATGTAGTCGCCGATGAATACCTTGCCGGAGCTGGCGACGATCAGGTGCAACTCGTATTCCTTGTGGAAATGCCAACGTACCAGCGGGCAGGGAAATCCGTGCTGGCGGTAGATGATGGACAACCCATTGTGGTCGTCCATCAGTTCGTAGGACGGGTCGGTCACTCTGGCGGTACGTGTCATGGCGGCACACTTTTCTTGTTATCGCGCTGTGATCATGCCCTTTACGCAGTGAAAAACGCCAGTTTGCCGCGATACGAAGCTTCAGCCAGCGTCAAAAATAGGCTTCACGTTATTTGAAGCGCAATAGACTTTTCGGGAATGCGATTCTTTGCCTCGATCCATTGCGCCATGTACTGAGTGCTCTTGTGATGATGGTGACGCAACATGCTGCCGGTAAAGTTGTCCCGGCGGATTTGCGCCAAATGCCGTTGGCAATGAACCAGTCTTTCAATCAGGGCGGGCCCGTGAATGGATTGCTGGTAACGGCTGGCTAGCAGAGCCTGCGCTTGACCCTGCGTACGCTGCCACAGAACCTTGTCGGTATACAGCCGCACAGCGTTGTCGGCGAAGTCGCGAGCGGACCGGGTCACGGCGCCGGGCCACGCTTGCTCGCCGTGCATGGCTTCCGCCCCCATCGGGGTGGTGACATTGGGCGTGCCGCAGAGCATCGCATCGACGATTTTGCCTTTGATTCCCGCACCAAAACGCAGCGGCGCCAGGCACACCCGTGCCGCTGACATGACTTGCAACGCGTCTTCCGCCCAGTTCATCACGTGAAAGCCCTGGGCGGCATTGTGCAGCGCGGTCGCCTTGGGCGGCGTGTAAGCGCCATAGATGTGCAACTGCGCGTCAGGTATTTGCTCACGGATCATTGGCCAGATGACGGTTTTCAGCCAGAGCACCGCATCCCAGTTAGGCGCATGCCGGAAGTTGCCAATGTGCAGGAAATGCGCGCGATCTTCGAACGATGCCGGCGGTTGGTTTGGCAGATCAACCATCAGTGGGCACCAGTGCAGCAGATCTCGCGCAAGTTTGAATTGCTCAACCAACAACTCGATTTCCACTTCGGAGGTCATCAGGTTCAAATCACAACGATAAATCGCTGCGATTTCCCGTTTGGCCAGATCGGTATCGGCCATGAACTCGAACTCTTCACGCAATGCAGGCGCGAACAAGTCCGTGAAATCATTGACGTCGTCACTGGCCTTCAGCCGCGCCTTGAGTCGCTGATGCCGGGCATCGCGCAGGCTTTGCAGGTCAGAGGTTTCAAGCACGCGCAGCGCGGCAGGACAATGTTTCTCCACGCGCCAGCCGAACTGTTCTTCCATCATGAAGCGATCGAACAACACCACATCCGGCGCCAGTTCGTGGATGAACGTGTCAAAACTGCTGTTGTTCAACTCGATCGGCACTTCGCGAATGCCCAGCGCCGTGAGGTCGGCCCGGTGCTCACCGCTGCCGGCCGGGCTGCTGAAGGTGATATCCCAACCCTGCTGCAGGAAAGTCTCAAGGATTTGCATCATGTGGCCACCGGCTGCGGAGGAGCGGGGCTCGGGCCAGACGTAACCAATGACCAGGACGCTGGTTGCGCGAGGTTGACTCATGTACGGGGGTTCCTTGAAGCGTGCAGGGGGCAGGCAAGTAAAAGAGGGGCGGTATTACACCATGGCGAGTAGCCGGATCACTCGAGAATGCTCTTGACCTTGTCCCGCAACTGATCGATGGAGAAGGGTTTGCCAATCACATGCATGCCTTCGGGCGCTTCGATGCTTTCGGCATAACCGCTGGCAAACAGCACCGGCAGTTCATGGCGCAGCATGCGCGCCTGCTCGGCCAGTTCCCGACCATCCATCACCGGCAGGCCGACATCGGTCATCATCAAGTCGATGTGCTGGTCTTCGTCATTGAGGAACTCCAGCGCCTGCTCGCAGCCATCGGCTTCAAGAACTTTGAACTCAAGCTCCTCCAGCACATCGACAATCAACATGCGCACGATGGCATCGTCTTCGACGACCAGAATGATGGGAGCGTTGGCGGACATGGTGGGCATCTCGAAAATTGGTGAGGGTTGCCAGTCGATGTAAATCGCCGGCGTCTTGCATGAGTAAATGTCGACTGCCGACAAGTTCCCGACAGGCTATAAAAAGAGTAGTGACACAGTACATGGAAGGATAACCGCTCCTGTGGCATCAAATCAGCTGAATGTAAGAAATTGCACAAAAACGCATCAGAAATTGGAACAATGCGCCATTTGTGGGGCAAACTCCTTGGTTTTGATCGCTTGGACAAGGCTTGACTATGACCTCTGAGTCTTCAGTTGATGAGCAACGGTTCCGCAAACTCCTGAGCCGCAATATCAGGCTCCCGCTGGGTGTCGGCGTTGTCAGTGCGGTGTTCTTCGTTTCGTTGATCATGTACCTGCTGTCGACGATCCAGTGGGTCGAGCACACGGATCGCGTGATCAATAACGCCAATGAAGCGCTCAAGCTGACGGTCGATCTGGAAACCGGCATGCGCGGCTTCCTGCTCAGCAGTGACGAAAAATTTCTCGAACCCTATGAAACGGCGAAGCCGAGAATCGAGGTCGTGCTCAAAACCTTGCTCGAATTGACAGGCGACAACCCGGCCCAGACCGACCGTCTGCACCGCCTGCAGGCGTTGCAACAGGAATGGGCCGATTATGCGAAAAGCATGATCGATCTGCAGCGATCCAGCGGCGATTATCGCGGCGCGGTGAGGGCTGGAAAAGGCAAGCGCTTGACCGATGAGATCCGCAAGCAGTTCGAAGACGTGATCGACATGGAGCAGCAACTGCGCACCACCCGCAACGATGAGGTGCGGCGCACGACGGTCTGGAGCATCGGTCTCTACCTGTTGTTCATCGCTGGCATCAGTGGCTTGCTGGCTTACATCGGCCGTCGCGACCTGCTCAATCTGTCCAACAGTTACAGCGCCAACCTTGCCGCGCAGCAGGCCAGCGCCCATCGCCTGGAGCAGCAAGCCTGGCTGCGCAATGGTCAGACCCAGCTCGCTGAGCAGGTACTGGGGCAACTGAGCCTGAATGTGCTGGGACGCAACATCCTGCAGTTCTGCGCGCAGTACCTGGGCAGCGCCGTGGCTGCGCTGTATGTCCGCGAAGAGCACGGCGGCCTCAGGCGCGTAGCGTCCTACGGCTTTTCCCGTGAGCAGGAAGCCATCGATCAGCAGATCTACAGTGACGAAGGCATTGTCGGCCAAGTGGCGCAACAGGCACGCCTGATCCGCCTGGACAACGTGCCGAGCGACTATTTCAAAGTCACCTCCGGCCTCGGCCAGGGCTTGCCACACAGTGTGCTGGTGGTGCCGACCAGCGACGATGATCGGGTCAATGGCGTTATCGAACTGGGTTTCCTGCGCCCACTGATCGATCGCGACATCGAACTGCTCGAGCTGATAGCGGCCAACATCGGCACCTCCATCGAGGCCGCGCGTTATCGTCAGCGCTTGCAGGAAGTGCTGGCCGAAACCCAGCAACTCAACGAAGAGCTGCAGGTGCAACAAGAAGAGCTCAAGACCGCCAACGAGGAGCTCGAAGAACAGTCGCGAATCCTCAAGGAGTCCCAGGCACACCTGGAAACCCAGCAGGTGGAGCTGGAGCAGACCAACGAACAACTCGCCGAACAAGCAACGATTCTGGCCGAGCAGCGCGACGCCATGGACCTGAAGAACACCGAGCTCAATCAGGCCCAGCGTCAACTCGAAGAGCGCGCCGAAGAGCTGCAGCGTTCCAGTAAGTACAAGTCGGAATTTCTCGCCAACATGTCCCACGAACTGCGCACGCCGCTGAACAGTTCGTTGATCCTGGCCAAGTTGCTGGCGGAAAACCCTCAGGAGAACCTCAGCGCCGAACAAGTCAAGTTCGCCGAATCGATCTATAGCGCCGGTAATGACTTGCTCAACCTGATCAACGACATTCTCGATATTTCCAAGGTCGAGGCCGGAAAACTCGAGATCCGCCCGGAAAACACCAGCGTTGCGCGTCTGGTGGATGGTTTGCGCGGGATGTTCCAGGCATTGGCCACGGACAAGCAACTGGCGTTCCACGCCACGCTGGAAGACAGCGCTCCTTCGTTGATCTTTACCGACCGCCAGCGCCTGGAACAGGTGATCAAGAACCTGCTGTCCAACGCGGTGAAGTTCACCGAAAAGGGCAGCGTCAGCCTCAGCGTTGCCTCGGCGCCCAACCACGGCATTGCCTTTACTGTGCGCGACACAGGGATCGGCATTGCCGAGGATCAGCAGGAAAGTATTTTCGAAGCCTTTCGCCAGGCCGATGGCACCACCAATCGCCGTTACGGCGGCACCGGGCTGGGCCTGTCGATCTCCCGCGACCTGGCCGCTTTGCTGGGCGGCTCCATCAGCGTCAGCAGCACACCGGGAGAGGGCAGCGTGTTCACCCTGGTGTTGCCGCAACAATACGTCGAACCGGGGGACGACCCTGTCGAACCGATGCGTCCAGTGGCGGTAGCGGCAGCCCCGCCCGTGGCGCCGGCCATCTCGGCACCGCTGATTGTCGAAGACATTCCGCGCTTCGACGATGACCGCAACCGGGCGCCGTTCGGCACCCGCTGCATTCTGGTGGTCGAGGACGAGCCGAACTTTGCGCACATTCTCTACGATCTCGCCCATGAGCTGGGTTATCAGTGCCTGGTGGCCCACGGTGCCGATGAAGGCTACGACCTCGCCCGTGAGTTCAGCCCCGACGCGATCCTGCTGGACATGCGTCTGCCCGATCATTCCGGGTTGACCGTCCTGCAACGCCTCAAGGAGCACGCGCAAACCCGACACATACCGGTGCACGTGATTTCCGTCGAAGACCGGGTCGAGGCGGCGATGCACATGGGCGCCATCGGTTATGCGGTCAAGCCCACCACTCGCGAAGAACTCAAGGACGTCTTTGCGCGCCTTGAAGCCAAGCTGACCCAGAAAGTCAAACGCGTGCTGCTGGTGGAAGACGATGACCTGCAGCGCGACAGCATTTCCCGCCTGATCGGCGACGATGACATCGAAATCACCGCCGTCGGCCTGGCCCAGGACGCACTGGACCTGCTGCGTACCACGATCTTCGATTGCATGATCATCGACCTGAAACTGCCGGACATGCTCGGCAATGACCTGCTCAAACGCATGTCGACCGAGGACATCTGCTCGTTTCCGCCGGTGATCGTCTACACCGGGCGCAATCTGACCCGGGACGAAGAAACCGAACTGCGCAAGTATTCGCGCTCGATCATCATCAAGGGCGCGCGTTCGCCCGAGCGCTTGCTGGATGAGGTCACACTTTTTCTGCACAAAGTCGAATCCCGGCTGTCCCATGAACGACAGACCATGCTCAAGACCGCCCGCAGCCGCGACAAGGTGTTCGAGGGGCGCAAAGTGCTGCTGGTGGACGACGACGTACGCAACATCTTCGCCCTCACCAGCGCACTGGAGCAAAAGGGCGCAGTCGTGATCATCGGGCGTAATGGCCTTGAGGCGATTGATCGATTGAATGAAGTCGAGGACATCGATCTGGTGTTGATGGATGTGATGATGCCGGAGATGGATGGCTTCGAAGCCACCACCGAAATCCGCAAGGACCCGCGCTGGCGCAAACTGCCAATCATTGCGGTAACGGCCAAGGCCATGAAGGACGATCAGGAGCGCTGCCTGCAGGCAGGCGCCAACGATTACCTGGCCAAGCCCATCGACCTGGATCGCCTGTTTTCGCTGATTCGTGTGTGGTTGCCGAAGATGGAACGTATCTAGTGGAGCGCAACTACTCAGGTGAGCGAAACAGCGAAATCGAGTTGCGCTTGTTGATCGAGGCGATCTACCTCAAGTACAGCTACGATTTTCGCGATTATTCCGGCGCTTCGATCAAGCGCCGGGTGACGTACGCGCTGAGCCAGTTCGAGTGCGGTACCATTTCGGCCCTGCAGGAGAAGGTTCTGCACGATCCGAAGGCATTCATGCAATTGCTGCAGCTGCTGACGATTCCAGTCAGTGAAATGTTCCGTGATCCCTCGCACTTTCTGGCCATACGCAAGGAAGTGGTGCCGCTGCTCAAGACTTACCCGTCGATCAAGATCTGGATCGCCGGCTGCAGCACGGGCGAAGAGGTCTATTCGATGGCGATTTTGCTGCGCGAAGAAGGCCTGCTCGATCGCACCATCATCTATGCCACCGACATCAACCCGCGCTCCCTGGAAAAAGCCAAGCAAGGCATTTTTTCGATGGAGAATGTCCGGGCCTATACGTCTAATTACCAGCACGCCGGAGGCCAGCGCTCCTTCGCCGATTACTACACGGCAGCCTATGGCTACGCGATTTTCGACAAGTCACTGTGCGAGAACGTGACGTTCGCCGATCACAGCCTGGCGACCGACAGTGTATTTTCAGAGACTCAATTAATTTCTTGTCGTAACGTATTGATTTATTTTAATAAAAAATTGCAGGATCGCGCGTTCGGTTTGTTTCACGAGTCACTGTGCCACCGTGGATTTCTGGTGCTGGGGAGCAAGGAAACCCCGGATTTTTCGGCCTATGGCAATCAATTCGAGTCCTTGGCCAAACAGGAACGGATCTACCGTAAATCATGAACGACGCCATGGGCTTGCCTTCTATAGAAGCAATCGTGATCGGCGCGTCGGCAGGCGGGGTTGAAGCGCTGCTCAATATCCTTACCCCGCTGCGCGAAGGCTTTGGGTTGCCGATCGTTGTGGTGCTGCACCTGCCGGATGAGCGGCGCAGCCACCTGGCGGAAGTATTTGCCCGACGGGTGGCCCTGCCGGTTCTGGAGGCCAGCGACAAAAGTCGCATCGAAGCCGGAACCCTGTATTTCGCCGCGCCCGGTTATCACTTGTCAGTGGAGCAGGACCGCAGCTTTTCCTTGAGCCTTGAAGACCGCGTGCATTATTCGCGACCCGCCATCGACTACCTGTTCGAATCGGCTGCCGATGCCTATGGGCCGAAACTGGCTGCCGTGCTGCTGACCGGCGCCAACCGCGATGGCGCCCACGGCCTGGCGCAGGTCAAGCGACGTGGCGGACTGACGGTCGTGCAGGACCCGGACGAGGCGCAGGTCGCGACCATGCCCCAGGCGGCGCTGGATATTCACCAGCCTGACCACATTCTCACTATCCGCGGCATTGGCCGTTTGCTTGTCGAGCTGGAACAAATCGCATGCTAAGTAATTTCCAGGCCAAACTGCTGATCGTCGACGATCTGCCGGAAAACCTGCTGGCGCTCGAAGCGCTGATCAAGCGCGAGGATCGCATCGTCTACAAGGCGCTTTGCGCCGATGAAGCCTTGTCGCTGTTGTTGCAGCACGAATTCGCCATGGCCATTCTCGATGTGCAGATGCCCGGCATGAATGGTTTTGAACTGGCCGAGTTGATGCGTGGCACGGAAAAGACCAAAAACATTCCGATCGTGTTCGTCAGTGCCGCCGGTCGCGAGCTGAATTACGCGTTCAAGGGCTATGAAAGCGGTGCCGTGGACTTCCTGCACAAACCGCTGGACATTCATGCCGTCAAGAGCAAGGTCAATGTGTTCGTCGAGCTGTTTCGTCAGAGCAAGGCCATGAAGCAACAGGTCGAGGCGCTGGAGCAGAGCCGGCGCGAGCAGGAAGCGTTGCTCAAGCGCTTGCAGAGTACCCAGCTGGAGTTGGAGCAGGCCGTGCGGATGCGCGATGACTTCATGTCGATCGTCGCCCACGAAGTGCGCACGCCGCTCAATGGCCTGATCCTCGAGACCCAGTTGCGCAAGATGCACCTTGCCCGGGATAACGCTGCGGCGTTTACCCTCGACAAGATGCAGGCCATGGTCGAACGCGATGAGCGGCAGATCAAAAGCCTGATTCGCCTGATCGAAGACATGCTCGATGTGTCGCGTATTCGCACCGGCAAGCTGTCGATTCGACCGACACGCTTCGATCTGTCGGAACGGGTTCGCAACCTGTTGCAGAACTTCGCCGCACAGATCGAGGCCGCCGAGTCGTCGGTGACCCTGGTGGCCGAGCAACCGGTGGTCGGCCAATGGGATGAGTTTCGTATCGAGCAGGTCATTTCCAATCTGCTGACCAACGCCCTGCGTTACGGGGCCAAGAGTCCGATCACCGTGAAGGTGTACAGTGAGCGTGGTGAAGCACGGGTGGAAGTGCGTGACTTCGGGATCGGCATCAGTGAAGAGAACCAGCACAGGATTTTCCAGCAGTTCGAGCGCGTCACGGCCAAACACGCCGTCGCCGGGCTTGGGTTGGGATTGTTTATTTCTGAACAGATAGTGACCGCCCATGGCGGTACCATTACCGTCGAAAGCCGGATTGGCGAAGGCGCCCTGTTTCGCGTTTGTCTGCCGCTGTAGGAAAACAGTCTGATAAACGCAACCTCTGATCGACCTCACGGTCGTATCAGCAGCAATTGACCGAACAAAGGCTTCCCATGAGTGAAGATGCACAAGACGTCGTATTGATCGTCGAAGATGACCCCTCGATTCTGATGGTGCTGTCGGCCTATCTGTCGGGGGAGGGCTACCGGGTACTGCAGGCCGAAAACGGCGAGCAGGCCTTCGAAATCCTTGCCAGCAAGCCCCACCTGGACATGATGATCACCGACTTCCGCCTGCCGGGCGGAATCTCCGGCGTGCAGATCGCCGAGCCCGCGATCAAGCTGCGACCGGAGCTGAAGGTGATATTCATCAGCGGCTATCCGCAGGAAATCCGTGAAACCGACAGCCCGATCACGCGCACGGCGCCTATCCTCGCCAAACCGTTCGACCTGGATGTGTTGCAGGAAATGATGCAGGACATGCTGTCCTGAGGGCAGCAGGAGCTGCCTTCGGCAACGCCTGCTGGGTCGGGTGCTTCAGACGCTGATCATCTCCCGCACCTTCGCCGTCAACAGGTCGAAGGTGAACGGCTTGGTGATCATCTGCATGCCAGGGTCGAGGAAACCCCCGCGCACCGCCGCGTGCTCGGCATAGCCGGTGATGAACAAGACCTTGAGCCCGGGCCGGTACTGCCTGCCGATTTCCGCCAGTTGCCGGCCGTTCATGCCGGGCAGGCCGACGTCGCTGATCATCAGGTCGATACGCTGCCCCGAATCGAGAATCGGCAACGCGGCGGCCGCATCGCCAGCCTCGACGAAGGCATAGCCCAGCTCGCTCAACACGGTACTCACCAACACCCGGACCGCCGGGTCATCCTCGACGATCAGTACCGTTTCGCCATTCTGCGCGAACAGAGGATGCTGGCGATCGACCGGATTGTCCCGGGGCAGGTCGCCACCGAAGCGCGGCAGGAACAGGCTCACTGTTGTGCCTTGGTCCACTTCGCTTTGAATGGCGACATGGCCCCGGGATTGTTTGCTGAAGCCATAGATCATCGACAACCCCAGGCCGGTGCCCTGACCGATAGGCTTGGTGGTGAAGAACGGGTCGAAAGCCCGGCTGATGGTGCTTTGCGGCATGCCGCAGCCATTGTCGGTGACACTGAGTACCACATAGTCCCCCGGTTTGAGGTTGCTGTGGGCTTCGGTGAAGCGGGCGTCCAGTTGCTGGTTCGCGGTCCGCACCACCAGTTTGCCGCCATCGGGCATGGCATCGCGGGCGTTGATAACCAGGTTGAGCAGGGCACTTTCCAGTTGATTGGGATCGGCCTCGGCCACCCATAGGTGCTCGCTCAGCTGCATTTCCAGATGGATGCTTTCGTTGATGCTGCGTTGCAGCAACTCGCCCATGGAAATCACCAGGTTGTTCATCTCCACCGGTTTGGAATCCAGCGACTGGCGACGGGAGAACGCCAACAGACGGTGAGTCAGGCCCGCCGCGCGATTGGCCGAGGTCACGCCCAGGTCGATCAGGCTGTCCAGATCCTCGGTGCGGCCACGGGCCAGACGCCGGCGCAGCAACTCCAGGCTACCGATGATGCCCGTCAGCATGTTGTTGAAGTCATGGGCGATACCGCCAGTGAGTTGGCCGACTGCCTCCATTTTCTGCGACTGGCGCAACACTTCTTCGTTGTGACGCAGCTGTGCGGTGCGTTCTTCGACTTGCTGCTCAAGGGTTTCGAGGGTGTTCTGCAAGCGCAGTTCGCTTTGGCTCAAGTCGATCAGCCGGTCCCGGGCCTCGTACTGTCGTCGACGTCCGCGCAGCGCAGTGGTCACCAGGCTGATCAATGTCTCCGGATGAAAGGGCCGCTCAAGGAAGGTGACATTGCCCAGCTGCGGGCCAAAACGAGAGGCGGGGTTTTGTTCCGGACCGCCATGATGGGTCAACAATACGATCGGCAGGTCCGACCAGGCCGGCTGCTGCTCGATCAGGCCCAGCAACGGGTCCAGATCAACGCCCAACAAGGCCTCGGCGGAAATCAGCAGCAACCCCGCACCTTGTTCCAGTTCCCGGCAGAGCTCGACCAGACCTGCGCAGACAATCCCGTCGAATCCCGCTTCTCGGAGCAACATCAAGGCGATCTGGCCGTCACGTCCCAGCGGCGCGAGGATGATCGCGCGCTCGGACGTGGCTTCGATCGCCGTCACGGGATTTCATCCCCGAGCAACGGGTTGCTGGCGCCCATATAAGTGGGTACGCCACGCAAAACGCCCTGGAATGATTCCAACGGCTCACCGATGGTCATGCCATGGTTGCTGATGCGGTACTCGCGAATGGTGGATTCATGGCTGCCGGTGCGTTTCTTGATCACCGAAATCGCCCGGCGTACCTTGCCCACGGCTTCGAAGTAGCGCAGCAGAATCACCGTGTCCGCCAGATAAGTGATGTCCACCGGGGCCTGCATATCGCCGACCAGTCCATGCTGGGCGACGGTCATGAAGGTCGCGGCGCCCTGGCGGTTGAGATACAGCAGCAGCTCGTGCATGTGCAGGACCAGGGCGTTCTCTTCGGGCATGGCCGCCTGGTAGCCGTTAATGCTGTCGATGACCACGGTCTTGATGTTGCGCTCGTCGACGCAGCGACGAACCCTGTGGGAGAACTCGCCGGGGGACAGTTCAGCGGCATCCACCTGTTCGATCAGCAAGTTGCCGCTGTGCTGCAGTCCCTGCAAATCGATACCGATGTTTTTCATGCGCTCGAACAGCAGGCCCAGTTCTTCGTCGAAAATGAACAAGGCGGCTTTTTCACCCCTGGCGACGGCGGCGGCTGCGAAGATCATGGAAATGAGGGATTTGCCGGTACCGGCCGGACCGAGAATCAACGTGCTGGAGCCGGTTTCAATACCGCCGCCGAGCAGCGCGTCCATTTCCGCGATGCCGCTGGTCAATTGCTGGCGCAGGTAGCGCCCTCGGTGTTCGGCGGCCACCAGGCGTGGAAACACATGCACGCCATCGCCCATGATGGTGAAGTCGTGAAAGCCACCACGGTATTTCTGACCCCGGTACTTCACCACCCGGATACGCCGCCGTTCGGCGCCGTAGTTGGGGGTCAGTTCCTCCAGGCGGATCACGCCGTGGGCCACGCTGTGCACGGTTTTGTCGAGGGACTCGGTAGTCAGGTCGTCCAGCAGCAACACGGTGGCGTCGTAACGCACGAAGTAATGCTTGATCGCGAGGATCTGCCGGCGGTAGCGCAATGAGCTTTGCGCCAGCAGACGGATCTCGGACAGGCTGTCGAGCACCACGCGGGTTGGCTTGAAACGCTCGACCACTTCGAAGATCTGCTTGGTGGCCTCACCCAATTCCAGGTCAGAGGAGTACAGCAGCGACTGCTGGTGCTGGGCATTGAGCAGGCTTTCCGGCGGCGTCAGTTCGAAAATATGCACGTTTTCGCCCAGTTCCCAGCCGTGGGACCGGGCGCCCTGGCGCAGTTCGCGCTCGGTTTCGGACAGGGTGATGTACAACGAGCGTTCGCCGGCCTGGGCGCCAGCCAACAGAAAGTGCAGGGCAACGGTGGTCTTGCCGGTGCCCGGTTCGCCCTCCAGTAGAAACACGTGGCCGCGAGAGAGTCCGCCATCGAGGATGTCATCCAGCCCTTCGATACCGGTGGCGGCTTTTACACTGATCAACTCGTTGGATATAGACAAAAAATGCCCTCTCTTGACTAGGGGAACGAGGCAGTGGGCGCTGAGTGCCACAAGGTCTGCCTGTTCACTTGACCTTTGGTCGAGACGAGCGTTCAAGAAAATTTACGCAGGGATATCAGAGACCTTGCTGCAGGGCCGGGTCGTCTGGATTCATCTGTTCGAGTTGCGCCGACAGGATCTGCACATTCTGCAGTTGTCCGCTTTCCTTCCAATAATTGATCAACAGTACTCGCGCCCTGCGATCGTTCGGGTGGCGCTGGACGATCTCCTGCAATTGCTTCTGCGCCGCTTCCAGCTCCTGTTCACCGTGCAGGGTGGTGGCCAGGTCATAGCGATAGTCCTTGTTGTTCGGCTCAAGCTCCACGGCTTTGGACAGGCCCAACAGCGCGAATTCACTCTGGCCATGATTGAGCAGCCAAAGCCCCAGGGCATGCTGCAAATAGGCGGAGTCGGGCTGTGCTTTCAATTGCCTGGCCAACAATTGCCGGGCGGCATCGCTTTGTCCCAGCTTGTCCAGCACCTCAATCTGCATGACCAGCGCCGGGAGGTTGTCGGGGGCCAGGCGCAGGGTGTTTTCAAGCGCCTGCTGGGCCTCCTTGAATTCGGCGTTGTGCAAATGCAGTCGAGCCAGCTGATAGTGATTCTCGGCACTCTCCGGCGCGCTTTTGAGTACCTGCTCCCAGGCATCGATGGCTTGTTCCAGTGGCCCGAAATACAAGCCGAGGTCGTCCGGTGACAAGCCCAGCAAGGCGTTGACGGCGGCCAACCTCACACTCTGGTCTTTGTCATCGAGCAACGGCCCGAGCAATAAGCTGCGCTGGCCGTTGGGCACGAGCCCGCTGATGCTTTTGATCGCCGCGATACGTACTTCCGGCGACTCATGTTGCAAATCGGCGTCTGCCAGTTTCAGGGCCACCGAACTCGGGTAGTTAGGCAGTTCGGCGTGCAGCCAGATGCGCCGCTTGGGCGATAGATCGGGGCGGCCCAATTGCTGGTACAGCACCCGCGCGGCGCCGGGCTGGCCGGCGCGGGCCTGGGCCAGCGCCTCACTGTAGCCGCGCTTGATCGCTTCGGGCACCACTGGCGTCGTGCTGCGCAGGTACACCCAGGCGAGGCCGATGACAAGCAAGGCGCAGAGACTGATAAGCAGATAACGGCGGGACTGGGGCATGCAGAATCCGGAAGCTGGCAAGCTTTTGCAAAGTCAGCAGCTTCGGTCAGGCGGAGCGCTGAGTCAAACCCTGGCTCATCTGAATGCCTGCTGAGGGGGGAGCGGGATCGACGGCTTTACCTCCATGTTGCGTCGACGCGCTGTCGAGACGCGGAAGCTGTGACTACGCTTGCTGGATAAAGCGCCAACGAGCACACCCATGCAAGCACTGTTGCAGTACTTCAAGGCGATTCTCCACCCCGGTCCCGGGGTGTTGCTGTTTGCCTTGAGAACCATTGCGGCCGGGCTGTTGACGCTTTACCTGGCCTTCCTGTTCGACCTCGACCAGCCCAAGTGGTCGATCATGGCCGTGGTCATCATCAGTCAGCCACTGGGCGGCATGGTGCTGGCCCGCAGTTTCGGCCAGGTCATCGGCACCACCATGGGCGCGGTCGTGGCGGTAGCTATCATGGCGGTCTTTCCCCAGGCACCCCTGCCTTTCATTACCACACTGGCCTTGTGGCTCGCGCTGTGTACGGCCGGTGGCACCTTGTTGCGCTACACGAGTTCCCAGGCGTTCGTCCTCAGTGGCTACACCGCCGTGGTCATTGCGCTACTGGCGATACCCGACCCGGACGGCACATTCCTGCTGACGGTAACCCGAGTCACCGAGACTTTGTTAGCCGTCGCCTGTGTGTGCGTGGTCAGCCTGCTCACCGCGCGCCCCGAAGCCGTCGCCCGGGACTATTTCGCCAAAATCGATCAAATCACCAAACTGCTGGCGACCCATGCCAGTGCCGTCCTGCGCACCGAGGAAAGCGAGGCGGATTTCCAACGCCGGCAAATGCAACTGCTGGGTCAGATCAGCGCCCTGGAGGGCGTACGTCGGCATTTGTACTTCGATGCACCTCGCTTGCGCAGCGCCAACGGTCTGGTGCAACTGCTGGGCAATCAGCTGGTGCTGCTGACCGCAAGGCTCACCGCCCTGCGTCATCAGCGGCTATTGCTGACGGAGCGCTGGGAAGGGGCCTTGCCCGAGGAAATACAGCGTCTGCGCGCTGAAGAGCTGGCCTTTCTCGATGAGCTGGCGCAACAGGGCCGCTCGCTGTCGAGCGAAAAGCGCCACCATTTCACCTCGTTGCGCCAACGCTTCGACGAACTGGCCTACAGGGCCGAGCAATTGACCGAGGCCATGCCGGCCACCTTGCGCTCGCTGGCCTGGTCGCTGCGCTGGGAACAGGCGCGCCTGCTGCAACAGCTGGAGCAAATACTGGAATTGAGCGATGCCATCCAGAGCGGACGGCCCGCCAGCAGCGTCTTTCGCGGGCAAGAGAACCCGCTGCATCTGGATTTCACCCTGGCGACCATGAATGCCATTCGTGCGTTCACCGCGCTATTGGTGGCCGGCCTGATCTGGATCGAAACCGGTTGGGACGGGGCTCGGGCCGGCATGGTGCTGCTGGGGATTCTCTGCTCCCTGATGTCGACGTTTCCACGGCCGCTGCTGGTCGTTCAGAGTTATGCCCGGGGGTTTGGCCTGGCCTTGCTGGCGTCGGCGCTGCTGGAGTTCATGTTCGTTCCCATGATCAGTAACTTCGAGATGCTCGCCTTGGTGCTGGTGCCCTTGCTTTACGCCGTCGCCGTGGGGCTGTCCAGCCCGCCAACCACCGGTACCGGTATCGGTTTGGGGCTGACAACCTTTCTGATGCTGGGCCCGTTGAATGTGGGCCTGGGACAAAACACTGCCATCCAGTGGTTCGAGTTTGCCGGTGCCTACACCTGCGCAACGGTGCTGGGCTTGAGTGTCTACGCGCTGATCTTTCCGTTCAGACCGGTATTGCGCATACGCCGGCTGTTCAAGGAGAACTGCGAGCAGGTGTACGCCTTGCTGAAAGTCCCGGCCACCGATGAAAACCAGTTTGCCTTCGAGAGCCGCATGGTCGATCGCCTGACCATGATGCTGGGATTGCTGCCGGCGACCCAGGACCAGGGATCGCGGGATGTGTTTGAAGTCAGTCTCGGTTGCATGGCCCTGGGTATCGCCTTGAACCAGCTGCGGCAACAGGGACAGGGCAACGCGTTGTTGACGCCCGCTGTGCAAAGCCAGGTATTCGCCACGGTCCGTGAAACCGGGCGGCTGGTCGCTGGCCGCCCCGGCATTCAGGCGGATCACGTGATCGACAGCCTGCATGCCTTGGGCGATGAACTGGACGCCCTGCATTCCAGCGTTCATGAACATCTGTGGTCGGTCTTTCGCATGCGCGTGGCGCTGTTGATCGTGGTGTCATTCCTGGAGCGCCATCGCCATCACTTTGAACCGCTCGCCCCACAAGGAGTACCTGCGCTTGCCCATTGATCTGGAAATAGGCGGTGTCTACCTCCCGCCCATCGCCCAGGCGCTGCTGCTGGGCCTGCCGATTTTCCTGGCGCTGGACTGGGTGCTGCGGCGCCTGGGCGTGCTGCGTTTCGTCTGGCATGAAGCGTTATTCGAGGGCGCGTTGTACGCCTGTGTGTGTGCGACGCTGATTTTGCTGATGGGAGCCTGATGCCTTGAAGAAGATCCTTTCGCACCTGACGACCGTGGCCGTGGTCGTGCTGGCGTTCGTCCTTGGCTGGTTTGCCTGGGAGCATTACACCCGCGCCCCCTGGACCCGCGACGCCCGGGTGCGTGCCGATGTGGTGACCCTGTCCGCCGATGTTTCGGGGCGCATCGTCAGCCTCGGCGTGCAGGATAACCAGCACGTGGACAAAGGCCAGTTGTTGCTGGAGATCGATCCGGCGCGCTATTCCCTGGCGGTTGAACATGCCAGACGCTCCGTGGAGGTGGCGAAAGCGTCGCTGGGGCAGTCTGAAGCGACCATCGTCTCCAGCCAGGCGCTGTTACGCCAGCGCCAGAGCGAAGAGCGGCGCCGGCGCACACTTAAGGAACGCTCCGCCATCTCGGGCGAGGAATGGGAAAAATCCAACACCGAAGTCTCGGTGGCCCAGGCTGATTTGCTGCGAAACCTGGCCAATCTGGGATTGGCCCAGGCCAACGTGCAACTGGCGATTGCGGCATTGACCCAGGCCGAACTGGATCTGCAGCGCACGCGCGTGGAATCGCCAGTCAGTGGCTACGTCACCAACCTGCTGACTCGCCAGGGAGACTATGCAACGGTGGGTGGTCCACTGTTGGCGCTGGTGGACAGCGACAGCTTTTATGTCAGCGGCTACTTCGAAGAAACCAAGTTGCCGCGAATCGGCGAGGGCGACCGGGTCGACATTGAATTGATGAGCGGCGAAAAATTCGGCGGCACGGTGCAAAGCATTGCCTTCGCCATTGCCGACCGGGAGAACCTGCCCGGTGGTCGGCTACTGGCCAACATCAACCCCAGCTACACCTGGGTCAAGCTGGCGCAAAGGGTGCCGGTGCGGATCAGGATTGACGAGGGTTACGCCGGTAAAGACAAACTGCGAGCGGGAACCACGGCCACCGTCACCGTCGAGGAAAACCCCAAATCTCAAGACTAACGCTGCCCTTGCGAACCCCACTGGACCCCGTGGGGCAGGCGCTTGCAGGTGGCGCGTTATCGGCGTTTCCCGGGAGTGCCTGAAAAGCAAAAAAAAGCCCCGCGACCGAATGAGACGCAGGGCAAAGGAATTGGTTGGTTGCGGCCAACCAAAGGAGCGCTTGAAAAAGTTTAGTTGCTGGCGACCGTTTCCGGCTGCCAGCCACCGCCGAGCGCCTTGTAGATCGCGACGATGCCGCGATACAGGTCGACTTCGGCCTGGGCCTGGGTGTCTTCGGCCGCCAGGCGCTCACGCTGGGCATCGAGCAACACCAGGAAATCGGCGGTGCCTTCGCGGTAGCGGATCTCGGCGAGGTCGGCAGCGGAGCGGCTCGATTCGCTCTGGCGAATCAGCGAGATCAACCGTTGTTGGCGTTTGCCGTAGTCGCTGAAGGCGTTTTCCGATTCTTCCAGGGCCAGCAAGACTTGCTGCTCGTAGCTCGCCAAGGCGCCTTCCGCGTCGGCGTCGGCACCGCGCAAGCGAGCCTTGACGCTGCCCAGATCGAACGCTGCCCAGGTGATGCTCGGGCCAAGCGCCCAGGCGTTGGCTGCCGAGGAACCGATCTGCGAACCCCGTCCGGCGGTGAAGCCAAGGAAGCCGCTGAGGCTGACCTGCGGGAACAGATCAGCCTTGGCCACGCCGATGCGCGCCGTGGCCGAGGCCAGTTTGCGTTCGGCGCTACGAATGTCCGGGCGACGTTGCAGCAGTTCACCCGGATCACCAATGGGCAACGCCTTGGCAATGGCCGGCAAGTTTTTCGGGCTCAAGTCGACGCTCAACTTGTCCGGGCGTTGACCGAGCAGGGTAGCAATGCGGTTTTTCTGCCGAACCTGTTCGGCCTGCAATTGCGGCACGCTGGCTTCGACCGACGCCAGTCGAGCATCGGCGCGTTCCACGTCGAGTTGATCGCCGACGCCGGCATCACGCAGGCTGATGGTGATCTTGCGCGACTCCTGCTGGTTCTCCAGGTTGGCCAGGGCGATTTTCTCCCGCAGTTGCGCGCCGCGCAGTTGGCCGTAGGAGTCCACCAGTTCGGCAATCATCGTGACTTGCAGTTGATACAGATCGGCCTCGACCGCTTGTTGCTCGGCGTTGGCCGATTCCAGGTTGCGCTGGATGCGGCCAAACAGGTCGATCTCCCAGGCCATGTCCAGGCCCAGGTCATAGCGTTCGCTGTTGACCCGGTCGGTGGTCTGGCCGGGAATCTGGCCCTTGGCCAGGTCACTGCTGACCCGGCTGGTAATGGTCGGCATGGCGTCATTGCTGACGTCATCGCGTATCGCCCGCGCCGCTTTCCAGCGGGCGAAGGCGACGCGCAAGTCGCGGTTGCCCTTCAGGGACTCGGTCACCAACTGGTTGAGGGTCGGGTCCTCGAATTGCTGCCACCAGATGCCTTCGAAACGGGAGCGGTCGAAGTTCTTCTGACCGGCCGCGCCATCGGTGGCGGTGGTGATATGGGCCGCCTCAGTGGCCGGGGTCTTGTAGTCCGGGCCCACGGCACAGGCGCTCAGCGCCAGTACCAGGAGACTCGGCAGGAAGGCTTTCAAACTCATGAATGCGACTCCAGCGGCTTTTCCAGTTTCAGCGCCTTGGCGGCTTTTCGTGCCTCACCGCGCTCGACAAAGTTGCGAATCAGTACGTAGAACACCGGCGTCAGCAACAGACCGAAGAAGGTCACCCCGAGCATCCCGGAGAACACCGCCACACCCATGGCGTGACGCATTTCGGCACCGGCACCGCTGGAGAACACCAGTGGCACCACACCCATGATGAACGCGAAGGAGGTCATCAGGATCGGCCGCAGACGCAGGCGGCAGGCTTCCAGTACCGCGGCCAGCGGGTTGAGACCTTCCAGCTGTTTATCCTTGGCGAACTCGACGATCAGGATCGCGTTCTTACAGGCCAGACCCACCAGTACGATCAGGCCGATCTGGGTGAAGATGTTGTTGTCGCCACCGGACACAATCACCCCGGTGATGGCCGACAGCAGGGTCATCGGTACGATCAGGATCACCGCCAGTGGCAGGCTCCAGCTTTCGTACTGCGCCGCGAGCACCAGGAACGCCAGCAGTACGCAGAGCGGGAACACGAACAGCGCGGTGTTGCCGGACAGAATCTGCTGGTAGGTCAGGTCGGTCCATTCGTAGGTCATGCCGTTCGGAAGTTCTTCCTTGAGCAGTTTCTCGATGGCTTTTTCGGCCTGGCCGGAGCTGTAGCCGGGGGCAGCGGCACCGTTGATTTCAGCGGTGATGAAGCCGTTGTAGTGCATCACGCGGTCCGGGCCCGAGGTGTCGCTGACCTTGATGAAGGTCGCCAGCGGGATCATCTCGCCTTTGTTGTTGCGTACTTTCAGCTGACCGATCTGGTCCGGTTCAAGACGGAACTGCTGCTCTGCCTGAACGTTGACCTGATAGGTGCGACCAAAGCGGTTGAAGTCGTTGGCATACAGCGAACCCAGGTAGATCTGCAGGGTGTCGAAGATGTCGCTGACGGCCACGCCGTGGGTCTTGGCTTTTTCCCGGTCGATGGCGGCATCGACCTGCGGCACGTTCACGGTGTAGCTGGTGAACAGGTTGGCCAGTTCCGGAACGCTGTGGCTCTTGGCAATGATGTTCATGGTTTGCTTATACAGCTCGTCGTAGCCCAGGTTGCCCCGGTCTTCGATTTGCAGGCGGAAACCACCGATCGTGCCCAGGCCCTGTACCGGCGGCGGCGGGAAGATCGCAATGTAGGCACCCTGGATGTCGGCGAACTTGGCGTTCAGCGCGGCCGCAATGGCACCCGCCGATTCGCTTGGGTCCTTGCGCTCGTCAAACGGCTTGAGCGGGGTGAACACGATGCCGGCGTTGGGGCTGTTGGTGAAACCGTTGATCGACAGGCCAGGGAAGGCTACCGAGTTGGCGACGCCAGGTTGCTTGAGGGCAATCTCGGACATCTGCTGGATCACTTCATCGGTGCGATCCAGGCTTGCAGCGTCCGGCAGCTGGGCAAACGCCACCAGGTATTGCTTGTCCTGCGCCGGGACGAAACCGGTCGGGGTGCTGGAGAAACCGAAGAACGTCAGGACCATCAGGCCCGCGTACAGCAACAGGGCGATGCCGCTGCTGCGGATCACACGGCCAACGGTGCCGACATAGCCATGGCTGGCCTTTTCAAAGAAACGGTTGAAGGGACGGAACAGCCAGCCACCGAATACCTTGTCCAGGAGTTTGGAGAAGCGGTCTTTCGGCGCATCATGGCCTTTCAACAGGACCGCAGCCAGGGCGGGCGACAGGGTCAGGGAGTTGAAGGCCGAGATCACCGTGGAAATCGCGATGGTCAGGGCGAACTGCTTGTAGAACTGGCCAGTTAACCCGGAAATGAAGGCCGCCGGGATAAACACCGCACACAGCACCAGTGCCGTGGCGATGATTGGTCCGGTCACTTCACGCATGGCACGCTTGGTCGCTTCGACCGGATTGAGGCCCAGTTCGATGTTGCGTTCGACGTTCTCCACCACCACGATCGCGTCGTCCACCACGATACCGATTGCCAGTACCAGGCCGAACAATGACAGGGCGTTCAACGAAAAGCCGAACAAGTGCATCACGGCAAACGTACCGATCAGCGACACCGGCACCGCCACCAACGGAATGATCGAGGCGCGCCAGGTTTGCAGGAACAGGATCACCACCAGCACCACGAGGATCAGCGCTTCGAAGAGGGTGTGAACCACCGCCTCGATGGAGCCGCGCACGAAGATCGTCGGGTCATAGACGATGCTGAAATCCATGCCTTCGGGGAAGCTCTTCTTCAGCTCCGCCATCTTGTCGCGTACTTCGTTGGAGATCTCGATGGCGTTGGAGCCTGGACGCTGGAAGATCGGGATCGCTACCGCCGGCTGGTTGTTGAGTTGCGAACGCAGGGCGTACTGACTGGAGCCCAGCTCGACGCGCGCAATGTCTTTCAGGCGCGTGATTTCACCGTTGTCGCCGGAGCGAATGATGATGTTCTCGAACTCTTCTTCGGACACCAGGCGACCCTGGGTGTTGACCGACAGCTGGAACGCGGTGGCGTTCGGTGCAGGCGGCGCACCCAGTGCACCGGCGGCGACCTGACGGTTCTGTTCGCGGATCGCAGTGACCACGTCGGTTGCGGTCAGGTTGCGCGAGGCGGTCTTGTTCGGATCGAGCCAGACCCGCAGCGAGTAATCGCCCATGCCGAACAATTGCACATCACCGACACCGCCCAGGCGCGCCAGCTCATCCTTGATGTTGAGCAAGGCGTAGTTGGACAGGTACAGCATGTCGTAGCGTTTGTCCGGCGAGGTCAAGTGCACGACCATGGTCAGGTCGGGCGACGCCTTGTCCACGGTGATACCGATGCGCGTCACTTCTTCGGGAAGTTTGGGCTCGGTCCGGGTCACACGGTTCTGGACCTGCACCTGCGCGTTGTCCAGGTCGGTACCCAGGGCGAAGGTGATGGTCAGGGTGATCTTGCCGTCGGCGGTCGACTGCGAGGACATGTACAGCATGTTCTCGACGCCGGTGATGGCTTGCTCCAGTGGAGCGGCCACGGTTTCACCGATGACTTTGGGGTTGGCACCGGGGAAGTTGGCGCGGACCACGACGGTCGGTGGCACCACTTCCGGGTATTCGCTGATCGGCAGCTGGAACAGCGATATCGCGCCGGCGATCAGGATCAGCAGCGACAGCACCGCTGCGAAGATCGGCCGTGAAATGAAGAATTGGGAAAAATTCATCGGAGTCGTTATCCCTTAACCGCGTGGAGTCGCAGCAGCCAGCTTCACAGCCGTACCCGGCGCGACCTTGACAGGTGCGACTTGGGGCAGGTTGCTGGCTTCCAGCGCTTGACGTTGTTGTGCCAGGGCCGCGAGGGTTTGCTCGCTGGCCATCGGGATCACTTCAGGGGTGACTGGCGAGCCGGGACGTACCCGTTGCAGACCCTTGACGATGATGGTGTCGTCCTTGTTCAAACCGTTGCGCACGATGCGCAAGCCTTCGATTTTCGGGCCCAGCTCGACCGCGCGGTAGGCGGTTTTATTGTCGGCATCCATCACCAGCACGAACTTCTTGCCCAGGTCAGTGCCGACGGCTTCATCGTTGATCAGCATGGCGTTGTAGGTGCCGCTGCCGACCAGTTTCAGGCGCGCATAGAGGCCCGGGGTGTAGCTGCCGTCGCTGTTGTCGAAGACGGCGCGACCACGGATGGTGCCGGTTTTCGGGTTGACCTGGTTGTCGACGAAGTTCATCTGGCCCAGGTGCGGGTTGCCGTCTTCGTTGGACAGGCCCATGTAAACCGGGGTGGCGGCGCCACGTTTGCCCTGGCGGGCGAGCTGGGTGTACTTGAGGAACACACGCTCGTCAGCGTCGAAGTAGGCGTAGACCTTGTCGGTGGAAACCACGCTGGTCAGCGCGGTGGTATCGGCGGTCACCAGGTTGCCGGCGGTGATTTCCGCGCGGCTGACGCGACCGCTGATGGGCGCGGTGACGCGGGTGAAACTCAGGTTCAGTTTGGCCAGGTCCAGTTGCGCCTGAAGCGCGCCGACGGCGGCGCGGGATTCTTGAGCGGCGCTGGTACGCGAATCGGCCAGTTCAGCGGAGATGGCATTGCTGGTGCGCAGGCGTTCACCGCGCTGGGCTTCGTTTTCGCTGCGGGTGGCGTTGGCGCGAGCCTGGGCGACCAGGGCTTCGAGGCGGCGGACCTCGGCCTGGAACGGACGGGGATCGATCTGGAACAGCAGGTCGCCTTTCTTGACCAGGGCGCCCTCGGTAAAGGCCACGTCATCGATCTGGCCGGAGACCCGTGGACGAATTTCTACGGTTTCCGGGGCTTCAAGGCGCCCGGTGAATTCGTCCCACTCGTTGACCGGTTGCTCCAGCACCTTGGCCACGCTGACCTTGGCCGCCGGCATCGTGGCCGCGGTTTGTGGAGCTTTGCCGCAGGCGCTCATCACCACTACGGCCAACACGGCCAACGGGAAGCGCAAATGTTTGAGTGATTGTTCCATGGATGCATCCGCCAATGTATTGAGATTGGCGAATGATGCGCGGCAGGGTTGGAGCGGACGAATCGAACGGGGCGAAGATAACTATCATTCGGAATGATGGGAGAGGCCCGGCGAGCTCTCTAGCCTGCGCCTTATATCCAGACTGGATCAACCCGGTTGATGGCATTTGTGTGTTGCCGCCTACGCAATGGTCTGGTTGGCAACCTGGTCGCGACCATCGCTGGCTAGCAGCGATGGCGCTGAATGCCTTCACAAAGCACTCAAGCCAGACTGTCCGGATCCGCGAAGAACATTTTGACCAGGCTCTAGAACAATATTTTCAGGCAGAAAATTGTCAAATATGACACCAATATTGCCCCCCACTTTTACCCCCAAGTCGCTCGTGAGACACGAACGAAAACGGCGAGAGCTGGCAGAAGTCCATTAGGGTTCTAATGGTTACTGTTAACTCCACATTGGAGTCAGGGGCATCGCCAGTCGCTGTCAGCGCGTCCAGGAAATGCAGGGCGATTCAACATTTGGCGTGTCCATGGCGCCTACCTTAGGAATGCTCTATCACCATCACCGCAGTAGTGTCCGCCTCGAGTGCTTCGAACACGTGAGGCACATTCGCCAGGTAGCTGATGTAGTCGCCTGCGTTCAGCAACACAGGTCCGCTCGCCGGGCCAATACGGGCGCTGCCACTGCACAACACCACGTGCTCTACGGTTCCCGGTGGGTGAGGCTGAGACAGCCGAACTTCACCGGGCTGCACCTTGAGCCGGTAGATGTCGCGCTGTACTCCCGCCGGGCAATCGGCAAGCAGTGTCGCTGCGTAATTAGCAGTCTCGGCATAGGTGGTCATGCCCTCGTTGGCGCGAATCACCCGTAACGGCTGTTGGGGTTGCTCGAAGAACCGGGTGACTTGCAACCCCATTGCCATCGCCAGCGACCACAAGGTTTCGATGCTGGGGTTACCGATTCCCGACTCTAATTGAGACAAGGTCGACTTTGCCACCCCGGCGCGCTTCGCCAACTCGGTCAAGGAAAGCCCGGCGGCCAAGCGTTCGCGTTTGATTGAAAGCGCCAGCAGATCGATTCGGCTCGGATGACTTTTTGGTAGGTCGTTCGTTATATCGGTCATTTGTTTTATAGATCATCCTTAAGTGGTTGACGCTCTTGGGTGTCCTGTTCATTATAGTGGTCATTAGTTCATTATAAAGTTCGTTTGCCGAACCAACCCCTGCGAACGGCGGCTTAGGTTACGGCAATGTCGACGGCAAGGAAGCAGTGAGTGATGAAGTCGCAAACCCGTGGGACGCTCGAATTGATTTCGGCCATGGTCATCTCCGGCACGGTGGGCTGGTTCGTCATCATGTCGGGGCAGGGCCCTGAGGCCGTGGTGTTCTGGCGTTGCTTGTTCGGCGCCATGGCGATGCTGGTCACATGCCTGGTGCTTGGGGTGCTGCGCCGCTCCCTGATCACCGCCCGGCAGTTCATTCTGGTGTGCCTGGGCGGGGTGGCGCTGATCCTTAACTGGGTGCTGCTATTCAGTGCCTACAAACATTCCTCTATCGCCATTGCCACGGTGGTCTACCACGTTCAGCCGTTCATGCTGGTCGGTCTGGGTGTGCTGTTTTTCGCTGAACGCCTCAGCGCCGCCAAGGTTGGCTGGCTGCTGTTGGCCTTCGCTGGGCTGATGTTGATCGTGTCCGCCAAGGGCAGTGGGCAGGCCACCGGCGCCGACTACGTGCTCGGCGTCTGCCTGGCCCTGGCTTCGGCCTTTTTCTACGCCGTGGCGGCGGCGATTACCAAGCGCCTCAAGGACTTGCCCGCGCACCTGATCGTGCTGATCCAGATGGTGGTAGGCGTGCTGGTCCTGGCCCCGTTCGTGGATTTCAGCAGGGTCGATACAGCCGAGGGCGCCTGGACATATCTGATCATTATCGGCCTGGTCCATACCGGGCTCATGTCGACCCTGCTGTACAGCGCCATCCAGAAAATCCCCACGGCGTTGGTCGGCGCACTGTCGTTCATCTATCCGATCGTCGCCATTCTCGTCGACTGGGTTGCCTTCGCCCATCCGCTCAGCGCCCTGCAAGTGCTTGGCGCGAGCGCGATCCTGCTGGCGGCGGCGGGCATGAATTTTGGTTGGTCGCTGGGCCGCGCCCCGCGTCAGGAAGTGACCTAGGGTCGGACGTGACATCGCACGCCATCTGATATCTGCATCGGCTGTTTTTTGGGTTTTGGAGGTTCAGGGCTGGAAGATGCAGATTCCGCCGCTCAAGCTCTTCTATAACCCTGTAAAAAATGGATCGGTGGAGAGCCACTGATGCGACCTTGACTCATCCACTAATGTCTCAAGCCTCCAACGCGTGCACATATTCTCCAGTCCGCACGTCGTGATAGTTAGGGGTCTTATATCTCGCTCAGTGCCCCCATCCTCATCAATAGCCTGCTTGACCTCAGATGTGCCCCCGGTGTAGCAATCCACTGGAAGTGATTGGAGCTCCATGGTTTGTGGAAAGGCAAAAATGATCAGCTGAACAACCTGTTAGACGACCCCTAGAGACTATCGGGATCCCCGAAAAACATCTGAATCCGCGACCGCAACCAGCGCTCGCCCGGATCGTTGTCCTGCGACCCACGCCATGCCATGTGCAATTCGAAGCTGCGCACTGGCAGCGGCGGATCTTCGGCCCGCACACCGCCTGCGGCGGTCAGCGCGTCGGCTGTATAGTCCGGCACGGTCGCCACAATGTCGGTGCCGGAGAGGAGGGTGCTCAAGCCGTTGAACTGCGGGACGGCCAGTACCACGTGACGTTTGCGCCCGAGCTTTTCCAGTTCTTCATCAATGAAGCCGCTGAGATCGCCCGCGAACGACACCAGCGCATGGGGCCGCGCGCAGTAATCATCCAGGCTCAAAGGCCCCGGCACAGTGTCGGCCCGCAGCAACTTGGGCTGGCTGCGGCGCAGTACTTTGCGTTTGGCGTTCGCCGGCAAATCGGTGGTGTAGCTGACACCGATGGAAATTTCGCCGGATGCCAACAGTCCCGGCATCAGGATGTAGTTGACTCGTCGCACCACCAGGACGATCCCCGGGGATTCGGCGCGCAGCCGCTTGAGCAACATGGGCAGCAAGGCAAATTCAACGTCGTCCGACAGCCCGATGCGAAACACAGCGGTACTGGTGGCCGGATCGAACTCGGCCGCACGGCTGACTGCGGTGGAAATTGAATCCAGCGCTGGCGAGAGCAGGGCGAAGATCTCCACGGCCCGGGCGGACGGCTCCATGCTGCGGCCGGTGCGCACAAACAGCGGATCATCAAACAGCCCGCGCAGGCGCGAAAGCGCCGCGCTGATGGCAGGTTGGCCGAGGAACAGTTTCTCGGCAGCGCGAGTCACGCTGCGCTCGTGCATCAATGTTTCGAATACGATTAACAGGTTCAGGTCGACACGACGCAGGTCATTACGATTCATCTGGAGTCCTGGCAGAGTCAGCAAACTTGACGTGTGCAGCCATATGAGAACAATGGCCAGCGAGAATATTACGGGGAAAGGCTGGTACTCTGCACCGAGTAATTCAGTTTTCCTACAAGGATGGCTTCGGTTTCCTACGACATTTGAGAATGTTGGCGCTGCGGCGGAATCAATGACAGGCATGTCGACTATTAATAGCCACTGATAGTCTTGGGCTAAAAGCCCAGCTAGAGTTCAGGGCATTAGAGGTTTAACTGGCGAGGTTTGCGATGTCCCGCACGATCCGTTTTCACAAGTTTGGTCCAGCCGAGGTGCTCAAATGCGAAGAGCATGCGGCGTCTCTGCCTGCACCGGGTGAAGTGCAGGTGCGCGTCGAAGCCATTGGGATCAGTTGGTACGACACGCTGTGGCGCCAGAACCTGGCGCCGTCCCACGCCCGTCTGCCGTCCGGCCTTGGCCAGGAAATGGCGGGTATCGTCACCGCTGTCGGTGAAGGTGTCGATGACCTGGCAGTCGGTGACAAGGTCGCCAGTTTTCCGGCCGAAAGCCCCAACGACTACCCGGTCTACGGCGAGCTGATCGTGCTGCCGCGCACATCACTGACCCGCTATCCCGACGTACTCAGCCCGATTGAAGCGAGTGTGCACTACACACCGCTGCTGATCGCCTATTTCGCTTATGTCGATCTGGCGCGGGTCAAACCCGGGCAATTTGCGCTGGTTACCGACGCCAGTCACTGCGCCGGCCCATCGTTTGTACAACTGGGCAAAGCCCTGGGCGTACGGGTGATCGCGGCGACCAAAACTGCGGATGAACGTGAATACCTGCTGTCGCTGGGTGCCGAGAAAGTGATCGTCACCGAGGAAGAAGATCTGTTGATGCGGATCAACAAGATCACCGACAACCGTGGTGTGGATGTGGTGTTCGATGGCTTGGGTGGGCCGCAGATGTCGCTGCTTGGCGATGTACTGGCGCCTCGGGGCAGCCTGGTCCTGTATGGCCTGCAAGGGGGCAACCAGACGCCATTCCCGGCCTGCGCAGCGTTCCAGAAGAACATTCAGTTCTTTGTGCACTGCATCGGCAACTTCACCGGCAAGCCGGAACTGGGCATCATCCAGGATCAGGTGGCATTGCACCGTGCCTTGCGCGACATTAACCAGCTGACCGCTGACCGCGTGGTATTGCCACTCAAGACTCGGGTCTTCCCGTTTTCCGAGTTTGTCGAAGCACACCGCTACATGGACGAATGCCCATGCCGCGAGCGGGTTGCGCTACAGGTCGAACCGGCCTGATCCCCCCAAAAAGTCCGTGCTTGCACGGACTTTTTACTGTCGGCACCTTGTGCCATGAGACACCTCATCGGCCTGCCGACGGGCCGGTTCAGCAACTGAACTGGTTTTTGCTCTCGATCTGTAGCTTCTAATCAGCATCTAAGCCCTGATAATTGAATGATTACTTTCATCTCAAGGAATGAGTCATGGTCAGGTATCAGATCGATACTTTTCGCTATGCAGCACTAATACATATCCAAAAAAGAGTGGGCTGTTACGCCGTTACCGAACAATCGCGGGCAACTTCTTTCTTTATTTTTTGTATTACGCGTCTGTGGGGCTCTGTCGGAAACTTCCTAGGACGTCGAGCGCAAACGGAAGAAACCTTGCCAGCCGGGCGTTTCCTCAGCGCAGACGCTATTCAACACGTTGGTAACGTCCAAACCGTTCAAATCTTGGCCAGAAAACTTAAGTGCTAACATTTGGCAATCATGTTCCGTAACTAAATCATCTCCAGACAATTCCTTGCGCTGTGCATGCAGTTGTTGCGCGATATCGAACTTATGAGCATCAGGTAAATAAAAATGACCAGCATCCATGATCAAGCGATGAACTATGTCTATCAACAAGTGTTGCAGCGCCTGCTGGGTTTTTTTTCCCGTGCCGAACGAACTGCGTTGCAGTTGTTGATCCAGCGCCTGGCAGTGGCGGCTGGCGGTATGGATCAAATAGCGGACTTCAAGGTGCTGGCGATCCAGTCCGGCTCCCGTGACAGTTGCTACACCCTGGCGATGCTGCGCGCCGCGCAATTGACGATCGCCACCCGGTCCCCGGCGACATTCCAGCTGCGAGTGGCCACCTTGCGCTTGAACAGCACCAGCACGACGGCGCTGGAAAACATTCATCGGACGTGCAGCGCGTTGTTCGTCTTTGACGATCCACGGGTCGAAGTGCTGATGGTCGATAACAGGGAAGTCCTGCCGTTCGATCACGTGGCACCGACGTCCAGGGCCGGGCGCGAGTCCCATCGAATGAACCAGTTGATGATTGGCCATCGTCGTGTATGGGATCAGCCGCTTGATCTATGGGATGACGGCTATCTGGCCACCGGCGAGTTCTATGGGCAAATTGCCCGCTGGAACCATGGCGTCGATGCTTTGGTCAGCGGCGACGCGCTTCGCCAACAGAAGCAATTTATCGAAGGGTTGAGACGTGCCATCGCGAAAGCCGGACTTGAGCCATTGAGCCATGTCCAGCCGGGTTACGACGGCCTGTTCGCTTTGCTGGACGAATTGGGAGGCGACTGCTTCCGCGCGTTATATGGCGAGCACGGCCAGGCACCCTGGCGTCCGGCCGATCAGTTTGAAACCTGTCGGCGTACCGCGTTCATCAATATTCACGACATTCTGGTCAACAATCTGGAAGACCGTTGGCCATTGTTGACCGAGTTTCTCGGTTTCCAGGCGGACGAGTTGTCGACTCAGCTCAGCGACAATGAATACGTGAGTCTTGATGTTCTGGCGCACGTTCGAGGGCTGCAAGCCTGCTTCGTGCAGGGGCAAACCTATGAGGAGGGCGTCGCCCGATACCTGCAGCGCACCTTGGTGATGATGCGCCGCAAACAACTGCCGGAGCGCCTGTGCGAGCAGGCGGTGGAAGCCTTCGGCAACCCGGCGACACTGGCTGAGCAACGCGCACGTACGGCGGCCGAGATCCAGCGCAATCTTGGCTTGAGCGAGGCACAACTGCTGTGTCTGCTGTTTGCGCCTTTCGTCGACAGTGGCGCAAACCTTGAGCGCTTCCTGCGTCAGTGCCACCCCGGCATGCTCGTGGCCATGCCCGACCTGCACCGGGCCATGCAGGGGCAACCGGTCGCCGAGCAGGTCATGCAATGGATGGTTGATGTCAGCGGCTTGCCGGTCAGCCTGATCGGCAAGCTGTACCACATGAGATCGGTATCCGCCCATGAGGGCTGGGCGGGCGAGTCGGCAGGTGCCGACACGCCGTCGCACATTGAGGGCAGCGAAAACGCCGACCCCGTGACGAGTGAACGGTCGGCGGGTCGGTGAAAGTGAGCTTCAGACGCCTCATCATCGGCCATCTCCCATGAAAGGGCCGCGGGAAACGGATTTTGCTTATCAGGCGGTGTACCGCTATCTGACCAGCCTGATCAGCGAGCATGCTACTGATGCGCGCGTTCGCCTGCCATCGTTGCGTCAACTGGCCCAGCGCCTGAACGTATCGATCTCGACCATTCAATACGCCTACTCGCTGCTGGAGAAGGAAGGGCGCGTCTACTCGTTGGCCAAATCCGGTTATTACGCAATGCCGGTGCCTTCCATCAGCACGCTCTACAGTGGCGACGACCTGCTGGAAATGGTCTACAGCAATGCGCGACGCCCTGGCACGCTGAACCTGAGCGCCGACGAGCCCGCATCGCTACAGTCACTCGACAGCCCGTTGTTGCTGTTGGAAAGAGAGCTGCTGCGCCAATATCCACGCCAGCCGCAACCGTCGTCACAACCCTGTGGCGAACTGGAATTGCGCACCGCCCTGGCCGCGCGCTACACCTCATCGCCGGTGCGGTGCTGGCACGCCGATGATGTTTACATCGGCGCCGATCTTCGGGGCGTGCTGGAAATCCTGATCACCGTGTTGTGCCTCAGGGACGCCACGGTAGTGGTCGAGTCGCCGTGCGACTGGGCGCTGTTGCGCTTGCTTCAGGAGGCGTGCGTGCGGGTGATCGAATGGCCGGTGCTGGCTGACGGCGAGCTGGATATCCAGCGTCTGAAGGACCTGCTCGAAACCGAATCGGTGCGGTTGGTCATGGTGTCCTCCGGCCTGAACATGCCCCGAGGCAGCCGGGCCCCGGATCACAACCGCCAAGCCGTCGCGCAACTGCTGGAGCGGTATGACTGCCAGGTTCTGGAAAACGATTGTTACGGTGAACTGGGTTTCGAACCGGAGGGCGTGCGCTTTCGCGACCTGTTGCCTGTCGAGCGATTGATCGTGTTTTCCACCTTCGAAAAAATCATCGGCCCCGAAGCGCCCTACGGTTATCTGCTTTCACGCCATCTGAGAGACGAGTTGCAGCGGCATTTTCTGTTGCGCACCTTCCGTCTTTCGCCGATCCGCCAGAAAGCCATTGCCCGTCTGTACGGCAATGGACGCGTGGATCAGCATCTACAGGTACTGCGACGGCGGCTCAAGGACAGCAAGACGCAGATGACCCAGCTGCTGCAGGAGCGGATGGGCGATGCGTTGCAGTTCGTCGAGCCGCACGGTGGTGCAACCATCTGGGTGAACTCGTCGCGCCGGGTCGATGTGCGCCGGGTTTTTCAACGCCTGCTCAAGCACCAAGTGGTGATTGCGCCAGGAGAGCTGTTCAGCCTCCAGGGGCTGCACGCACAACATCTGCGTTTGAGCCACACCTTTGGTGGCGAACAGGACCTGGCGGAAGCGCTGGGCTTGCTGGGGGACGCTTTGCGCCTGGAAGCGATCGAGTGAGCAGGGCGGCAAAACATCAGCCACACTGATGGATCGATCCCATCGCACTATGGTCAAACTGCCAGTAAACTGCGCTCCTATCCCTGAACCACTCTATTCCAGAGGTTTTGCATGACACTCAGTCCTTTTGCGGGTAAACCGGCACCGGCAGAACTGTTGGTCGACATCCCGCGACTGGTAACGGCTTATTACACGGGCCAGCCTGACGCCTCGATCTCCACCCAGCGCGTCGCCTTCGGCACGTCCGGGCACCGGGGCAGCTCGTTCGACCTGAGTTTCAACGAATGGCACGTCCTGGCGATCAGCCAGGCGATCTGCCTGTATCGCGAAGCCCAAGGCATCGATGGCCCGCTGTTTGTCGGCATCGACACCCACGCGCTCTCCACCCCGGCCGGTGCCAGCGCCCTTGAAGTGCTCGCCGCCAATGGCGTGACGGTAATGATCGCCGAAGGCGACGAATACACGCCGACCCCGGCGATTTCCCACGCGATTCTCTGCTACAACCGCGGACGCACTTCGGGGCTTGCCGACGGTATCGTCATCACGCCGTCCCACAACCCACCGCAAAGCGGTGGCTACAAATACAACCCGACCAATGGTGGCCCGGCCGATACGCACATCACCAAGTGGATCGAAGCCAAGGCCAACGAGCTGCTGGCCAACAAGCTGGCCGGCGTCAAGCGCATCAGTTACGAACAGGCACTGAAGGCCAGCACCACCCATCGTCATGACTACCTCAATACCTATGTCGCCGATCTGATCAACGTGATCGACTTCGATGCCATCCGCGACGCCAAGCTGCGTCTGGGTGTCGATCCGCTGGGTGGAGCAGGGGTGCGCTACTGGTCGGCGATTGCCGAACACTACCGTCTGGACCTGGAGGTGGTGAACAAACAGGTCGATTCGACCTTCCGCTTCATGACCGTCGACTGGGATGGTCAGATTCGCATGGACCCATCGTCCAGCTACGCGATGCAGGGCCTGATCGGCCTCAAAGAACGTTTCGATGTGGCCTTCGCGTGCGATCCGGATCACGACCGCCATGGCATCGTCACGCCGTCCGGCGGCCTGCTGGCGCCGAACAATTACCTCGCGGTCTCGATCGACTACCTGTTCCAGAACCGCCCGCTATGGCGTGCCGATGCCGCCGTGGGTAAAACCGTGGTCAGCAGTGGCTTGATCGATCGCGTGGCCAAGCGCCTGGGCCGTCGCCTGTACGAAGTGCCGGTTGGTTTCAAATGGTTTGCCGATGGTCTGTTCGACGGTTCTCTGGGCTTTGGCGGCGAAGAAAGCGCCGGTGCCTCGTTCCTGCGCAAGGACGGTGGCGTCTGGAGCACCGACAAGGATGGCCTGATCCCGGCCCTGTTGGCGGCAGAAATGACTGCTCGCACGGGTCGCGATCCAAGCCAGGCCTACCGTGCCTTGACCGATGAACTGGGCGAACCGTTCTCGGTGCGGGTCGATGCCAAGGCCAACCCGGAACAGAAAGCCCTGTTGAGCAAGCTGTCTCCGGCGCAGGTGACTTCCACCGAACTGGCGGGCGAGGTGATCCAGAGCATCCTCAGCCACGCTCCGGGGAACGACCAGGCCATCGGCGGCCTGAAGGTCATGACCGAGAACGGCTGGTTCGCGGCGCGTCCGTCGGGCACGGAAGACATCTACAAGATCTACGCGGAAAGCTTTGTCAGCGACGAACACCTCAAGCAATTGGTGGCCGAAGCTCAAACGTTGGTGGATGGCGCCATCTCCGCCAAGTGATTGAGGGACCTGTGGTGAGGGGGAAAGCCCCCTCACCACAAATGGACAGGCAGAAAATAAAAAAGGGGCAACCATCACGGTCGCCCCTTTTTTTGCCCGGCGTTTATTGGATCAAGCCAGATCCACCAACACGATTTCGCTGTCCTCGATGGCCGTTACCCGCAATACGGATTCTTGCGCGACCGCAACACCATCTCGAGCTTGTGCGCGCAAGCCATTGATTTCAATGATGCCCGTTGCTGGCACCAGGTAGGCGCGACGACCGTTCTCCAGGTGATATTCAGCGGTTTCGCCGGCCTTGAGGTTGGCCGCCACCAGCCGTGCATCGGCACGGATGCGCAAGCTTTGATCGTCGCCAACCTTGCCGCTGGCCAGGGTCACGAAACCTTCACGCTGGCCTTTAGGGAACGGCTTGGCGCCCCAGGACGGCGCCAGGCCGGATTCGTTGGGAATGATCCAGATCTGGAAGATCTTGGTGGGCGTCGCTTCCAGGTTGTACTCGCTGTGGGCAATCCCGGTGCCAGCGCTCATGACCTGTACGTCACCGGCTTCAGTGCGACCTTTGTTTCCAAGGTTATCCTGGTGGCTAATGGCCCCTTCACGGACATAGGTGATGATTTCCATGTCGCGATGTGGATGTTGCGGGAAACCGGTGCCAGGGGCGATTACGTCGTCGTTCCAGACCCTCAGGTTGCCCCAGTTCATGCGTTTGGGGTCATGGTACTCGGCGAACGAAAAATGGTGATGGGCATCCAACCAGCCGTGGTGAGCGCCACCGAGCGAGTTAAAAGGTCTGAGTTCAAGCATGATCGTCTCCTGAAAGGTTCGTCATGGGGCGGCAGGCCTGGGCCATGAAGCGAGACCGGTGGTTGATGACGGGCATCATCCATCAGGCAAGCATCGATAAAAAGCGTAAAAAATGCCGCATAACAATCGAAATGGCTGATAAGTTCGACCCTCAAAACATTCTCATCTCACCTTCAGTTCATCGCATAAGCTAATGAGTCATAAGCAATTCACTAGAACTCGACGGCAAATGCAGACACCATAGCCCTCAACAGCCTCACACCCTGGAGTCCGTCCGCGTGCCGCAACACACCCCCGATCTTCCGCCTGAACTACGTCCTCTGGCCGAGATGCCGCTGCTCAAGCGCCTGGCCGCCCGATTCTTTGGTCACGGCTTGACGCGGTTGCGCGCGCAACACCGAGCATCCTGGCTGCACGGTCAGGCTGACGGCTTCCGCAGCGGGCACATGGCGGGAGTGGATTACGGCTATAAGGAAGGCAAGCTCGAAGGCTTGGAAGAGGGGCGACAGGTCCTGCTGATTCGCGACTCGCGCTCGACCGAACATCGTCCCCCCACTATCGACGATCACTTGTTCGACGATTGGCGTTTGCCGCTGAACGCCGAGGTGAAGAAGCGCATGAAGGCCGATGTCGCGCGACTGCTTGCGCCTCATGCCCAGCCCAGCGCGGCCCAGTGGAAAATGATCTTCAGCGACACACCGACCACTTCGGTGATCGCCGGCGCGGGCGCGGGCAAGTCGACGACTCTGGTGCTGCGGATCGTGCTGCTGAGCCATTATCTGGGCTTCGAGCTGAGCTCGATGACCGTGGTGACCTTCACCCGAGAGTCACGCAAGGACTTCATCAACAAGTTGATCGAACTGTTTGCTCTCTGGGGGCGTTCGCTCACCTTCAAGGACGCTCGCGATCTGGTACGGACCTTCCACTCGCGGATCCTGCCGATGGTCCGCAGTTTGCCAGGCTTCGAACGCCTGCAAGCCTTTGAGAACCTCAGTCATCGTGCACAAAACGGCGAGGAGGACGCTGACAGCAATCCATTTGACCTGCGCATCAATGACGCCCAGCGCCAGCAACTGAACGCCTGTTTTCATGCCTTGCATACGCGCGACGAGCGTTTTCGCGAATTGATCAAGCCGCTGTCGCGCCACGCCCTGCAGCTCAAGGAGCTGGAGCGTGATCACCCTGATGTGCAAAAACGCATGGCGGTGACCGAACTGGCTGCCAAGCGTGACGAAGAACTGTGCGACACGGTGGAAGACTTGTGGTTCAGGGCGCGCGCCTGGCCGATCAAAGGCATTGAGCCGAATCGCCAGACCTTCGAGATCAACGGCTCGACTTTCCATTGCCATGGCTACATTCCGTCCCTGGACGCCTGGGTGATGCTGGGCTTCGATCCTGGGGAAAACCCCCAGGTCAGCCGTCCGAACGCCAAATTGACGGTTCGTGCGGAATGGGCAGTAAAGCGCACACTGTTTCAAGCTTTCTGTCGTAAACCATTGATTTGGCTTGATAGTTACGAATCATCCAAACGTGTGTTGGCCTCGTTGGCCGGTGACGCCAGTGCCGGGCCGGGTTTTGATTACAAGGTCAAGGGTGAGCTTGCTTCCGCGCCGTTGCTGGACTGCTTTGTCGCCGCAGCCGGGTTTATCGAGAACCTCGGCCTGGATGTGCCGAACGCAGTCAGCCAGATGAGCTTTGCCAAGGACGACCCGGACCGGTTTTTCTTCGAGGCATTGAGTCTGTACTGGCGTGCGCTGGAAGACCATTTGCTCGACCAGAAACCGCCGATCATGACCTACAACCGAATGTTTGCCTTGTTCAGCGAACATTCCCCGGAAAACCTGAAACTGCTCAGCGATGAGCTGCTGCGACCCTTGTCACATTTAATGATCGACGAATTTCAGGACGTATCGCCGCAAATTGTCTCCTGGATTCGCGCCAGCCTGGCCGAGATCCGCCGTCGTGGGCCGGCCATGCATGTGGGGCGCGGAGCGCAGCGCTCGTCCTTGCTCTGCGTGGGAGACGACTGGCAGTCGATCTACGGTTGGCGCGGTAGCTCACCGAGCTATTTCATGGAGTTCAACAAGGAATTCTCGTCGCCAGGCACCACCAGGGTCATGCTCAGCGACAACTATCGTAGTCACCAACACATCATCGACGCCGCCGAACACATCGTTCGTGCCGCGCCAGCGATTCCGGGCAAAAAGGCCAAGGCCAGCGGCGAGCCCAAGGACTTGTGGCCCGTCCAGGTGCTTGATCGTGATGACCAGGCCATGGCGGCGTGTCTCATGGATCACTACCGCAAGGGCGATTCAATCTTGATGCTTTATCGAAAAAGTAGCGATAAGTTATTGATAGAAAAGCATATTCAGTCTGTAGTTAATGTTGATTCTAGCTTGCCGTATGAAACTCGGCGCCTCAAGCAACTGACCTACCACAGCGCCAAGGGCTTGCAGGCTGATGCCGTATTCCTGCTCGGCGACTGTCAGCACCTGACCAGCTCACCGTACAAGAATCAGGTCTACCGCATGGCGGGCCTGGGCAAGGCCGGTGACAGCGAGCCCTATGACAACGCGCAGAAAGACGAAATCCTGCGGTTGGCATATGTCGGCATTACCCGGGCCGTCAGTCATTGTTACTGGTACGTCGATGCCCAGGATACCCAAGCGGTGAATATGCCCAAGGCATCCGATCGCATCGGCAAGGGCAAGGCGTTTTTTGCCGATCATCGTTTGCCCAAGGCATCGGCGTAGATTCCCGGATACCTCCAACTTCGCAATTCCCAAGGAACTGCCGAAGGCGCAAAATCTTAATTCACCAAAACCACGGTAAACGTGGTTTTTTTCTAAACGGAGATTTTTGTATAGGAAGCTTCCTTCCGACTTTAAGGATGCTTCCTACATTCATCTGTTTTTTGCCTTGCTAGTGTGCCCGCCAGTTTTCGCGAGCACGAACCAGGGACGGTTTGGACATCGCGCTCTTTTCCTCCTTTGCTTAAGGATAAGCGTATGTTCCGGTCGGCCAATGCAGCGCATTTCGTGTTGCAGATTCCTGCTATCCGTCACGACTTCAAGGTGCTGGCCTTCAAGGGCACTGAAGCCATCAGCACGCTTTACAGCATCCACATCGAATTGGTCAGCGAGTATCCGGATTTCGATCTGGAAAGCTTGCTCGGCCAACCCGCGTTTCTGCAATTCGGCCTTGATGGCGAAGGCATACATGGGCATATCGAAGATGTGCTGATGGGCGAGTCGGGTAAACGCCTGACTCGCTATCACCTGACCCTGGTACCGGCGCTGCACTATTTGCAGTTCAGTCACGACCAGCGGATTTTTCAGGGCATGAACGTGCCGCAGATCATCACCCAGGTGCTCAAAGGCCATGGCATTCAGGCCGATGCCTTTGCCTTCCATGTCAGCACCAGCGCGCCGCGCGAGTACTGCACTCAGTACGGTGAGGACAATTTCACTTTTCTCCAGCGCCTGTGTGCCGAGGACGGCATCGCCTGGCATCACCAGCACTCGGCGGACGGTCATTTGCTGGTGTTCACCGATGATCAGGTGTTCCTGCCCAAACTCGGGGCCACGCCTTATCAGCAGGACTGCGGCATGGTGGCCGAGCATCCGGTGGTCAGCCGCTTCAGCGTGCGTACCCGCACGCGCACCAGTACCGTCACCCGGCGTGACTACGACCTGAAACGCCCGAGCCTGTTGCTCGAAAGCCGTTTCAGCGCCGAGACCACCCCGGAACTGGAGGATTATCGTTACCCGTTGTTGCTGGGAAACGAAAAGCGCGGCGACCACCTTGCCCGTCAGGCGCTGGAGCGGCATCGCAGCGACTATGAACTGGGCGAGGGTGAGAGCGATCAGCCACACCTGCGTTGCGGCCATCTGTTCGACCTGACGGACCACCCCCGGAAAAAGTGCAACGACTTGTGGCTGTTGCTCAGTGTTTCCCATGATGGCCGACAACCCAATGTGCTCGAGGAGGCGGTCACCCCTGACGTCAAGGCCGCCGACGGTTTCACCCAAGGCTATCGCAACACGTTCCGCGTGATCCCCGCGCAGGTGGTTTTCCGTCCACCGCTGCCGCCGCGCCGCCCTCCATTGGTCAGTCAGACGGCGCGAGTGACCGGGCCTGAACACGAAGAAATCTACTGTGATGAGTTCGGCCGGGTGAAGTGCGAGTTCCCATGGGATCGTGCCGAATTCAACAGTGAACGCAGCAGCTGCTGGATCCGCGTTTCATCGAGTTGGGCCGGGGAAAACTTCGGTTCGGTGACCCTGCCGCGCATCGGCATGGAAGTCGTGGTGACTTTTCTGGAGGGCGATCCGGATCAACCGCTGATCACCGGCTGCGTGGCCAACAAGGTCATGTCCGCGCCTTATCCCTTGCCCGAGCACAAGACCCGAACCGTGCTGCGCAGCCACAGTTCGCCGCACACCGGTGGGTACAACGAACTGATGATCGAAGACCGCGCCGGTCAGGAAAAAATCTACCTGCGGGCCGAGCGCGATGTCGAGCAACTGATCCTCAATGACAGCCACAGCCTGATCCGCCGCAACCGCGTCGAGCAGGTTGACGCCAACAGCACCAGCCTGATCAAGGCGGATGAACGGCACACCACCGACGGGATGCGCAGCACCGTCATCGGCACCCACGACCTGCTCAACATCGGCGGCAACAGCAGTGCCACGGTTGAAGGCACCTGGGTGATCCAGGCCGGTTCACAGGCGCGGGTTACCGCCAGCCAAGTGGTGATCGATGCCGAGGCGAGCCTGACGCTGTCGGCCGGCGGCCATCACCTCGTGATCCATTCGGGCGGGATCTTCAGCAGTGTGGCCATTGTCGAGGGCGGTGTGCCGATGGCGGGGTTACCACCACTGTCCGCTGCTTCAACAACCGCATCCGCCCTGCAAGCGCCCTTGTTACCCCGCACGCAGCGTCTGGCCCTGATGGCCAGACAACCAATCTGCGCAGTTTGTGAAGCCGCCCAACAGCAAATAGGTGAAGACAATGCTTGAGTTACCTCCATTGCCGGATGATTTGCCATGGTCTGTATCGGCGTACCTGCTTCTGGACGGTGTCAGTGTCCCCAACCTGCCGCAACGTCTGAGCCGTTGGGATAACCCGGTCCATGGCCTCTACCAGGGTACGCGCTGGCAGGAACTGGCGGATATTTCACCGCGCCTGGTCACCCTCAACGGCGCAGACGATCCCGTGCTGGCTTACTTTCAGGAAAACGCAGCACTGGAGTGGGGGTTTTTGCTGTTCAGCGATGCCGATGTGTCAACGCTTCTAAAGCACTGGCGTCGTCTCCTGACCGTCGAGCACCCGAGCGCGGGGGCGGTCATGCCACGCATCGCCGACCCAGCCGTCATGCATCATTTGTTCGACCTTGCACGGCAAGCCAACAGTGCGCGCTGGTTCGGCCCCGTCCAGCACCTGTGCCTGCCGGATGGTCTTCAGGCTGCCTGGCTACAACATCAGCGTCCGGATAACCCCGCGCCAGACAGCAGCGATACCTATCGGTTGACCGAGGAGGAACTCACGGCCCTGGAAGAGGCGCAGTTTCATCATGTGGTACTCGACCTCAACGATCACCTGCAGCGCTATTTCCCCGGTTTCATGGCGTCCTGCCCAGACCGGGAGCGCCTGCGGTTTGCCGAAAAAACAGCGCGGGAGGCGTATCGGCTCGGCTTCACCTCGGAGCAGGAAATCACCCTCTACGCCAATGTATATGCCTATCTGTCCGGCCAGCCATTGAGCGATCACCCGGACATCGTCGAACTGCTGAAAGTGTCGACCCAACGATCACCGTTGAGCCGCGCGCAACGTGCAGCGGAGCTGGCATATCAGCGCTCGACCCAGCTACCGGGAGACGTGCCGTGACAGCCCAACCACCGCTCCGAGGCGCGGCCAACATTGCCGCCATGGCCAAGAGCGCCCAAGACATCCGTTCACCCATCGGCCTGTGCCCCCTGATGAGCGAAAAAGTGCAGTTGCTGCCGCTGCGCTATGGACTGGTCGAGCACCTTGACCCCTCATCCGAACTGACCCTGCCGTTCAAGCTGAACAGCCAGCCACTGGGCATACGCCTGCTGCGCGACGGTTACCTGTACATCATCGACAACGGCACCGGCTACCTGCATGAATACCGCGTTGAGCAGGGTCAGATCAGCAAGCTGTTGTGGCAGGGCCCGGAAGTGGCGGGCGATATGCGCACCACGTCGGTTGGCGAGCCTCATTTGGTCTTCTCCCGGCAACACACCTTGTTTGCCAGCTATTCGGAAATCCAATGGACGGCCTACAAGTGTTCGCAAGTGCTCAAGAACGCCGCCGAGCGTGAGCGCTTGATGCAACGCATCGAGCTGGCCAAAGCCTGTCCGGACCGGGGCGGCGCCGATTTGCTGAGCCGGCGCCAGGCCCAAACCTGGCTGGCCGAGGTTGCGGAAGCGGACGCGCCCGCCCAGGGCCACGAGTCATTGCCTGAGGGCGCCCATCCGCAAGAGCGCCAGCCTTACGTTTGGGAAGACAGGCCGCTGTTCAAGGCCACGGTGATCGAAGCACTCACCAGTCAGGTACTGGGGAGTTATCAGAACGACTGCCTGTTCCTGGTCTTGCGCGATGACTTTGGCGTGATGCGCGATCTGGCCAGCGCCCAACTGAACGTCGCGGACTGGATCGAGCAGTGGAGCGCCGACGACGCGGCCCAGCGCCAGTACCTCACCGGTGCCTACATCCAGTCCTTGTACGAGGTGACACCGGCGCGCCTTGAGGCGCTGGCCACCCGCGATGCCGATGTCAAAGCCCTGATAGAAGACACCGACGCTGCGCAGCAGGCCGCCCTTGAAGAGTATCTGCGCATCCGGCGTGACCATGACGGACCGCCGATCCATGGCGATGAGGCCCATTGGCGCAAGGCCGCGACAAGCGATCCCTATGCGCGAGCCGCCGTCAACCTGCAGGACGCCTTGGGCGCAGTGCTGTGGCAAAAACATCAGAGCACCATTGCCAGACTCCACGGGCAAACCTGGGAAGCATTGCACGGCGAGGCTATCGGCCAGCGTGGCATTGATCATCTGGTCAATCGGGCGGAGATGGAAGCATCCGTCCGCCGGCAGCAAACGCTGCTCAGCCACTGGCACAAGCGTCTGCAGGTCATTCGCGAAGACCGCTTGAACATGATCGTCGCCGGCCATTTTCACCGTGCCGCCTGGTATTACGACTTCCGCAACGATGCCCAGATCCGCCATCGCCTGGAAACCGAATTCGTCTGCGTGGCGGCCCTGTGCGGGAACCGCGAAGCCACCGAAAAACTGGCCGCCTACCTGCAAAGCAACCTGCTCACCGTCGTGCCGGGGCTGGACACCCTGACCCAGGCCGATCAGCTCGACGTGAGCAAGAAACTCATGGATCTGAGCAGCTTCTCGATCACCCTCGGCACGGCGCCGGAAAACCTTGCCAACGTGCAGGTGCTGAGCAATCAGTTCAGAAGCCTGATGAACGAGCGGTTGCCGAATTTTGAGGACCTAAATACGCGGTTCAGGGGGCTGCAGAGTTTGTTGGATGGGGCCTACATGCCAGCGCATCAATTGATCGCAGCGGATCAGTTGGAGCGGGCACACACGGAATTCAAGCGACATCAGCCAATCGACCCCAACAGTTTCATTCGTGACCTGGGCGCGCCGGCACGCCTGCAACTTCTACGCGAGTTTTCCCGCAGCGGCTTGTCCCTGCGGGCGGCGTCGGCGGCGGAAATCCAGGCGTTCAACCAGACCCGCGATGCTGCGCTCGACCTGCGCCGGCAGCTCAAGGACACCTACAAACAGCGCCATCGCGAGCTGGCGCGGCAAATCTATGGCCTGACCGAGCCCGGCGGCGAGCAGAGGCTTAACCAGCGGATCATCAGTCTCAAGACCGCGTTGGTGCCGCTGGAAGACCAGCTGAGCCGGGCCCTGACGGTCGGCGCGGGTGGGCCCTGGCAAATCGGCACCGTGATCGATGGCATGGCCCCGGCGCTGCGTGACGAAATGTTGCGCACCGTGCGTGATTTTCGCGCCACGGGGACGTTTGGCCAGCCTCTGATGAGTGCGTTGAAGTCCGGGGGCGACGGGATTGCGTTGTTGCTGTTTGTTTATCAGGGGCAGAAGTTTGTGGAGGTGTTGAGTGCGATCATTAAAAACAATGACCGTTCTTTCTCTGATAAAGCGGCTTTCGCTGAGTCCTTGATTGGAATCTCGGCGGCAGGTTTTGCCGCTGTACAGGGCCTGTCGGTGACGGTCCTTCAGGCACATATCGTGCGGATGGACAGTGTTGCAGGCAAGCTCAACACCATGAGCCGTCTAGGACGCTGGAGTGGTATCGCTGGGTTGGGTGCCTTTGGATTTGGTGCTGCGGCTGCGGCAATCGATCTAGGCAAGCATTCCCGACAATGGGCTAAAGCTCTGGCCCAAGGCAATCACCAGGCCCTGGCGGCCACGACCCTGCAAATCGCTGGCGACGGCATCCTCGTGGGCACCAACACCTGGGGCGCCAAACACACGACGTCGATCATCAACCAGATCCTCAAAAATCCCGCCGAACTGCGGGCGCTGGCCTGGGCCGAAGCCAGTCCACGGCTGCTGAGCATCGCTGCCAGGGCCAACCTGGTGGGGCTGATCGGCACGGCCCTGCAACTGGTGGGCGAAGGTTTGTACAACTACTTCAACCTGGACGAACTGCAAAAATGGCTGCAAGCCAGCGCCTGGGGCAAGGCCAACCTGCAACGCAGCCTGGCCGAGGACTGGAGCGCGTTGGCCCGGGTGGTGCAACAGCCCACCTGTGAGCTGGTGCGCGAGGGTGAACGCACCTATGTGCAACTGCGACTGCCCGGCGTGCGCACCCGGGAAATGGACAGTCGTCAACTGCATTTGCAGGCTTATCGTCAAACCCGCGATCTGAATCGCCCTCGGCCCCACAGTCGGCAGTTACCGCCGGCCCGCTGGCAGGAATGCAGCGCGGCATGGGCGGCGGTTGCCGTGGTTGCCAGCCAGGAAGAGGAGGCCCTGACCCTACACCTGCCCATCGGCAAAGGCCTGCAAAAATGGGATTTCGCCCTGGCGATCAACATCGGTTACCAACTGGAGCCCGGGCGCGACTTGCTTCACCGCACCTGCTTCGTCCTGAGCGACCTGCGCATCGCCACAGTGCAGGGGGTACGTTTGCCGGCCGAGGGCCGATTCAAGCTCGAGGCCGTGGACAGCTTGCCCCGCGGTACGGGCGATGCCTTTACTGGTGGTTCACCCGAGACGAGATGGCGACAGGCGATGTTTAGCCAACTGTTCAAACGCAAAAACAAACCGGAAACCACCAAGCCGGCACCGGACATTCGCAGTCAGCGGCCCAGCGCCGGGGAGCTGCGGGTTCGGGGCTTGAATGAAACGCTGTTTCTGGCGCCATTGCCCGTTTACACCGGGCAGGCGCCGGTCTCTCGGCGTAACTTTTCGGCGATGAATGAGACTTATCTGGAGTTGGGGGGGAGCAACTACGGGATGGTGGAGCTGGGGAAAAGACTGGCGTTTATGTTTTGGATGCCGATGTTTGTAGCTTTCATAGCTCCAAGCCTACTCATTCTGTACGGGGTGCTTTTTTATCCGGAAAACTTCAAGAACCCATTGCAAGAACTGGTCATGTTCTTCGAGGTTACGACCAAAGTCTCTCTCCCTTTCATACTCCCCATCGGCGCCTTCATCTACGGCATGCTCTCCAACGTCCGCACCCTGGCCAAAAGCTACCCGGTGCGTTTCAACCGCCAGCGCCGCGAAGTCTGCTACATCGACGACACCACCCACCGCGTGCTGATCGTGCCCTGGGAAAGCGTGGTGGCCTGGGTCGCTCGCAGCCAGGGCGTCACCAGCTACGGCGCGATGCGCGATTACACCTTCGGCATGGGCCTGGAGGACGAAGCGCACGACACCGTGCAATTCATCCTGTCGGCCCAGCCCAGCGATGCCCATGCCCTGGGCATGTGGACGGCCATTCGCAACTACATGGAAGAAGGGGAGTTGGTCGATACGCCCAACCCCATGCTCGTTGTTCTGGGCCTGACGCCAACCGAGGACGAGCTCAAGCCTTATGAAGGCCTACATACGTTTGAGATAGAGCGTAAAGGGGCACGTTTCATGGGCTCATTAGACGATGGCGCCGAGCACCTGAGCGCCGAACAGCGTCACCGTTACGGTTATGGCAAGCGCACGCCATGGCCCCTGCGCTGGTGGTACGTCCGCCGCGTCCTGACCTTCTGGAAAATGCCCTACCTGATCGCCGAGTGGGCCCACCGCAAGGGCCGCCCGACCCTGCCGCAAAGCGTGCAAGCCTGGTCCCGACCACTACCCCCCGAGCAATGGGCCCAGCCCAGCCCGGCGCTGCAGAAAGCCAACGCACTGGTGAAAACTGCCATGGACAAGAAGGGGTCGAACTTCATCGATGCCTGCAAAGCGGCGGGGCTGCATTGAACCCTGCGCTGCGCATGTGGCCCGGCGGCAGACTGTTCGCTGGCAACGCCATTCTCGCGGGCACCCATACCTGGGGCGCCAAACACGCCTGGGGCAAGGCCAGTCTGCAACGCAGCCTGGCCGAGGACTGGAGCGCGTTGGCGCGGGTGGTGCAACAGCCCACCTGTGAGCTGGTGCGCGAGGGTGAGCGCACTTATGTGCAACTGCGACTGCCCGGCGTGCGCACCCAGGAAATGGACAGTCGTCAACTGCATTTGCAGGCTTATCGTCAAACCCGCGATCTGAATCGCCCTCGGCCCCACAGTCGGCAGTTACCGCCGGCCCGCTGGCAGGAATGCAGCGCGGCATGGGCGGCGGTTGCCGTGGTTGCCAGCCAGGAAGAGGAGGCCCTGACCCTACACCTGCCCATCGGCAAAGGCCTGCAAAAATGGGATTTCGCCCTGGCGATCAACATCGGTTACCAACTGGAGCCCGGGCGCGACTTGCTTCACCGCACCTGCTTCGTCCTGAGCGACCTGCGCATCGCCACAGTGCAGGGGGTACGTTTGCCGGCCGAGGGCCGATTCAAGCTCGAGGCCGTGGACAGCTTGCCCCGCGGTACGGGCGATGCCCCTTACTGGTGGTTCACCCGAGACGAGATGGCGACAGGCGATGTTTAGCCAACTGTTCAAACGCAAAAACAAACCGGAAACCACCAAGCAGGCACTGGACATTCGCAGCCAACGGCCCAGCGCCGGGGAGCTGCGGGTTCGGGGCTTGAATGAAACGCTGTTTCTGGCGCCATTGCCGGTTTACACCGGGCAGGTGCCGGTCTCTCGGCGTAATTTTTCGGCGATGAATGAGACCTATCTGGAGTTGGGGGGGAGCAACTACGGGATGGTTGAACAGGGAAAGAGATTGGCAGTGTTTATTCTGATGATCTTGTTTATGGCTTTTCTAGCTCCCTGTTTAGTGGTTTTGCATTGGGTGCTTTTTTATCCAGAAAACATTCGTGAGCCGTTAAACGAACTTATTAACGCAATCAAGGTGTTTTCCAGTTATGCGCTTTTGTCCGTATTACCAATTGGAGCAATGGTCTACGGCATGCTCTCCAACGTCCGTACCCTGGCCAAAAGCTACCCGGTCCGCTTCAACCGCCAGCGCCGCGAAGTCTGCTACATCGACGACACCACCCACCGCGTGCTGATCGTGCCCTGGGAAAGCGTGGTGGCCTGGGTCGCTCGCAGTCAGGGCGTCACCAGCTACGGCGCGATGCGCGATTACACCTTCGGCATGGGCCTGGAGGACGAAGCGCACGACACCGTGCAATTCATCCTGTCGGCCCAGCCCAGCGATGCCCATGCCCTGGGCATGTGGACGGCCATACGCAACTACATGGAAGAAGGGGAGTTGGTCGATACGCCCAACCCCATGCTCGCTGCGTTGGGTATCACCCTGAGCGAAGACGAGCTCAAACCCTATGAAGGGTTGCACACGTTTGAAATCGAGCGGCTTGATGCCAGGGCTCTGGGGCGATTGGACGATGGTGGTGGCCACCTGACGGCCGAAGAGCGAAAGCGGTGGGGATACTCCAAGCGTTCCCCATGGCCCCTGCGCTGGTGGTACGTCCGCCGCGTCCTGACCTTCTGGAAAATGCCCTACCTGATCGCCGAGTGGGCCCACCGCAAGGGCCGCCCGATCCTGCCGCAAAGCGTGCAAGCCTGGTCCCGACCACTGCCCCCCGAGCAATGGGCCCAGCCCAGCCCGGCGCTGCAGAAAGCCAACGCACTGGTGAAAACTGCCATGGACAAGAAGGGGGCGAACTTCATCGATGCCTGCAAAGCGGCGGGGCTGCATTGAGCGCGCTTGCCCAACAAAAAGCCCACGTAAAGTGGGCTTTTGTGTTTTTTCGACCTTCAGGCATAACTTCTGAGGGCCACCGGGGGAATGAACGTTTCGAGCTCATCCTCCACGGCTTCGATTATTCGCTCTACATCGGCTGCATTCATGACCGTTGCACAAGGAATACCGGCAATGGCGATCATGGTCTCGCCAGTGGCGCGATCGAACAGACGGGCAATCATGCTGCCCGGGGCGTCCATGCTCGCCTCGAAACCCATGGGATGAAAATGCCAGCGCATCAGCTGACAGGCGTTTGGAAACGTAACCTTACTGAACCCTTTATTCATATGTTGCCCGCCTTCTTCATCGAGCGCTTCCATTAGCTCATGGTAGGAGGGAAGAACCTTCATTGGTTCAACCGGTGACAGACTTTAAAAGTAGCACCCGGATGTGAAAATCATGTGGTTTTTTTCAGTCCGTTTGGCGATTGCCTCGCGCTTTCTTGATCCAGCGCACGAGTCGGCGAATTTTCCGATAAAAGGTTGCCAGCGGTTGACCATTGAAGCGACGGCAGAAGTTCGGCAAAGTCGGCTCTTTTCTTCGAGACCCTTATGCACGTCGAGGATGATGGCCCGCAGCAAACCCAGGCCACGGGCGAAACGGTCATGCGCTACCACTTGCGCTGGAAACACCGGGACCTGGATGGGGTCATGGCGCTGTATCACCCGGACGTCCTGTACAGCGATTTTTTCCAGAATCGGGTGATGGGCCTGGCCGAATTGCGTGAATACGTGCGCAGCAGCATGCCGAGGGATCCGGATGAGGCGCTCGAGCATTCCGACCGTATCCGCCTTGATGGCAACACGGCATTCATTCAGTACCGCATTACCCTGCGCGGCGGGGACGGCCTGGTGTCGTTCCGCGCCAGTGAGGCGATCACGGTCAAGGACGGGTTGATCTGGCGGGTCAACGAATACGCGTCACTGGTGCATGAGCAGCCCCCCAGCAAGGTCGCCAACAACCAGCGTCCGGCGGTGAGTCGGCTCGGATTGTCGCCGCGTCAGTTGAGCTTCATGGCCGAGGACTTGCTGCAATATTTCCAGCGCCAGCAGCCTTACCTCGATCCAGAGCTCGATCTGCAGCGGGTAGCGAAGGAGTGCGGCTACAGCCGCAATCAGATTTCCTATCTGCTCAATCAGGTGTTGGGCCAGAGCTTCTATCGCTACGTCAACCAGGCACGCCTGCGACACCTGCTCGCCGCACTGGATAACGCCACGCAGCCGCTGCGCATCGACGAACTGGCCTTTGCCGCCGGTTTCAATTCGTTATCGGCGTTCTACAGCTGTTTCCGTCAGCACACCGGCCAGTCGCCCAAAGCCTATGCCAAACAAATTTCTTTGCGTGCACGCGCGCAAGACAGTCTCTGAGCCCACGCACTAGGATCACCGCCATCGAAGTTTGAGTGGCGGAGTCCTGCATGCCGGCGTGGCGCACTATCAGTTTGTGGATGGACCAACTCGACGAGCCACTGTTGGCTCGTCCGGCGCTGGCCGAGGATCTGGATGTCGACGTGGCCATTATTGGCGCGGGCTACACCGGGCTCTGGACGGCGTACTACCTGAAACTTCAGGCACCGGGGCTGAAGATTGCCATTATCGAGGCGCACACCGCCGGGTTTGGCGCTTCGGGGCGAAATGGCGGCTGGCTGATGGGCAATCTGTTGGGGGAAGACCGGCTACTCGCCGATTTGCCGCCCGGGCAGCGCCGGGCGTCCTATGACCTGCTGCACAACATTCCCGGCGAAGTAGAAATCGTCCTCGAACGCGAAGGCATCGCCTGCGATTACCGCAAAGGCGGGGTGCTGTACTGCGCCGCCCGTTACCCCGAACAGGAAACAAGTCTTCGCCAGTATCTGGACTCGCTATATAAGCAGGGCCTCAACGAAAACGATTACCGCTGGCTCAACCCAGGGCAGTTGGCGCAGCAAATCCGCATCGCCAAGCCCTATGGCGGGATCTACGCACCTCACGTCGCGACCCTGCACCCGGCCAAACTGGTACGCGGCTTGGCGCGCACCGTGGAGCGCATGGGCGTGCGGATTTATGAAAACAGTCCGGTCACCCACTGGCAGGCAGGTAGCCTGCGCACGGCGCAAGCCTCGGTTCGCAGCCGCTGGGTGGTGCCGGCGGTGGAAGGTTATTCGGTCACGCTGCCGCCGCTCGGGCGTTACCAATTGCCGGTACAGAGCCTGATCGTCGCGACCGAACCTTTATCCGCAGCTATTTGGGATGAAATTGGCCTGAGCAACGGCCAGGCGTTCAGCGAAAGCAGCCGTCAGGTCACTTATGGCCAGCGCACGGCTGACAACCGTTTGATCTTCGGCGCGCGCGGCGGCTACCAGTTTGCCGGCAAGCTGCGCCATGACTTCAACCTGACCCGCAGCGAAATCGAGCTGCGCCGCTATCTGTTCGGCGAATTGTTCCCGCAGCTCAAGAACGTGCAGATCACCCATGGCTGGGGCGGCAATCTGGGCATGTCGCGGCGTTTCAAACCGCACATGCTCTGCGACCACGCCAGTGGCATCGCCTTGTCCGGCGGTTATGGCGGGGAGGGCGTGGGCGCCAGCAACCTGGGCGGGCGAACCCTCGCCGACTTGATCCTGCAGCGCGACACCGAGCTGGTTCACCAGCCATGGGTCATCCCCCGGCGCGGACTCGATGCACTCAGGGCCTGGGAGCCCGAACCCTGCCGCTGGCTCGGCTACAACGCGATCATCCGCAGCTTCGTCCACGAAGACCAGACCCTGGCCAACCCGGCCACCGCGCGCTGGCGGCGCAAGCTTGCCAGCGGGGTCGCGGGGTTCATGGAAGGTTTCATGCACTGACCGACGCGCTCTTCATCCATAGGCTTCATCGACAGGTACTCCCATGAGCATCACGCAATTCAAGAACACCGCAACCCTGACACTGCAAGAGTCGAACCCGGTCGCCGTGCCGCTGGGCTTGCCCGTGGCGGTCGCATCGACCACCAGCGTCGAGCGCGACGACGGCGTCGAAACCGGGGTGTGGGAATGCACGCCCGGTCGCTGGCGGCGGCAGATCGTCGCCCAAGAGTTCTGTCACTTCATCCAGGGCCGCTGCACTTTCACCCCGGACGACGGCGGCGAACCCCTGCACATAGAAGCCGGCGACGCACTGATGTTGCCCGCCAACACCCTCGGCATCTGGGATATCCAGGAAACCGTGCGCAAGACCTATGTTTTGATTTTTCGAAAATAGAAAGTTGAAAACTGATTGCTTGATTGCCTGCCAAACAAAAACAGCCTCTACAGGAATCGACTCATGATCCGAAAGACACTGATCCTTGCTCCGCTGATGCTCGTCGCTTCAATCAGTCAGGCCGCCGACACCGTCAAGATCTACAACTGGTCGGATTACATCGCACCGGATACCACCAAAAACTTCCAGAAAGACACCGGCATCGCCTTCACTTACGACGTCTACGACAGCAATGAAACCCTCGATGGCAAGCTGATGACCGGCAAATCCGGTTACGACGTGGTGTTTCCGTCCAACCACTTCATGGCGCGGCAAATTGAAGGCAAGGCGCTGAAAAAACTCGACAAGAGTCAGTTGCCGAACTGGAAAAACCTCAATCCGGTGCTGCTCAAGGCCTTGCAATCCAACGATCCGGGTAACGAGCATGGCTTTCCGTATCTCTGGGGCAGTACCGGGATCGGCTACAACATTGCCAAAGTCAAAGCGGTACTGGGCGACAACGCCCCCGTGGATTCCTGGGACCTGATCTTCAAACCCGAGAACATGCAAAAACTGCAGAAGTGTGGCGTGGCCATTCTCGACAATGGCCCGGAGTTGCTGCCCGCCGCCCTGAACTATCTGGGCCTGCCGCCTCACAGTAAAAAACCGGAAGACTACAAGAAGGCTGAAGCGTTGCTGTTGAAAGTCCGGCCGTATGTCAGCTATTTCCACTCGTCCAAATACACCAGTGACCTGGCCAACGGCGACATCTGCGTGGCCGTCGGCTTCTCCGGCGACATCCTGCAAGCGGAAAACCGCGCCAGGGAAGCCAAGAACGGTATCGACATCGGTTATTCGATTCCCAAGGAAGGTGCCGCGATCTGGTTCGATATGGTGGCCATGCCCGTCGACGCCCCGGACGAAAAGGCCGGGTACGCCTTCATGAACTACCTGCTGCGCCCGGACGTCATGGCCGATATCAGTAACTACGTGCATTACGCCAATGGCAACGAACAGGCCGACAGCTTGATCGAGCCGGCCATCAAGAACGACACCAAGGTCTATCCGAGCCCGGAAATGATGGGCAAATTGTTCGCGCTGGAAGCCATGCCGCTGGACATCGACCGGATTCGCACCCGCGTGTGGAACAAGATTCGCACCGGTAGCTAAGCGGTTCAGACCCTCGGGACAGGACGTCCCGTTGCGTCAGCCGACCGGCTCGGCCTTGCAACTCATTTCCGCCGAGCCCGGCATCTGCAACAAGGCGTCGTCGCCTTCGTACCAGAAGCTGTAGCTGCCCCTGAAATCCTTGCCGCCGTATCGGGTGCCGATAGTGCTCGGCTGCTGATTCAGGGTGACGGAGGTGTTCGCCCACTTCAGGTACACGACAGCCGGGTTGACCGTAAAAAAGGTGGCCGCGACCAACGCGTTCAATCCCGCGCATCGAAACGCCACGGGGCCTTCAGTCAGGCGGCTGGGATCTTTGGTCCTGGCAATGGCTGAGCCCTGGCGCAGTTGATAGGCGCGCTCGGCATAACTACGGATCGTGCATGCCTTGGGTTCGCGATCCGTGGCGCACTGATTACGGGCGTCGAGCCAGAACTGCTGGTCGATTTCGACCTTGTTCCGAGGCGGTACGGCGTGGTCATCCGTCAGCACCAGTAGATAGAGGCGCTGCAGTTCGATGTCCATTTGCGCCAGCTGCGGGTCGCGACAGATCAGTTTTTCGATGGATGCCCTGGTCGAGGCGCAATCGAAGCTGGTCTTGAACTCTCGTGAAGACGTGGCGGCACCGGCGCACAGGCTCGTTGCCGCGCACGCGCCGGCGGCGAGGAGAGAGGCCAAAAGGGGTGTGAGCGTTTTCATTCCGGCTTCACCTGAATCATGACGTCATGCCTGCGCAAACATTCGCTCGCACTGGGTGTATCGCAGTGTAAGGCAGGTATCGAAACCTGCCACACCCGGGGGACAAGCAGGGGGGCGTGATCAAGGAAAACGCGCTACTCAGTCTTCGCGACGGATCGTGGACACGTCATTGGCGTTGACTCTGACCTTGGCTCCGGAAATGTCCTCGAACTCGAAGAAGCCGTCCTTGGTCTTGGTTTTAGGCATGTCCTTGGTCAGATACTGTGTGCCGTTCTGCAACGTCACTACCGTTGGCGTCGAGCAACCGGCCAGTGCCAAAAAGGCCGCGATTGCCAGGGGCAGGCCGAAAGTCTTGATGTTCATATCCACCTCTCATTCTTCAAAAAAAAAGCTGCCATGGCCGCAAACGACCTCAGCTCTAACGCGGTTGGTGCCGCGCAAAGGCAGAAAGTTCGATATCCGCTGAAAATTACCGGGCGGTGCCGCCTTTTATCCCTTTTCGTTTGCATCGGGCAGGGCGTAACTGGTATCTGTACGCATAACCAGTATTCGCTTGCCATGGCCCTTTTTCCTGTGACTGAAAACCCTCTCGACGACCCGTTCTATTACCTCAATAACTTCATGCAAGTGCTTGATTGGCTTGAGCATCGCTATGCCGATGTACTGAGCCTCGAGGAGCAGCGCTTCATTCGTGAATTCAATGGCCTGCCGCGTGAGTCCCGGGGCCTTCTGGTCAGAATGGTCATGCGCAAGGGCATTCACTTCAGGGCCGGCAAGCTGCATTACGTCGAGATCGGCGACATCGCCAGCGCTGCCGGCCCGTTACTGGCGCTGGGCTGGATCGATTCACAGGCGCCGTTGGCGCTCGAAACGCTGTTCGAGGTCTTGCTCAAGGCCGAGATCGTGCAATGCCTGGGCAGCGCCATCAATCAACCCAAGGGCAAAAAAGCCGACTGGTTGCCGGCGCTGAGCGAGCGCTATCCAGAAACGCAAAGCTTCCGCGACTGGTGCCCGGCACTGGACGATTGCCTCTACAGTCTGACCATCATGGGCCTGTGCGATCGACTGCGCTTGATGTTTTTCGGCAATCTTTACCAGGACTGGTCCGAATTCGTGCTCGCCGATCTGGGCATCTTCACCTACGAAAAAGTCGAGTTCAGCGCCGACTCCCGCGGTTTGCGCAGCCGTGAGGACGTGGACGCCTGCCTGTTCATGCATGAGCAACAGCAGCAATTCGAGGCCGGTGAGGCGCTGGCGGAGGTCGTCGAGCGGATCAACGGCCTGACACTGAGCAATCCCTGGCTGCACAGACGTCGAGACAAGCTGCTGTTCCAGATCGGTCAACACTGCGAGCGGATTGCCGACTTTTCCACCGCGTTGGCCCTGTACCGCCAGTGCGCCTATCCCGGTGCGCGCCTGCGTCTGATTCGCGTACTGGAGCGCTGCGAGGAGTATGAACTGGCGCTGGACCTCGCGACTCAGGCAGGGCAATCCCCGCAAAGCGCTGCCGAACAGCAACAATTGCTTCGTGTGCTGCCCAGGCTGCGGCGCAAACTCGGCGGGCCGGCGACGAAGCGTGCATCCCCTCGGGAAATGGTGCGCCTGGACCTGCAATTGCCCAGGGTCGATCCGGCCTTGTCGGTGGAGTACCACGTCCAGGCGCACTTGTCTGAAGAGGCGGCGCCGGTCCATTACGTTGAAAACAGCTTGATCAATTCGCTGTTCGGCCTGTTGTGCTGGCCAGCGATCTTCGCGCCGTTGCCAGGGGCGTTTTTCCACCCGTTCCAACGCGGCCCGGTGGATCTGCTGAGTGAGGATTTCCACAGTCGACGTGCCGACCTGTTCCAGGGATGCCTGGCCGAACTCGATGACGGGCGTTACCGGCGGACCATTGGTGAACGCTACGCGCAAAAGTGGGGCGTGCAGTCGCCCTTCGTGTTCTGGGGCGTGCTCAGCGAGGAGCTGCTGGAACAGGCCCTCGACTGCCTGCCGGCCGAGCACCTCAAGCATTGGTTCAATCGCTTGCTGCTGGACATCAAGGCCAATCGCGCCGGCATGCCGGATTTGATCCAGTTTTGGCCGCAGCAGAAGACCTACCGCATGATCGAAGTTAAAGGCCCCGGCGATCGTCTGCAGGATAACCAGCTGCGCTGGCTGGAGTTCTGCCATGAGCACCAGATGCCGATTGCCGTGTGCTACGTGCAATGGGCGGAGCAAGACGCTTGAGCTATAGCATCGCGGTGCGGGCGCTGTGTGAGTTCACCGCCAAGGTCGGTGATCTCGACCTGCGCTTCACGCCGTCGCCGACCGCGCTGGAAGGCATCGTCGGTCATCGCACCGTGGCATCCCGGCGCAACGAGGGCTACCAGAGTGAAGTCGCGCTCGCAGGGCAATATCAGAACCTGACCGTCAAGGGCAGGGCGGATGGCTACGACCCCGGGCAAAACTGCCTCGAAGAAGTCAAAACCTACCGTGGCGACTTGAGCAAGCAACCCGCCAACCACCGTCAACTGCACTGGGCCCAGGCGAAAGTCTACGGCTGGTTGATGTGCTGCAAGCTCGACCTTGAGCAGATCAACCTGGCGCTGGTGTACTTCGACATCGTCAGCGAAAAGGAAACCTGTCTGCTCGAAGCGTTCAGCGCCGCACAGCTGAAGCCGTTCTTCGAGGAACATTGCGAACGGTTCCTGCACTGGGCCGAGCAGGAAATGACTCATCGCGAGGCGCGCAATCGGGCGGCGCAGCAGCTGGCGTTCCCCCATGCCGGTTTTCGACCGGGCCAGCGTCATCTGGCCGAGTCGGTGTTCAAGGCGGTGAGCACGGGCCGCTGCCTGATGGCCCAGGCGCCGACGGGGATTGGCAAGACAGTCGGTACGCTGTTTCCAATGCTCAAGGCCCTGGCACCCCAACAACTGGACAAGGTGTTTTTTCTGACGGCGAAAACGCCGGGGCGCAAACTGGCTCTGGACGCCGCCCAGGTGATCCTCGACAGCGCCGATGCGCCACCCTTGCGGGTGCTGGAAATGGTCGCCCGGGACAAGGCCTGCGAACACCCGGACAAGGCCTGCCACGGTGAGTCCTGCCCGTTGGCCCAGGGCTTCTATGACCGTTTGCCGGCGGCACGCCAGGCCGCCAGCGGGCTCAACCTGTTGAATCAGGGCGCCTTGCGTCAGGTTGCGTTGGAACACATGGTCTGCCCGTATTACCTGAGCCAGGAAATGGCCCGCTGGGCGGACGTGGTGGTTGCGGACTACAACTATTACTTCGATTTCAGCGCCTTGCTGTTCGGCCTGGCCCAGGCCAACCACTGGACTGTCGCGGTGCTGGTGGACGAAGCGCACAACCTGGTGGAGCGTGGCCGTCAGATGTATAGCGCCAGCCTCGATCAATCGACCCTCAACGGCGTACGAAAAACCGCGCCCGAAGCGCTGAAAAAACCGCTACAACGGGTCAATCGTGAATGGAACGCCCTGCATAACCTGCAATCGGGCGCCTACCAGGCCTATGACAAGGCCCCGGAAAAATTGCTCCAGGCGTTGTCATCCTGCGGTGCCAGCATCGGTGATTACCTGAACGATCACCCGCAAGGGCTGGACAGTGCGTTACAGAGTTTCTACTTCGAGATGCTGCAGTTCTGCCGAGTGGCCGAACTCTTCGATGAACAGTTTCTGTTCGACATCAGCAAGCGCGACCTCGACCGCAAACGATGTCTTTCGCAACTGTGCCTGCGTAACGTGGTGCCCGCCGGTTTCATCGGGCCACGCCTGACCGCCGCACGCACCACCGTGCTGTTTTCCGCGACGCTCAGCCCTCGCCACTATTACGCCGATCTATTGGGCACACCGGCCAACACCGTGTGCATCGACGTCGAATCGCCGTTTCATGCCGACCAGTTGCAAGTGCACATCGTCAATCAGATCTCCACGCGGTTCGTGCATCGGGAAGCCTCGCTGGCGCCGATAGTCGAGCTGATCGCCAACCAGTTCACCCAGCGTCCCGGCAATTACCTGGCGTTCTTCAGCAGTTTCGACTATTTGCAGCAAGTGGCGCAGTTGTTGGCCGAGCGGCACCCGCAGATCAAATTGTGGTCACAATCCCGAGGCATGGGCGAGGCACAACGCCAGGACTTCCTCGACAGATTCACCGAAGACGGCGAGGGTGTCGGCTTTGCGGTACTCGGCGGTGCGTTCGGCGAAGGCATCGATTTGCCCGGCGCGCGGTTGATTGGTGCGTTCATCGCCACCCTGGGGCTGGCACAACTGAACCCGGTCAACGAGCAATTGAAACAGCGCATGGCCGCGATTTTCGGCGCTGGCTACGATTACACCTACCTCTTTCCCGGCGTGCAGAAAGTGGTTCAGGCCGCGGGACGAGTGATCCGCAACGAGCAGGATGAAGGGGTGGTGATGTTGATCGATGACCGTTTTGGCGAGCATAAGGTCAGGCAATTACTGCCGCGCTGGTGGTCGATTGCCCCAACGAATTTGCGTTCTGCGCCGTAGGAGTTTTTACGTTAAATAACAAATACATACCTTGATTAAAACAACGATTTGAATAATTGGGGCCAGCACGCTTTATTGGAAGGGCTGGATATCACAACTCAATTCTTTGATAAGGAAATCAAGGTATGTCAGATGTACCGAAATACAGTTACTCCTCAGACGACGTGATCAAGGCGTTCGACGAGATCTACCCGACGCTCTTTGCCGACAAAACTGCTGAAACCATCCCGAAGTTGCTGATCACCGCCGGAGTGGAGGGCTCGGGCAAGACTTACCTGCTGGAAAAGAGCTTGCTGCCATCCGGGAATTACGGGAACTACATTCGACTGTATCTGCCCGAATATCGAAAAAAACACCCGCGTTACGACGACATGATCGAGTTAGGCGTTTTGCACGCCTACGAACATTCAGAAGCGTTTGCCAGGGAGCTTGGTTCGAAAATCTTCGCCAACGCGCTTTCTTATGGATACAACATCATCATGGAGTGCGCGTTCGATGACATCGGTTTTGCCGGATTGGCAAAATTTGTTCCTGGTTATCAACTCGAAGTCCATGTCGTGGGTTGTAATCACGCGTTCGCCCATCTGTCCAGCATCAAAAGAGCATTCTCCAGCCTGCAAAAGCAGGAGATGGAGCGGTTTGTCAGCTATTCGAGACTCGAGTCGAGCATCAGTAACGCCCCGGCGGTTCTCGTTGCGTTCGAGTTCATCGCAAAGACGGTAAGTGGCTCGCAGATCTTCTTGTACGAGCGTGGCCTGGGAACACTGAGCGAACGGGTACTGCGTGCTCACAGCCGCTATACCCTGGACGCAAACGGGAACCTGAACGAAGCTTCAACGTTGCAGCCATATGTGTACAGCGCCTATGACACAATCCTCAGGAGGTCCGTCTATTCGATGGAGGAGCGTGACGAGATGGTCAAGGAATGTCATCTACAGCTGCTTAAAACCAGCCAATATGACAAACAGGTTCCTGATTTCGTCTACAACGACCTTTATTCCTATATCACCAAATACGTCTATCGCTAAGCCGGGATTGCAGGCTTTGAAGCAAACTGCCGGAATCATGGCTTTCCAAATGCGGTTTGTCTCATACTCCAGAAATCAATGATGATGCGAGAACTCAATGAGCGAGGATCGAAGCAGGCCGAATGCCGTTGAGGACAAGCGTTTTCGCCTCTTGATCGATGCGGTGATTGACTACGCGATCTACATGATTGACCCCGACGGCATCATCACCAGCTGGAACGCTGGCGCCAAGCGTTTCAAGGGGTATGAGGAGGCGGAAATTCTCGGCCAGCATTTCTCGCGTTTCTACACCAATGAGGACCGCCGTGCCGGTTTGCCCCAACGGGCGCTGGACACGGCGATTCACGAAGGGCGATTCGAAGGCGAAGGCTGGCGCGTACGCAAGGACGGCACGCACTTCTGGTCCCACGTGGTGATTGATCCGATTATCGACCCTTCGGGAAAATTGCTGGGATTTGCCAAGATCACCCGTGATTTGACCGATCGTAAAATGGCCGAAGAAGTCCTCAAGCAGAGTGAGCAGCAGTTTCGCTTGCTGGTGCAAAGCGTCACGGATTACGCCATCTACATGCTCGCTGCGGATGGACGCGTGACCAACTGGAATCTTGGTGCGCAGCGCATCAAGGGCTATTTGCCCCAGGAAGTGATCGGCGAGCATTTCTCGATGTTCTATACCCCGCAAGACCGCGAGGCGGGTGAGCCGCAGCGAACGCTGGATACGGCGACCCGTGAAGGGCGATTCGAAAGCAAGGGCTGGCGTGTGCGCAAGGACGGTACGCAGTTCCTTGCGCATGTCGTGGTCGATCCGATCCGGGGCGACACCGGCACCTTGCTCGGATTCGCCAAGATCACCCGCGACATCACCGAAGCGACCCAGGCCCAGCAGACGCTGGAGCAAACCCGCGAAGCCTTGTTCCAGGCGCAGAAAATGCAGGCCATCGGCCAACTCAGCGGCGGGATCGCCCACGACTTCAATAATTTGCTGACCGTCATTCTCGGCAATCTGGAAATCGTCCGCAAACGTCTGGCGGATGACCCAAAAATCGTGCGTTTGCTCGACAACGCCACCCAGGGAGCCTTGCGCGGTGTTTCCCTCACCCAGCGCATGCTGGCTTTTGCACGGCGCCAGGAGCTGAAGTCCGAACCGGTCGATATACCGGCCCTGGTGCAGGGAATCTCTGGGCTGTTGCGCAGTTCGTTGGGACCTTCAGTGGTATTGGAAACGCGTTTTCCCGCGGATGTCGAACCGGTGATGGCCGACGTCAACCAACTTGAACTGGCCTTGTTGAATCTGGCCACCAACGCCCGTGACGCCATGCCCCATGGCGGCAAAATCGTCATCAGCACGCGAAGCGAAGAGTTTCAGAAGGGCGACCGCCCGGCACTGGTTGCTGGCCGTTATGTGTGCCTGAGTGTCAGCGACACCGGGGAGGGGATGGATGAGGCGACGCTGGCGTCGGCGATGGACCCGTTCTTCACCACCAAAGGACTGGGCAAAGGCACCGGGTTGGGGTTGTCGATGGTCCACGGCTTTATCGCGCAATTGGGCGGACGGTTCGTACTCAAGAGCCAGAAAAACCAGGGCACCACGGCGGAACTGTGGTTGCCCGTCGCTACCGAGTGCACGGCTGCGCTCGTTGCCGACGAACCCGTGGCACCGGATGTGCCTCGCCTGTGCGTCCTGGTGGTTGATGACGACAGCCTGGTGCTGACCAGTACCTGTCTGTTGCTGGAAGACCTTGGTCATCGAGTCGTCAGCGCAACATCCGCTTTCCATGCACTGGAAATATTTGTCGGGCAACAGGACATTGACCTGGTGATCACCGACATGGCCATGCCGCAAATGAATGGTGCGCAACTGGCGGATGCGATCCGCATACTGAACCCCACCGTACCGATTATTCTGGCCACCGGTTATGCCGAGCGACTGGAAGGCTTCGCCGCCAAACTGCCGAGGCTGCCGAAACCCTTTACTCAACTCAGCCTGGTGGAAGTGATTGCTTCGGCGATGAAGTGAGCGACCGGGTGTACTGCTCATAACGCGCCAACAGCGGTTGCGTGCTGATGCCGTGCAGCACAATGCTCAGGGCCACCACCGACAGGGTCAGATCCGTGCACAGGGTGGCGACTGACGCGCCGAGGCCATGGTTCAAGGCATAGAACAGGTAGTAAAAGCTGCCGATGCCGCGAATGCCGAACCAGCCCACCAACATTCGTTGCCGGACGCTGAGCAAAGTGCCCCAGGGCATCAGCCCGACACTCAGCGGGCGAATCACGCAGAACAGCATTAGCGCGACCACCAGCGCACGCCAGTCCCAGTGCCCCACCAGCACCACGCCGAGCAAGGTCACCAGAAACACTTCCATGGCCCGTTCGACCAGGCTGCCAAACGACAGCATGTCGCCGATCATGATTCCGGCCGCTACCTGCGTGTCTTCCAGATGTTCCACATCGCCGTGCACGGCGGCGTCCGGTTCGACGTTCTGATGACCGACCACCGGTTGCACCAGATGCTCGGCCGGTGTCCGTGAATCACCCGCTGATTGGACTTCGGCCCGGCGCAATCCCAGCCCCGCGGCAAATACCGAGAGAAAGCCATAGCCGTGCACCGATTCCGCCGCGACATACGCCAGTGCAATCAGGGCGAAGGTCAGGTAGTCATTGGGCGAGAGGGTGCTATCGGCATTGCGGATGCGCATGGACAGGGTCAGACGCCCGATACCACGGCCCATGCCGTAGCCGATCAGCAAGCCGGCGGGCACGGCCCATAGCAGCCGCTTGAGTGCCCAGTCATCGAGCCAGGCGCCAGACGATCCGCCACCGTGTTGCAGAAACAGCAAGCCCAGAATCACAAACGGGAAGGCGATACCGTCATTCAGGCCGGCCTCGCCGGACAGCCCGAACCGCACCGGGTCGGAATCCTTGGCATCGTTGACCTGCACCAGCGAGGCCAACACCGGATCGGTCGGGGCCAGGATGGCGCCAATCAGCAGTGAGGCTCCCCAGGGCAGCGCGAAGGCAAAATGCAGAAGCAGACAGACGCCGGTAATGCTCAGCAGCATCACCGGTCCCGCCAGCCCGAAGGCCACGCGCCACTTGCGGTCGCTGAGTGGCAAGCGAAGCTTGAGCCCGCAGACAAACAACGAAAAAAGCACCGCGACTTCCGTCAGGTGCTCCATCCAGTCAGCAGCGTCCTTGATATCCAGCCGCAGCCAACCCAGGCCGGCCGGGCCGATACCCACCCCCAGCAGCAGGCACACCGCCGAGGTGGTCACCGGCATCCAGCGCAGGTAGGACGAGGCGAGTGCCAATACCAGCAGCACGGCACCCAGCACGGCGACCCAGGCAATGAAGCTCATAGCCTCGGGGCATCAGGTGCGGACATGGCGACCTCCAAAAATCAAAGGCCCGTCAGTGCAGGGCCTATGAAGGGTGGAGCACCAGAGTGGTCGGCAGGTTCAATCTTTGCGTCACCCGATTCGTCAAAGAATCGGCTTGCCGCCCGTCACGCCAAAGCGCTGGCCGCTGATGTAGCTGCCTTCGTCCGAGGCCAGCAGCACATAGATCGGCGCCACTTCGACCGGTTGACCGGGTCGACCGAGCGGGGTGTTGGCGCCGAAGTGCTGCACCGTTTCTTCCGGCATGGTCGAGACGATCAGCGGCGTCCAGATCGGCCCCGGCGCCACGCTGTTCACGCGGATGTTCCTCGGTCCGAGCATCTGCGCCAGGCCGGCGGTGAAGTTGGCGATTGCCCCTTTGGTCGTGGCGTAGGCGAGCAGGGTGGGGTTGGGCATGTCGGAGTTGACTGAACTGGTGTTAATGATCGAACTGCCGGGTTTCATGTGCTTCAACGCCGCCTGACAAATCCTGAACATCGCGGTGATGTTGACGTCGAAGGTCATCAACCACTCTTCGTCGGGGATTTCTTCGAGGGTTTCGTGGGTCATCTGAAACGCAGCGTTGTTGACTAGCACATCGATGCGGCCGAAACGCTCAACGGTTTTCTCCACCAGCGCTCGGCAATGCACCTTGCGCGCAAGATCGCCCGGTAACAGCAGGCATTGGCGCCCGGCCTGTTCGATCCAGCGTGCGGTTTCTTCGGCGTCTTCCTGCTCATCCAGATACGCAACGGCCACATCGGCGCCTTCACGAGCGAAGGCGATCGCCACGGCTCGGCCAATTCCGCTGTCACCACCGGTAATCAAGGCGATCTTGCCCTGCAGACGACCCGAACCCTTGTAGCTTTGCTCGCCACAGTCGGGATAGGGGTCCATTTTGCGCTGGGAGCCAGGGACGGGTTGCTGTTGTTTGGGGAAGGGTGGTTTTGGGTAGGTGGCCATCATCAATCTCCGATCTCAAGGCTGGGAGTCAAAGGGTTGACCCCGGTGTTTTGCGCTGAGTTCGGTTGGATTTCAGATCGGATACAACGGATGGAAACGACGCAATCCTTGAGCCGGCTTGCCGGCGAAGGACTTGAGCGCGCCGTGTTTATCCATCACTCGCGAGTTATCGTTCACGACCATCGCTGGCAAGCCAGCTCCTACGGGGGAGCGTGTCGGTCATGCAATACCCGTAGGAGCCAGCCTGCTGGCGATGGTCTCCAGTGCGCAGCGTTCAGTCTGGTTACACGCGTTATCGTTCACGTCCATCGCGAGCAAGCTCGCTCCTGCAATGGGTCGTGCCCAGGTACGCGATTCCTGTGGAGCCGGTATCAGGCGTGGAGGTTGCGCAAACTGCGTTCCATCCGCGCGATGCCTTCTTCCAGCAACGAGCGCGGGCAGCCGAAGTTAAGGCGCACGAACTGTTGGCAGTCATCGCCGAAGTCCAGGCCGGCGCTCAAACCGACTTTGGCCTGTTCGAGGAAAAACTGCTGCGGGTTGTCCAGTCCCAGCGCCGAGCAGTCGAGCCAGGCCAGGTAGGTGCTTTGCGGCACGTTCATGCTGATGCCCGGCAGGCGGCTGCGCACGGCCTCGACCAGGTAATCACGGTTGCCTTGCAGGTAGGCCTTGAGTTCGTTCAGCCAGGGCGCGGCTTCACTATAAGCGACGCGGGTGGCTTCCAGGCCCAGGGGGTTGACGCTGTCGACCATACCGCAACGGGCCTGGTTGACGCGCTCGCGCAGGTGACGGTCCTGAATGATCATGAACGAGGTTTTCAGCCCGGCGATGTTGTAGGCCTTGCTGGCCGACATCAGGGTGATGGTGCGCTGGGCGACTTGCGGGCCCAATGTCGCCATCGGAATGTGCTGGCGACCGTCGAAACACAGCTCGGCATGGATTTCGTCGGAGATGATCCAGGCGTCGTGCTCCAGGCAGATATCTGCAATGGCCTGCAGCTCGGCACGCGGGAAGGCTTTGCCCAGCGGGTTGTGCGGGTTGCTCAACAGCAGCGCGCCGCCACCTTGCAGCGACTGGCTCAAGGTCGCCAGCGGCGTGGTGTAGGTGCCGTCAGGCTGCGCCTCGAAGCCCAGTTCGACCTTGTTCAGCCCCCAGTGGCCCGGGGCATGGCGCAGCGGCGGGTAGTTCGGCACCTGCACCACGACATTCTGTTGCGGTTGTACCAGCGCCTTCAGCGCCATGTTGAAGCCCGACTCGACGCCCGGCAGAAAAATCAGTTCCTGCGGCTCCACGCGCCAGGCGTACTTGTTCCACAGATCGGCAACAATGGCTTCGCGCAAGTCGTCCGAGGCCACGCTATAACCGACCATCGGGTGTTCCATGCGTTTTTGCAGGGCCTGGATGATCACCGGCGGCGCGGCGAAATCCATGTCGGCGACCCACATCGGCAACACGTCGGCCGGGTAGCGGCTCCATTTGGTACTGCCGGTGTTGTGGCGGTCGAACACCTGATCAAAATCGAAAGTCATGCGGGGTCTCGTGAAGGCTGGGTTGGATATGGCGCCATGATAAGCGCCAAGCCCCTGTAGGAGCGAGCCTGCTCGCGAAAGCGCTGTGTCAGCTGAGCAAGTTGCGACTGACACGCCATCGCGAGCCGGCTCGCTCCTACAGGTGACCGTCTCGCGCCCGGGAATGCCCGACGGTCGGGTTCCATCGCGGTTTCGACAGCCTTGACTAGAGTTTAAGTGTCGGCAGCCCGTCTGCCGCAAGCGTGTTTGTCCATGAAAATCCGGGAAAAGTACCGGGTCTTCACCTGATCAGGAGTGCACGATGGACCTCAGCCGTCGTCAGTTCTTCAAGGTCGCCGGTATCGGCCTTGCAGGCTCTAGCCTGGGCGCGCTGGGCATGGCCCCGACGCCTGCCTTTGCCGAACAGGTGCGCCACTTCAAGCTCGCCCAGACCCATGAAACCCGCAACACCTGCCCGTACTGCTCGGTCGGCTGTGGGGTGATCATGTACAGCCAGGGCGATGCGGCGAAGAACGTCGCGCAAAGCATCATCCACATCGAAGGTGACGCCGACCACCCGGTCAACCGCGGCACCCTGTGCCCCAAAGGCGCAGGCCTGCTGGACTTCATTCACAGCCCCGGCCGCCTGCAGTACCCGCAGGTTCGCAAGCCCGGCAGCGACGAATGGACGCGGGTTTCGTGGGATGACGCACTCAATCGCATCGCCGACCTGATGAAGGCCGACCGCGACGCCAACTTCATCGAGAAAAACGCCCAGGGGCAAACGGTGAATCGCTGGCTGACCACCGGTTTCCTCGCGGCCTCGGCGGCGTCCAACGAAGCGGGCTACATCACCCACAAGGTCATTCGCAGTCTCGGCATGCTGGGGTTTGATAACCAGGCGCGTGTCTGACACGGCCCGACGGTGGCAAGTCTTGCCCCGACGTACGGCCGTGGTGCCATGACCAATACCTGGACCGATATCGCCAACGCGAACCTGGTTCTGGTGATGGGCGGCAACGCAGCAGAAGCTCACCCTTGTGGTTTCAAATGGGTGACGGAAGCCAAGGCGCACAACAAGGCGCGGCTGATCGTGGTCGATCCGCGATTCACCCGGACCGCCTCGGTGGCCGACTATTACGCGCCGATCCGCACCGGCACCGACATCGCCTTCATGGGCGGGCTGATCAACTACCTGCTGACCGAGGACAAGATCCAGCACGAATACGTGCGCAATTACACCGATGTGTCGTTCATCGTCAAAGCCGGCTACGGCTTCGAAGACGGGATTTTCAGCGGCTACGACGTCGCCAAACGCGCCTATACCGACAAGTCCGGCTGGGGGTACGAGCTCGGAGAGGATGGCTTCGTCAAAACCGACCCGACCCTGCAAGACCCGCATTGCGTGTATCAGCTGATGAAGCAGCACTACAGCCGCTACAACATCGACTTGGCGAGCCAGGTGTGCGGCATGCCGGTCGATGCCATGCAGAAAATATGGGAAGAAATCGCCACGTGCTCGCAACCGGGCAAGACCATGACGATTCTCTATGCCCTGGGCTGGACCCAGCACTCCATCGGGTCGCAGATCATCCGCAGCGCCGCCATGGTGCAATTGCTGCTGGGCAACGTCGGCATGCCGGGCGGGGGCGTGAATGCCCTGCGCGGCCACTCCAACATCCAGGGGCTGACCGACCTGGGGCTGTTGTCCAACTCGTTGCCCGGTTACCTGACGCTGCCGGGCGACGCCGAGCAGGATTACAACGCCTACATCGTCAAACGCACGCAGAAACCGCTGCGGCCGGGGCAGTTGTCCTATTGGCAGAACTACGGCAAGTTCCACGTCAGCCTGATGAAAGCCTGGTACGGCGCCAACGCCACGGCCGAGAACAACTGGTGCTACGAGTACCTGCCGAAACTGGACATTCCCAACTACGACATCCTCAAGGTGTTCGACCTGATGGGCCAGGGCAAGGTCAATGGCTACATGTGCCAGGGCTTCAACCCGATCGCCGCGTTGCCCGACAAGAACCGGGTGATGGCGGCGCTGGCCAGACTCAAGTGGCTGGTGGTGATGGACCCGCTGGCCACCGAAACCTCGGAGTTCTGGCGCAACGTCGGGCCGTTCAACGATGTGAAGAGCGCCGACATCCAGACCGAAGTGATTCGCCTGCCCACCACCTGTTTCGCCGAAGAAGACGGCTCGCTGGTCAACAGCAGCCGCTGGCTGCAATGGCACTGGAAAGGCGCCGATGGCCCTGGTGAAGCGCAAACCGACATCCGGATCATGAGCGAACTGTTCCTGCGCTTGCGCGAGCGCTACCAGGCCAATGGTGGTGCCTATGCCGATCCGATCCTGAAATTGTCGTGGCCCTACAAGGTCCCGGATGAACCTTCGCCAGAAGAACTGGCCAAGGAAATCAACGGCTGCGCCACCGCCGACTTCACCGATGCCACTGGCGCGGCGGTCAAGGCCAATACCCAACTGGCGGCGTTCAGTCAGCTCAAGGACGATGGCAGCACGGCGTCCGGTTGCTGGATTTTCTGCGGCAGCTGGACCGAGGCGGGCAATCAGATGGCCCGCCGCGATAACAGCGATCCGTATGGCATGCATCAACATCAGGGCTGGGCCTGGGCCTGGCCGGCCAACCGGCGGATTCTCTACAACCGTGCCTCGGCCGACGTGCAAGGCAAACCGTGGGATCCGAAAAAACGCCTGGTGTGGTGGAACGGCAAAGCCTGGGGCGGCACCGACGTGCCTGACTACAAGGCCGATGTGCCGCCGGAAGCCGGGATGAACCCGTTCATCATGAATCCCGAAGGCGTGGCGCGGTTCTTCGCCGTCGACAAGATGAACGAGGGGCCGTTCCCCGAACACTATGAACCGTTCGAAACGCCCATCGGCATCAACCCGATGCACCCGGACAACAAGAAAGCCACCAGCAACCCGGCGGCGCGGATCTTTGATTCGGTGTGGGATTCGCTCGGTGTGGCCAAGGATTATCCGTATGCCGCCACCAGCTACCGGCTGACCGAGCATTTCCACTTCTGGAGCAAGCACTGCAAGCTCAATGCGATTGCCCAGCCCGAGCAGTTCGTCGAGATCGGCGAAGTGTTGGCCAGGGAGAAAGGCATCGTCGCCGGCGACCGTGTGCGCGTCAGTTGCAAGCGCGGGCATATCGAGGCGGTGGCGGTGGTGACCAAGCGGATTCGGCCGTTGCAGGTCAACAATCAAGTGGTGCACCAAATCGGTATCCCGCTGCACTGGGGGTTCACCGGCCTGACGCGCCACGGTTACCTGACCAACACCCTGGTGCCGTTCCTCGGCGATGGCAACACCCAGACCCCGGAATCCAAGTCATTCCTGGTCAATGTGGAGAAAATCTAAATGGCCAGCCAAGACATCATTGCCCGCTCGGCCACCACCACCGTGCCGTCCTCGGTGCGCAATCAGGAGGAAGTCGCCAAGCTGATCGACACCACCAAGTGCATCGGTTGCAAGGCCTGCCAGGTCGCCTGTTCTGAATGGAACGAGCTGCGCGACGAGGTCGGCCACAACCACGGCACCTATGACAACCCGCAGGATCTGAGCGCCGAAACCTGGACCCTGATGCGCTTCACCGAGCACGAAACCGACGCCGGCAACCTCGAATGGCTGATTCGCAAGGACGGCTGCATGCACTGCGCCGAGCCCGGTTGCCTGGCGGCATGCCCCAGCCCCGGTGCGATCATCAAGCACGCCAACGGCATCGTCGATTTCAACCAGGACCACTGCATCGGTTGCGGCTATTGCATCACCGGTTGCCCGTTCAACATTCCGCGCATCTCGCAAAAGGATCACAAGGCCTACAAATGCACCTTGTGTTCGGACCGGGTGGCCGTAGGGCTGGAGCCGGCCTGCGTGAAAACCTGTCCGACCGGGGCCATCGTCTTCGGCACCAAGGAAGACATGAAGGAGCACGCCGCCGAGCGCATCGTCGACCTCAAGAGTCGCGGTTTTGACCAGGCCGGTCTGTACGACCCCGCAGGCGTCGGCGGCACCCATGTGATGTACGTGCTGCACCATGCCGACACGCCGAAGCTCTACGCCGGCTTGCCCGCCGATCCGGCGATCAGTCCGTTGGTGGGCCTGTGGAAAGGCGTGAGCAAACCCCTGGCGCTGCTGGCGATGGGCGCGGCGGTGCTGGCCGGCTTCTTCCACTACGTGCGCGTCGGTCCGCAGATCGTGGAAGAAGATGAATTGCCGCCACACACTGACCCGGCGGTGCATGAGGTCGATCCGTCGGTGCACACCTACGATCCGAAGCGGGAGAACAGGCCATGATCCGCAAAGAGATCCTTCGCTATACCGCCAACCAGCGCACCAACCACTGGCTGGTGGCGATCCTGTTTTTCATGGCCGGGCTGTCCGGGCTGGCGTTGTTTCACCCGGCGCTGTTCTGGCTCAGCAACCTGTTCGGCGGCGGCCCGTGGACACGCATCCTGCACCCGTTCATGGGCGTGTTGATGTTCCTGTTGTTCCTCGGGTTGGTGGTGCGCTTCTGGCGCGCCAATTACTTCATTGCCAATGACCGTTTGTGGCTCAAGCGCATTGACCGGGTGATAAAAAACCAAGAGGAGGGCGTGCCGCCCGTCGGCAAGTACAACCCCGGGCAGAAGCTGCTGTTCTGGACTTTACTGCTGTGCATGCTCGGGCTGCTGTTGACCGGTCTGGTGATCTGGCGCGCGTATTTCAGCGACTACTTCGGCATCACCCTGATCCGTTGGGCGATGTTGCTGCATGCACTGGCCGGGTTCGTGCTGATCCTGAGCATCATCGTGCACATCTATGCCGGGATCTGGATCAAGGGCTCGATCAGCGCCATGCTGCATGGCTGGGTCAGCCGCGCCTGGGCGAAGAAACACCATGAACTGTGGTATCGCGAGGTGACGCGTGACGAGCGTCCCGACCCGCCCTTGAGCAAAAAAGGATAACGATTTGGCCACCATTCTGGAGCCAGGAGAGATCGAAGCGGCGGCCACGGCACCGCCGTTTCTGCACCTGCCACCGTCCAACCTGTTCACCTTGCGCGCGCTGCGCCTGGAGCGCCTGGCCGAAGGGCATCCATTGGCCGATTACCTTCGTCTCATCGCCGGGTTGTGTCAGCAACAACAGCGACTGATGGATGATCCACCGGATGCGGCCGTGCCCGACCCGCAACGTATCCAGCGCTGCCTGGAGCACGGCCTGCCACCGTTCGCCGCCGACAGCCTGGTGCGCGAAGACGCCTGGTTGCCCTGGCTGAACGGTTTGTTGCAGGGCTATCAACCCGCAGCGCAATCACCGGTGGAGCAGGCCGTGACGACATTGCGCAACGCCAGCGCCGGGCAGCTCAAGACCTGGGCGCTGGCTTTGGTCAGCGGCCAGTTCAGCTTGTTGCCGGCGGCCCTGGTGCCGTTTCTCGGTTCGGCATTGCAGGTCGCGTGGAGTCATTGGTTGCTGACGACGCCGGACCTCGCCCTGAAACCCGGCACCAGCCTCAACCAGTGCCCGGCCTGTGGATCACCGGCCATGGCCGGGGTGATTCGCCATCGCGGCAAATACAACGGCCTGCGCTATCTGGTGTGCTCGCTGTGCGCCTGCGAATGGCATGTGGTGCGGGTCAAGTGCGTGTATTGCGAGCAAAGCAAGGGCCTGCAATACGTCAGCTTCGACAGCGACCGGCATGCCGCCGACAAAGCGCCGTTGCGCGCCGAAACCTGCCCCGGCTGCCAGAGCTACCTCAAGCAAATCTATCTGGAGTGTGACGCCGAAGGCGAAGCGCTGTCCGCCGACCTGAGCAGCCTGATGCTCGACATGCGCCTGGAGCAGGAAGGCTTTCAGCGTCCGGCGCCCAATCTGCTGCTGGCCCCCGGAGGCGACTGACGCTAGCGTCTACACTCAGGCGGTCCACCTTTGCCGGAGCGCCTGATGTCTGCCAGATCCGCCAGCCCAGCCTTGCGCCTGCCCTCCATCGACAGCTTGTTACGCGACCCGGCATGTCAGCCTTTGGCCGAACGCTATGGGCGCGATGCCTTGCTCGCCAGCCTGCGGCAGTTGCTCGACGACTTGCGCGAGCCGGTGCTGGCCGGACAACTCGACGCCATTGAACTCGCCCCGCCAGTGCTGGCGGGCAGGGCGGGTGAGAGACTGGCCAGCCAGCATCGAAGCCATGTACGCCGGGTGTTCAACCTCACCGGCACGGTGCTGCACACCAACCTGGGGCGCGCCTTGCTGCCCGAAGAAGCCATAGACGCAGTGCAAATGGCCGCGCGTTATCCGCTGAATCTGGAGTTTGACCTGCACAGCGGCAAGCGCGGCGACCGCGACGATCTGATCGAAGGCCTGATCCGCGAGCTGACCGGCGCGGAAGCGGTGACCGTGGTCAACAATAATGCCGCCGCCGTGTTGCTCACCCTCAACAGCCTGGGTGCGCGCAAGGAAGGCATCATTTCCCGGGGCGAGTTGATCGAAATCGGCGGCGCTTTTCGCATCCCGGACATCATGGCCCGCGCCGGGGTCAAACTGCATGAAGTCGGCACCACCAACCGCACCCACGCCCGTGACTATGAAGCCGCCATCGGCCCGCGCAGTGGTCTGGTGATGCGCGTGCATGCGAGCAACTACAACATCCAGGGCTTCACCACCCGCGTGCCGACCGCAGAGCTGGCGCAACTGGCACACCGGCATGGCTTGCCGCTGCTGGAAGATCTGGGCAGCGGCAGTTTGCTGGACCTCACGCGCTGGGGGCTGCCTGCCGAGCCGACGGTGCGACAGGCGCTGCTCGACGGCGCAGACATCGTCACCTTCAGCGGCGACAAACTGCTCGGCGGTCCCCAGGCCGGCTTGATCGTCGGCCGCAAAGAATTGATCGCGCGGATCAAGAAAAACCCGCTGAAACGTGCGCTGCGCGTCGACAAACTGACCCTCGCCGCCCTCGAAGCGGTGCTCGGCCTGTACCGCAACCCGGATCGCCTGGCCGAGCGGCTGCCGAGTCTGCGGCTGCTGACCCGACCCCAGGCGGACATCTTCGCCCAGGCCCAACGCCTGTTGCCGTCATTGGCGCAGGCGCTCGGCGCTGCCTGGAACGTCAGCGCAGAGCTGGCGCTGGGCATGATCGGCAGCGGCAGCCAGCCTGTGGCGCGCTTGCCGAGTGCGGCGTTGTGCCTGCGGCCGAACTGCTCCAAACGTCTGCGCGGTCGTTGGCTGCACGGCCTGGAAGAGAAACTGCGGAGCCTGCCGGTTCCGGTGCTCGGGCGCATCGACGACGACGCCTTGTGGCTGGACTTGCGGCAACTGGACGACGAGCCGGCGTGGCTGGCGCAACTCGGTCAGTTGCAGGCAGGGGACGCAGCAGAGTGATCGTCAGTACCGCAGGGCACATCGATCACGGCAAGACCGCATTGCTCCAGGCACTGACCGGGCAGGCCGGCGACCGACGCCGGGAAGAACGTGAGCGTGGCATGACCATCGACCTCGGTTACCTCTATGCCGCGCTGGAGCCGGGCGCCGGCCTCACCGGTTTTATCGACGTACCCGGTCACGAGCGCTTCACCCATAACATGCTGGCCGGGGCGCAGGGCATCGATCTGGTGCTGCTGGTGGTGGCTGCCGACGACGGCGTGATGCCGCAAACCCGCGAGCACCTGGCCATCGTCGAACTGCTGGGCATCCCCAAGGCACTGGTGGCGATCAGCAAATGCGACCGGGTCGATACGGCTCGGCTACAGGCCGTTTGCGAGCAGGTCAACGCCTTGCTGGCGCCCGGCCCTTATGCCGATGCGCCGCAGATTGTGTTGTCGAGCGTGACCGGGCAGGGCATCGACACCCTGCGTCAGGCCTTGATCAAGGCGCAACGCGAGGTCGTTCAACGCCGCCAGAAAGGCGGTTTTCGCCTGTGGATCGATCGGGCGTTCAGCGTGGCGGGCGCGGGTATCGTGGTCACCGGCACGGCGCTGTCCGGGCAGGTGGCGGTGGGCGATACGTTGATGCTCGGCCCCCTCGGCAAGTCGGTGCGGGTGCGCGGCCTGCATGCGCAGAATCAAGTCGCCGAGGTCGCCATGGCCGGCCAGCGTGTTGCCTTGAACATCAGTGCCGAACGCTTGGCGCTGGAGCAGATTCACCGAGGTCAGTGGCTGTGCGCCGAATGGCTGTATGCCCCGACCCAGCGAATCGATATCGACCTGCGTCTGTTGCCCGGCGAACCACGCGCTTTCGAGCACTTCCAACCGGTGCACGTTCATCTCGGCACCCAGGACGTAACCGGGCGCGTGGCGTTGCTGGAGGGCACCCGCCTGGCGCCGGGCGCACGGATGTTCGCGCAACTGCTGCTGAATGCGCCGGTGCAGGCGGTCAAGGGCGATCCACTGATCCTGCGTGACCAGAGCGCGCAACGCACCCTCGGCGGTGGCCGGGTGCTCGATCCGTTCGCGCCAACCCGACAACGACGCAGCCCCGAACGTCTGGCGCAGTTACACGCCCTGGCTACGCACGACGAGTTGGAACACTGCCTGCCGGCATTACTGGCCCACGGCGAAACCGGGCTCGACTCGGTGCGGCTGGAGCGTCAATTCAATCGCCCCCGCGACACCTGGGTGTTACCTGCGGACGTGCGCCTGATCGACACCCGCCAAGGATCGTTGCTGTTCAGCGTGGCGCGCTGGGAAGGGGCGAAAACACGCTTGCGGGAACAACTGGCGCGCTTTCACGAACTGGAACCGGACCAGATGGGCCCGGACCGCGATCGCCTGCGTCGATTCAGTGCCACGGCGCTCGATCGCCCGACGTTCATCTGCCTGCTCGACGAATTGCTGGCCAGTGGCGCGATCGCCAGCAGCGGGCCGTGGCTGCATCTGCCTGGCCATCAAGTACGTTTGAGCGAGGCGGACGAAGCCCTGTGGCAAGTGTTGCAGCCAGTGTTCGAAACGGCCGGTTTCGAGCCGCCGTGGGTGCGCGACTTGCCGCATGACGAAGCCACCGTGCGGTTGCTCCTGCGCAAAATGGCCCGGTTGGGGTTGCTGCACCAGGTGGTCCGCGACCTCTTCTACACCGATGCGATGATCCGCCGATTGGCGGCTATGCTGTTGCAACTGGCCGACGACAACCCGGTGATCCAGGTGTCGGCGTTTCGCGACGCGGTGGGCCTGGGGCGCAAGCGCAGTATCCAGATTCTCGAATACTTCGACCGCCTGGGGCTGACCCGACGGGTTGGCGATCGCCGCCAGATTCGTCCCGACAACGTGTTGGCCCGGCGCCCATAGCCAGGTTTCAAGGAAGGTAATCGCGCCCGGTGGCGCGGCCGGGCTTCAAACCCGGTGGGGGACGGCATCCGTTCCCGGGCAGGTTCGACTCCGGCTACCTTCCGCCATTTTCCACTCAGAAGGGCCCGAAATTCAGCGGGTACTGGATGACCACGTAAAGCCTGTCGATGTCATCGCCGCCCTGGGCAGCGTTGGCGCGGTGCGACACTTGGGACACCTGCAGGCTCAACCCCTTGGCGGCACCGGACTGCACGATATAGCGCAGGTCGATGTCGCGTTCCCAGTGGCGTCCGCCATCCCCCTGTTGCGGCACGTACTCCCCCAGCGACGGGTCGAACGGATTGTAAGCGCCGCCCTGGGGCGCATGGGTGCCATCGATGCCGGTGCCTTTGACGTAGCGCGTCATGAAGTTCAGGCCGGGCACGCCAAAGGTGCTCAAGTCGAGGTCGTAACGTGCCTGCCACGAGCGTTCACCCGCGCCGTTGAAGTCGGCGTACTTGATCGAGTTGGCGAGGTAGATCGAATCGCCACCGACGAAATCGAACGGTGTGTCGCCCTGGACTTTTTGGTACGCCAGGGTGAAACCGTGGGCGCCGACCGTATATTTGCCCGACAGGCTGTAGGCGGTGTTGTCGATGGCGCCGGCCAGCGCCTGACCGGTTTGCCGGGTGTGGTAGATGTTCCCGTCGAGGAAAATCCCCGACTGTTTCAGGTGCAGGTTGCCGTAGTACTGGTACCAGGTGTCCGTCAGCTCTGAAGCGTACAGTGCGCCGCCGACAGGGCTCTGTGTGAACAGGTCGGCGCCGGCGAACGAGATCCCGCCCGCGTCGGTATTGGCCCCGTAACCGGAAAAATTGCCCTTGCTTGAAGAGCTGTCCTGGTTCTTGAAGGCGGTGAAGTGGCCGGCAACCAGATTAATGTCGTCGAGCTCGCGGCTGTTGAGCAGAAAACCCGTGGCGTATTCCGGTTGCAGGCGCTTGTCCGCCGTGTCGAACACGGGGGTTTCCACCATCATTTCACCAAAGGACAGCGTGGTGTTTGAGGTCTTGAGTTTGATTGCACCGCCACCGCTGGAGTAGTTGCTGGCACTGCGGCCGTCGCTGTCGACTGGCAACAAACCGGTCCCGGAACGGCCCTTTCCGCTGTCCAGCTTCAAGCCCAGGAAGGCATGGGCGTCGAGGCCCAAACCCACGGTCCCCGGCGTGAATCCGGATTCAAAGGCGCTGATAAAACCTTGAGTCCACTCGGCTTTATAGCTTTTGCCCGTCGGCGAAGGCGAGCGGTAGTCGCTGTTGAGGTAGAAGTTGCGACTGAGCACTTCCAGCGACGCACCGTCGAGAAAGCCTGATGTCGGTTCGTCTGCCAGGGCGGTCCCGGTGATGCCGGTGGCCAGTAGCGAAAACCAGAAGCACGGTCCGATTCGTTGATCTTGCAATGCAGTTTCCTTGCGGGCTTACGGGAAACGAGGCGTGCATGATTACGTAGATTCAGCCGGGAATATTGAATCGATGTGCTGTGTCAGAAATGTTTTTCGAGGGGGCTGCGTTTGTCGTTCCCACGCAAGCGTGGGAACGACAGTTCGGGGTTTACCAGATCGGTAAGGTGTAGCTGAGGATCAAGCGGTTTTCATCGAGGTCGCTGCCAAAGTGGCTCGAACGCACGGTCGCGTTGCGCCATTTCACCCCGACATTCTTCAACGGGCCGCTCTGGACCACGTAGCCAATGTCGGTATCGCGCTCCCATTCCTTGCCTTCGGGCCGATTGCTGCCCAGGTCAATGTTGGAACCGTTGATGTAGCGGGTCATGAAGGTCAGGCCGGGCACGCCGACGGCTGCGAAGTTGTAGTCGTAGCGCGCCTGCCAGGACTGTTCGTCCTTGCTGGCGAAGTCGCCGATCTGGACGAAGTTCACCAGGAATGCATCGGCTCCGTTGATATAGGCAAACCCGGTGTCACCGCTCATGCCTTGATAGCCCAGGCCGAAGGCATGGCCGCCCAGGCTATAGGTGAACATGGCGCCGAACGCATTGTTGTCGATATTGCTGCCGCCATCGTCGGTCGAACGGGCAAAGCGCAGGTCCGTCTTCAATGACTGGCCAGCGGTCACTGGCAGCAGGTAAGTCAGGTTGACCATGTGCTGGTCATAGAAGTTATCGAGGTGGCCGTAGGCATAGCCGGTGGTCAGATTGCTGGACCACTTGTAGCTCAGGCTGGCGAAGTCGAAGCTGTCGCTCGTCAAATGGCGACTGGTGATGCCCTTGGCGCCGGTTCGGGTAATGCCCATGTCTTCATAATTCGAAGAGTCGCGCTGATTGACCTGTGTCAGCCGTCCACCATCGATGGTCAGGCCTTCGATTTCCATCGAGGTCAACTGACCGCCTTCGAACGTTTGTGGCAGTAACCGTGAGTCGTTGGCCAATACCGTCGGCACCTTGGGCAGCAACGTGCCGAGTTTCAGCGTGCTTTTGGAGGCACGCAGCTTTGCCGTCACACCCATTTCGCCGTACTCGTCCTGAGCGCCTTTGCTCGTGTCGCTATGCCGTTTGAGCAGGCCGGAGCCGGCGCGATCAGGGCTGGAATCGAGCTTGACGCCCAACAGGCCGATGGCATCGAAACCGACACCGATCAAACCTTCGGTAAAACCCGACTCATAGCGCAGCAGGAAACCTTGCGCCCATTCCTCTTGTTTGGATTGCGCAGCGTTGTCCTGGCGGTAATCCCGGTTGAAGTAGAAGTTACGCAGCTCGAGGCTGGCCTTGCTGTCCTTGACGAAGTCAGCAGAGGCGGGAGCCGAGAGACTGATGATACCGCCGGCAAGCAGCAGTCGGGTCGAGAGAGTGCAGGTATTGCGGTCCATGATGAAGCCCCTTTGTTTTTTTATTGTTGAAAGGACGGGCACAGCGGCCCTCGCCATGGCGGCAAGGGCTTATGAATAAAAAAACGCGGCGCCAAAATGAGAGGAGCTGACGCCGCGTTGGTGAAAACGTCAGAACTGTTCGGCGCTCAAGCCGTACAAAGGACCACTGCCAGCGCGAATGGATTGCTCCAGACTCAAGATGCGTGGCAGCAGGCGGTGGATGTAGAAGTCGGCGGTGGCGATTTTCGCGCCATAAAAACCTTCGTCTTCACTGCGTTTTTGCAGGGCGACCTGAGCCATCCGCGCCCAGAGCCAGGCGTAGGCGACGTAACCGAAGAGGTGCAGGTACTCCACCGAAGCGGCACCGACTTCGTTGCGATTGGTCGCCGCGCGATCCTGCAGCCAGTCGCTCAGGTCCTCCAGGCACCGCACTGCGTCGAGCAGTTGAGCGGCATAGGGGGCGTTCGGCTGGGTGGCAAAGCGGCGAATCTCCCCGGTGAATTGGCGCAGCGCCAGTCCCTTGTCGGCCAGCACCTTGCGGCCGAGCAGGTCCAGCGCCTGGATGCCGTTGGTGCCTTCATAAATCTGCGCGATGCGCACGTCACGCACCAACTGCTCCTGGCCCCATTCGCGGATGTAGCCATGGCCACCGAACACTTGCTGGCCGTTGACACAGCTTTCCAGCCCGGTGTCGGTAAAAAACGCCTTGGCCACCGGTGTCAGCAACGCGACCAGGTCCTGTGCGCTTTCGCGTTCCCAGGCATCGTCGGAAAACTTCGCCAGGTCCAGTTGCTGCCCGACATAACTGGCGAACGCGCGGCCGCCTTCAGTCATGGCTTTCATGCTCAGCAACATGCGGCGCACGTCAGGGTGAACGATGATCGGGTCGGCTGCTTTGCCCGGGGCCATGGCACCGGTCGGCGAGCGGCTCTGAATGCGTTCGCGGGCATATGCCACGGCGCTCTGGTAGGACGCCTCGGCACAACCGATGCCCTGAATGCCGATGGACAGGCGTTCGTAGTTCATCATGGTGAACATCGCCGCCAGGCCCTTGTTCGCCTCACCGATCAACCAGCCGCTGGCGCCATCGAAGTTCATCACGCAGGTGGCCGACGCCTTGATGCCCATCTTGTGTTCGATCGAACCACAACTCACGGCATTGCCGGCGCCCAGGGAGCCGTCGGCATTGACCAGCACTTTCGGCACCAGAAACAGCGAGATGCCTTTCGGGCCAGCCGGCGCATCCGGCAGCTTGGCCAGCACCAGGTGCACGATGTTTTCAGTCAGGTCCTGATCGCCACCGGTGATGAAAATCTTGCTGCCGGTGATGGTGTAGCTGCCATCGGCCTGAGGCTCGGCGCGGGTGCGGATGAGCCCCAGGTCGGTGCCGGCGTGGGCTTCGGTCAGGCACATGGAACCGGCCCAGCGACCTTCATACATCGGCGGCAGATAGAGGTTTTTCAGGGTCTCGCTGGCATGGGCATCCAGCGCCAGGCAGGCACCGGAACTCAAGGCCGAATACAGCGCAAAGCTCGAGTTGGCGCCGTAGAGCATTTCTTCGAACTGCACCGCGAGCATCTTCGGCATGCCCATGCCGCCGAACTCGGCATTACCGGACAAACCCACCCAGCCGCCTTCGATGTAGGTGGTGTAAGCCTGCTTGAAGCCGATGGGCGTGGTGACTTGGCCTTCATGCCACTGCGCGCCTTCTTCATCACCGCTGCGATTGAGCGGTGCAATCAAGTGCGAGGTGACTTTCGCCGCTTCTTCAAGAATGGCGTCGGCCGTATCGGCGTCGACGGTGTCGGCCAGGGCCGGCAGGCGCGCCCACAGGGCCGGGGCGTCGAATACTTCATGCAGCACAAAGCGCATGTCGCGCAGTGGGGCATTGAATTGGGGCATAACGTGAACCTCGTTGGGACGGTTGTGCAACGGGCACGGCGCCGCATGGGCGGGCCGTGCCTTTTCGATCAGTGACTGGAAGCGGCGGCGGCACCGAGACCGGTCTGGGCGCGGACGAACTGGTCGGCGAAGGCATCACGCTCCTTGTCGGCGCGCACGCTGCGGTCGAGCCTGGACACCACGACGATCACCAGGAACGCCAGCGGCATGGAAAACAGCGCCGGGTGGTCATACGGGAAGATCGCGTGAGCATGCCCGAGCACAGTGACCCAGACCGCTGGCGAGAGGATCACCAGCACCAGCGCGCAAACCAGGCCGGCAAAACCGCCGATGATCGCGCCTTTGGTGGTCAGGCCTTTCCAGTACATGGCCATGATCAGCACCGGGAAGTTGGTCGACGCGGCGATGCCGAAGGTCAGGCCCACGAGGAACGCGACATTCATCTTCTCGAACAGAATGCCCAGCAGAATCGCGATGATGCCCAGGCCTACCGTGGCCATGCGCGTGACGCGCATTTCCTGTTTCTCGCTGGCCTTGCCCTTCTTGAACACGGTGGCGTAGAGGTCATGGGAGATCGCCGAAGCACCGGCCAGTGCCAGCCCGGACACCACCGCCAGGATGGTGGCGAAGGCGACCGCCGCGAGGAAGCCGAAGAACAGGTTGCCGCCGACCGCTTTGGCCAGGTGCATGGCCACCATGTTGCCGCCGCCAATCAGGGCGCCGCCGACTTCACCGTTGACGTAGTACTGCGGATCGGTGCCGATGATCACCATCGCGGCAAAGCCGAGGGTGCACACCACCAGGAAGAAGAAGCCGATGAAACCGGTGGCGTAGAACACCGATTTACGAGCCTCTTTGGCGTTAGGCACGGTGAAGAAGCGCATGAGAATGTGCGGCAGGCCGGCTATGCCGAACACCAGGCCCAGGGACATCGACGCGGTGTTGATCGGATCGGCGAGCATCGAGCCTGGGCCCATGATGTTCCAGCCGCTGGCGTGGGCCTGTACGGCTTTGTCGGCCAGGGTCTCGTAGCTGAAACCGAACTGCGACATCGCCATCACCGCGAGGGTGGTGCCACCGGCCAGCAACAGCACGGCCTTGATGATCTGCACCCAGGTGGTGGCGATCATGCCGCCGAAGATCACATACACCAGCATCAGCGCACCGACGATCACCACCGCCACCGGGTAGTCGAGACCGAACAGCAGCTTGATCAACTGACCCGCACCGACCATCTGCACGATCAGGTAGCAGCACACCACCGTCAATGAACCGAAGGCCGCGAAGATCCGCACCTTGTTCTGGTCCAGCCGATAGGAAACGATGTCGGCGAAGGTATAGCGCCCCAGATTGCGCAGACGCTCGGCCATCAAGAAGGTGATGATCGGCCAGCCGACGAAGAAGCCGATGGTATAAATGAAACCGTCGTAGCCCTTGGCGAACACCAGGCTGGATAGCCCCAGCAGGGTGGCTGCCGACATGTAGTCACCGGCAATCGCCAGGCCATTCTGAAAGCCGCTGATACCGCCGCCGGCCGTGTAGAAGTCCGAAGTGGATTGGGTTTGACGCGCTGCCCACCAGGTAATGGCCAGCGTGCCCAGGACGAAGACGAAGAACATGCCGATCGCATTCAGGTTGAGCGGCTGTTTTTCCACCGCCCCCAGGGCCGGTGCGGCGAGTACGACAGAGGCCGGCAACAGGCCGAGAGTGCCGAGGATGAGCTTGTTGAACAGGGTCATCATTTGCTCTCCTCGAGAATGGCGGCGCCCAGGACATCGAAGCGCGTATTGGCGCTGTAGACATACCAGCCGGTCAGCAGCCAGGAAAACACGATGATTGCCGCGCCTACCGGCATGCCGAGCGTCAACATCCGGTGCTCGCCGAGCGGCGCGTGCAGCCACTGCGGGGCAAACGCCACAATCAGCATGAACAGGTAGTAAGTGCCCAGCACGGCGGCACTCAACGACCAGGCCAGGCGCGAACGACTGCTCACCAGCTCAAGGAATTTGGGATTGTTGCGAATGCGTTCGCAACGTTGGGTATCGGTTGAATGGATGTCGATCATCAGTAGCTCCACTTTTGTTTTTGTTATCGGTCCGTGGTGGGCCCGGCAGCGCCGAATTCGGCGTGCACGAGCCCGAGGCGGCAGGTTGAACACCTGCCGCCCGTGGGGTACATCGTTGTTTCGGGTTAGAGCGCGGCGGCCCGGTCGCGCAACACGTACTTCTGGATCTTGCCGGTGGATGTCTTCGGCAACAGGGTAAAGATCACGGTGCGCGGCACTTTGAAGCCGGCCAGGTGTTCGCGACAGAAAGTGATGATGTCTGCCTCGCAAACGTCCTGGTGATCGGTCTTGAGTGTGATGAAGGCGCAGGGCGTTTCGCCCCATTTTTCATCGGGACGGGCAACCACCGCGGCTTCCAGCACACCCGGATGGCGGTAGAGCACACCTTCGAGTTCGATGGTGGAAATGTTCTCGCCGCCGGAAATGATGATGTCCTTGAGGCGATCCTTGATCTCGACGTAGCCGTCGGGATGACACACCGCCAGGTCGCCGGTGTGGAACCAGCCCCCTTCGAATGCTTCGGCAGTGGCGGACGGGTTCTTCAGGTAGCCCTTCATCACGGTATTGCCGCGCATGAAGATCTCACCGATGGTCAGGCCATCGCGCGGGGTCGGCTCCAGGGTCGCCGAATCAGCGACCATCACGCCTTCCAGGGTCGGGTAGCGCACGCCTTGACGAGACTTGATTTGCGCCCGCTCATCCAGGGGCAACTCGTCCCATTCGGCATGCCAGGCGCAAATCGTCACCGGGCCGTAGGTTTCGGTCAGGCCATACACGTGAGTGACCTTGATGCCCATCGCTTCGACGGCACCGATCACTTTGGCGGGCGGCGCGGCGCCGGCAACCATGGCGTTGACCGGATGATCGATGGCCGCTTTCGCCGATTCCGGCATGTTCACCAGGGCGTTGAGCACGATCGGTGCACCGCACAGGTGAGTGATCTGATGTTCGCGAATCAGCGTCAGGATTTTCTGCGGGTCGACCCGGCGCAGGAACACATGCACACCGGCCATTGCGGTGATGGTCCAGGGGTAGCACCAGCCGTTGCAATGGAACATCGGCAACGTCCAGAGGTACACAGGGTGGTTGCCCATGGCCCAGGTCATCTGGTTGCCCAATGAGTTCAGATAGGCACCGCGATGGTGGTAAACCACGCCCTTGGGATTACCGGTGGTGCCGGAGGTGTAGTTCAGGGAGATGGCTTGCCACTCGTCGGTTGGCCATTTCCAGGCAAAATCCGGATCGCCTTCGGCCAACAGCGCTTCGTAGTCCAGATCGCTGACGGCCTGGCCTTCGCCGTATTCCGGGTCGTTGACGTCGATTACCAGCGGCGGGTGATCGAGCATGCCGATCGCTGCGCGGATCACGTTGTGGAACTCACGGTCGGTAATCAACACCTTGGCTTCGCCATGCTGGAGCATGAAGGCGATGGCCTCGGCATCCAGACGAACGTTGAGCGGGTTGAGTACGGCACCGATCATCGGCACGCCGAAATGCACCTCAAGCATCTCGGGAATGTTGGGCAGCATCACTGCCACCGTGTCGTCCTTGCCGATGCCGCGACCGGCCAGGGCAGAGGCCAGTCGCCGGCAGCGGGCGTAGGTCTGCGCCCAGGTACGGCGGATCGAGCCGTGGATGACGGCGGGGTAGTGGGGATAAACGTTGGCAGTGCGCTCGATGAAGCTGAGCGGAGACAGGGCAATGTGATTGACAGCCGAAGGGTCTAACCCTTGCTCATAGATCGACATTTTCGGGTACTCGGTGGCTTATTGTTAGCTCTATGGGTGATCTCGCGAGGCAGTCGCTGAGGGCACCTTTATGTCCGGAGTACGTTATATAACATCCAGCTATACGTATGGAAGTACAACCTAGGGCGTATAGTAGTTCTACTATATTTCATTCTTTCCGATCCAAATCAATGCCGCCGCATCTCCAAAGCCGGTATATGCTTGGTTTTCCTGACAAAGTGGACCCGCGATGACCCTGACCCCCGTTCGATTGCACAGCTGGTTGCGCCTGCAGCGCGAAGGCGTGGCGTTGTCCGCCCGCGCCGATGCGTTGTGTCGTGCCCTTCAGGATTGCCCGGAAGTGCAGCGTGCGGTTTATCTCAGTTGGCAGCCCGGTGCGCGGATCTACGGTCACGAGGGCTCGGCCCAGCACTTTCCACCGGGCCTGGGCGACCCGGCGCTGGCCAGCGATCAGTTGCTGTTTGAGCATCTGGTCGAAGCCGGGCGTCTGGATCTGGCTCAAGTCCGTCAACTCGACTGCTGGTTGTCGGGCCGATTGCGTCGAGCGGCCATCAGCCATGGACAGGTGTTCGATCTGGCCTTGCAGCCGGGGCAGGCCGGGTTGTTGCTGGTGGAAGTGCGCGAGGGTGTGAGTCTCGACTGGCTGGGCTGGGTGCAGGATTTGTTGACGACATTGCTGACCAGCGTCAATGGCATGCTGCGCGGTTCGCCGTTGCTGGGCCATGATCCGCAACCGAGCCTGTTGCTCGATGCACAGGGCCGACCGCTGGAGTTCAACGCGGCGCTATTGGCCTTGCTTGGCGAAAAGCCGTTGACCGATGTGTTGGGCTTTTTACCAGTCAATCATCGGGTGTTGGTGCGCGCGAGCCTGGATCAGCAACGTGCCATCGAAGGCGTCGAGGCACAGTTCGAAGAGCAAATACTGATCTGGACCTTCATCCCCGATCCCCAGGACAACCGCGTGCTCGCCCGTTGCCGGTACGCCACGACCCAGGTGCTGGCGGAGCGGGAAGCGGCCACCGCTCGCCGGCTGTACCGGCTGATCATCGAAAACACCACTGACCTGATTTCCCGGCACACGCCGGACGGGCGCTTTCTCGATGCCTCGCCCGCGTCCTGGACCTTGCTCGGCTACTGGCCCGAGGAATTGCGCGGACAAATGGCCCAAGGCCTGTTCCATGGGCAGGACCTGGCCAACCTGGTTCAGCGCGCGCGCGATGCGCTGGAGCAGGATGGATATCACACGATGACCTATCGCATCCGTCATCGCGACGGGCATTACCTGTGGTTCGAAACCGCCTGCCGCGCGATACGCGAGACCTACACCGGAGCGGTGGTCGAAGTGGTCAGCGTCTCCAGGGACATCACGGCGCGGGTGCAGGCCGAGGAAAACAAGCGACGACTGGCCGAGGTGGTGGAGGCCAACACCGATCCGGTGCTGTTCATCGACCCCAAGGGCCAAGTCACTTACCTCAACCCGGCGGCGCGGCGCATCCTCGGCATCGATGAGCAGCAAGCGATGCCAGCCCTGGCCGAGTTGTTCGCCAGTAGCGACCTGGGGCGCCTGCAACGTGACGGCTGGAGCAGCGCCGAACGCGATGGCGTCTGGAGCACCGATGCGCGCTTGCAGCCGCCTGGCGGCGGCACATCGGTGCCCGTGTCGCTGGTGTTGCTGGCGCACCGTTCCGCCGGCGGCGAGCGCTATTACTCGCTGGTGGCACGGGACATGACCGAAAGGGAGCTGCGCGAAGTGCAACAACGTCGCCATCAGGATGAGCTGGCGCACACCGCGCGGTTGGTGACGCTGGGCGAACTGGCCTCGGGGATTGCCCATGAAATCAACCAGCCACTGGCTGCCGTGGTGAATTACGCCAATGCGAGCCAACGCTATTTGCAGACCCTGGGCAGCAATCCCCAGGCGGCCGCCAGGGTGGCGCAAGGCCTGGAACGCATTACCCATCACGCCACCCATGCGTCTGAAGTGATCCGGCGTCTGCGCGCGTTTCTGCGCAAGGGGCAACGTCGCATGCAGGCGCTGAACCTGACTGAAGTCGCCCGTGAATCGGTGCGTTTGTGTGCCTGGGAGGCGAGCAATTGCCAAGTGACAATCGAGGATCGACTGCCGGATAATCTGCCGCCCGTTTATGCCGACCGCGTGTTGCTTGAGCAGGTGTTGCTCAATTTGCTGCGCAATGCCATCGACGCTAATCGCGAGCAACATCCTGGCCAGCCTTCGCTGATCGTGATGGCGGTGGAGCAGGGCAGTGGTGGCACCCTGGAAATCAGTGTGCGAGACCAGGGGCCGGGGGTCGGCGAGCCCGAACTGGAGCAGATTTTTACCCCGTTCTACACCAGCAAGGCCGATGGCCTGGGGCTCGGCTTGTCCATGAGCCGCAGCATCATCGAGGGTTTCGGTGGCGAACTGCATGCCCGGCGCCAGCCTGTCGGGTTGCTGATGTGTTGCCGCCTGCCGCTTGCCGGTCCAACAAAACAACAACAGGAATGACGTAATGGCAGGTGCGACGGAGCACGTGGTGTATGTGGTCGACGATGACCAGGGCATGCTCGAATCAACCGTGTGGTTATTGGAGTCGGTCGGTCTCAAGGCCTTGCCGTTTACCAGTGGTGTCGAGTTCCTCGATGCCTGCGACGCCAGTCTCGATGCCTGCGTGATTCTCGACGTACGCATGCCCGGCATGGGGGGGTTGAACGTACAGGAAGAAATGCGCGTGCGTGAGCTGAACCTGCCGATCATTTTCGTCAGCGGCCACGCCGATGTGCCAATCGTGGTCCGTGCCTTCAAGGCGGGCGCCCATGACTTCATCGAAAAGCCCTACAACGAGCAGTTGCTGCTCGACAGCGTGCAGCAGGCGCTGAGCAGTTGCGCCACGCAGCGGTCCGGCAATCAGGCCTTGCAGGCACGCTTGCTGACGCTGACTCCACGGGAACGCGACGTCATGTTGCCTCTGGTGCAGGGCTACACCACCCGCGAAATCGCCGAGCAACTGGGCGTGAGTGCAAAGACCGTCGATCTGTATCGCTCGCGCGTCATGAAACGCATGCAGGCCAATACGTTACCGGACCTGGTGGGCATGGCCATAGCGGCGAACATGGTCGATCCACTGAAGCTGCGTTGATCCTTCGCGCCGTGCAATGTGCGTCTATGCTGGGCTAACAGATTCGCCCACTACACGGCGAACCGTGAGGAGACAGCCATGGTGCCCACATCGATCACAGTGAAAACCTTGTCCCGCGGCCTGCTTGACGTAATGATCCGTGCCGGACTGATTGTCGTCATGGTGCTGTTTTGCTTCGAGATTTTCCGACCGTTTCGCGACTTGATGTTGTGGTCGTTGATCCTGGCGATCACGCTTTACCCGTTGCAAACGCGGCTCAGGGGGCCGCTGGGGCACAAAGATGGATTCATTGCGACCCTGATCGTGCTGGTGGCCATTTTGATCCTCATGGTGCCGGTCTATCTGTTGGGCGCCTCGGTTGCCGATTCGGTCCAGAGCACCATTATCCTGGTCAAGACCGAAGGCTTTCATATTCCCCCACCGACGGATTCCGTCGCCACCTGGCCACTGGTGGGTAAACCCATATCGGTCATCTGGATGCAGGCAGCCACTGACCTGCCAAGCCTGACCGTGAAGTACATTCCGCAAATCAAAGGCATCAGC